>CACHJZ010000018.1 GCA_902580275.1 uncultured Pelagibacteraceae bacterium | reverse complement strand
TGACCTTCAGTCATTAGAAAATAATATTTCTTACCAAAATCTTTTGAGTTTTTTTTAAGATTAATAGAAATATCTAAGATTTTTCCAGATAGAACAGTTATTATTTTAGTTTGCTTATTTTTTAATTGGAAATGCATTCCTCTTATAACTCTTCTTTTGGAATGGGCAATTGCAGTAAAAATTGTATTTGTTTGAAAATTTTTTTTAAGAAATAGTTCTTGGAAATAACCTCTTTTATCGAAAAATCTTTTACTAGAAAAAATAAATGGTTTAGTAATTTTTTTCATAAATTAAGTTTTTTAATAACCATATTTTTTATAAAATGAAACTGTTTTTTTTAAACCTAAGCTTATATTTGTAAATTTAACATTTTTAAAACTTTTTTTAAGTAATTTATTACAACCATGTGTTTTCAACATTTCGCCCTTAACGAAACCAACTTTATTTATTTTAAATTTTTTTTTAAAATTTTTTTTAATTAAATTTACCAAATAGGTTGTTTTAATTGGTTTTGATCTGCATATATTTATTACTCTACTTTGGGGAAAAGATTTTAAGGTTTTATATAAAATTTTAATTACATCTTCCACATATGTAAAGTCTCTAAAATTTAAACCATTATTATACAGACTTATTTTTTTATTTTTATTAATTGAATTTAAAAATTTATGTATAAACATATCTGGTCGCCCAAAAGGACCATAAACAGTAAAAAAACGAAAAATGACAAATTTTGTAAATGTTCTTTTAAAACTATTTTCTACAATTTTTTCAGATTTAAGCTTTGTTTTTGCGTAAGGGTTTTTTGGATTTTCTTTGTTAGTTTCTTTAATTGGAAATTTTATTTGATCGCCATAAACTGAGCTAGATGAACCAAAAATGAATTTGTCAATATTATTTTTTTTTGAAATTTTACAAATTGATTTTGTGGCAAGTATATTATTAATAAAATATGTTTTTGGATTTTTGAGAGAATATAAAACTCCAGGCTGCCCGGCAAGATGAAACACGATTTTTGGTTTAAAAACTTTGAAAATTTTGTCTAATTTTTTTTCATTTACTACACTCAATTTTATAAATTTATAATTTTTATTTTTTCTTAATATTTCAAATCTTTTTATTTTTATTTTTTTTGAGTAATAATTATTATGACTATCTATTCCTATTACTTTTTTATTTTTTTTTAAAAGTTCTTTTATCAAATGATAACCAATAAACCCTGAACTGCCTGTAACTAATATTGTCATTACTTCTGTGAATTTTTAAAAAATTCTTGAATTTTTTTTGTCACATAATTAATTTCTTTAAATGAATGCTCTTCTGAAATTGGCAGACTTATTATTTTTTTACCTAAACTTTTACTTTTTTTTAAATTTTTTGTATTTGGAAAAAAATTTAATTCATTAAGCATATAAGGATAATGTATCATTGTTTCAATATTATTTTTTTGTAAGTATTTTTTTAATTTATCTCTTTTATCGATATTAACTCTAATTACAAATTGATGAAATGAAGAAGTATTTTTTTTCACTAACTTGAATAACTTAATATTTTTTATGTTTGAAAGATTTTTGTTATATAGTTTAGCTAATTTCGCTCTTTTTTTAATAACTTCTTTATAGCTTTTAAGCTTTACGTTTAAAACAGCTGCTTGCAATGTATCTAATCTAGAATTTCTACCAGAAAATTTGTGATCGTATTTAAGTTTTGCTCCATGATTTCTTAGTCTTAGTGATAAATTATAAATTTTGCTTGAATTTGTAACTAGTGCTCCACCATCTCCGAATGCCCCAAGATTTTTACCAGGGAAAAAACTAAATGTACCAATATCGCCAAATGTACCCACATGTTTTCTTTTTATTCTAGCACCATGAGCTTGAGCGCAGTCTTCAATGATTTTTATATTTTTATTTTTTATAAGCTTTTTTATTTCAGGAATATTTGTTGGATTGCCATACAAATGTACTGGCATTACAAGTCTAGTTTTTTTGTTTATTTTTTTTTTTAAATCTTTCAAACAAATAGAATAATCATCTAAATTTACATCACAAAAAACAATTTTTAAATTATTACTCAAAACTGCTTCGGCTGTAGATATCCAGGTATTCACAGGAAGTATAACCTCAGATCCTTTTTTTAAATTTAAAGAATTAACAGCTATTTCCAAAGCATCGGTTCCATTTCCAAGAGAAACGCAATATTTGGCTCCTACGTAATTAGAAAAGCTTTTTTCAAATTTTTTCACTTCCTTTCCACCAACAAATTGGGATTTCTTTATCAAGCTATTAATTTTAAAAAAAATATTTTTTTTTTCAGGAATTAATTTATATAAGTTTGTAAATTTAATTCTCATAAATAAGATATATTATCTATTGTTTAGCATTATTTTAGATTAAATAAAGATCAATT
>CACHJZ010000017.1 GCA_902580275.1 uncultured Pelagibacteraceae bacterium | reverse complement strand
AAAATAAAAAAGATCTTTTTAATTTCACAAAAAAATCGCAAATTTATGATTGTACCCAAGTTACACTGGGTAAAAATTAGATTTTTGGATAAAAACTGCATTATGATGACACTTTGTGATGTTAAATACAATAGAAAAGAATATATCAATAAATTTAGTGAATTATAATTTACCTCATAACTAAAAAAATTTATGAATTGTAGAATAACAAAAGAAAAGTGTAAAATTTTTTTAAACCTTGGTAAAATGCCAATTGCAAATGGTTTTTTAGGAAAAAAAGAATTTAAAAAAGAATTCTTTTTTCCTCTTAAAGTAAGTTTTTGCAAGTCTTTAAGTCTTGTTCAATTGGTTTCTCATCCAAAGCCAAATAAAATGTTTAACAAAAATTATCCATTTTATACCTCGGGTTCAAAATATATGGTTCAACATTTCAAAAAATACGCACAATGGATAAAAAAAAAATATTTAGGTAAAAATGGTAAAATACTAGAAATAGGTTCTAATGATGGTACTTTTTTAAAAAATTTTAAAAAAAACTTTAGTATTGGGTATGAACCGTCAAAAAGCGTTCATGATGTTGCAATATCAAATAAGCTGAAAAGTGTTAATAAATTTTTTAATATAAGAAATATTCAAAATTTAATAAAAAAAAAAATAAGATTTGATGTTATAGTTGGCTCAAATGTTATATGTCATATACCTGACCAAGTTAATCTTATTAGAAGTATGGATAAGCTACTTGCAAAAAATGGCCGTATAATTTTTGAGGAACCATATTTGGGTGCTATGTACTCAAAAACATCGTATGATCAACTTTACGACGAACATATTTTTATGTTCTCAGCCACGTCCATAAAAAAAATCTATAAAAAATTTAATTATAAACTAGTAGATGCAATATCACAAACCACACATGGCGGTTCTTTAAGATATATAATCGAGAAAGATGTTGGCCAAAAAGAAACAAAAAGATTAAAAAAAATATTAATAAAAGAAAAAAATAATTCAACCAATAATTTTAAAGGATGTTTGAAATTTGCAAACAAAGTTAAAAAATCAAAGAAAAGCTTACTGAAAAAACTATATTCTATTAAAAAAAATGGTTACAGAATATGCGGTTATGGAGCTACATCTAAAAGTACAACAATATTAAATTATTGCAGGATAGGTAGAAATTTAATTGACTGTATTTTTGACACAACGCCAGATAAAATTGGGAAATACTCACCTGGTATGCATATTCCCATAAAAGATTACAAAAATTTTTATAAAAAATTTTATACTTACTCATTTTTATTTGCCTGGAATCATAAAAGAGAGATTGAAAAGAAAGAAAAAAATTATCTTCAGTCTGGGGGTAAGTGGATAACCCATTTAGTATAATGAAAAAAATATTAATAACTGGAGGTTCAAGTAGGTTTGCTAAAACTCTAAAAAAAAAATTTCATGGAAGTTCTATTATTTACAGAACACATAAACAACTGAATATATTGAGCACAAAATCTATAGAAAAAAATATAAAGAATTTTAAACCTCAAATAATTATTCACATGGCAGGTTTATCTAGACCCATGAGTCTCCATGACAATCAAATTTCAGTAAGTATTGATAAAAACATAATTGGAACATGCAACGTAGTAAAACTTTGTGAAAAGTTTAATATAAAATTAATTTATTTTTCTACAAGCTATGTTTATCCTGGCACAAAAGGTAACTATAAAGAAACCGATCCCTTGCTTCCAATTAATAATTATGCATGGTCAAAGCTAGGAGGGGAATGTGCTGTTCAAATGTACAAAAATTCACTTATATTAAGACTATGCATTACAGAAAAACCATTTGTTCATAAGGTTGCATTTAAAGATGCAATAACTAGTTTTATGTTCCATGAAAACTTAGTTCAAAATTTTAAAAAGTTAATTAATAAAAAAGGTATTTTAAATATTGGTGGCAAAAGAATGAGTGTTTATAATTTTGCAAAAAAAAATTCTAGAATTGTAAAACCTATATCGCGAAAAAAATTTAAATTTCCTAAAGATACCTCAATAAATGTTAAAAAGTTCAATAAAATTATTAAAAGTTAATTTTTATGATTTTAAATGATGTTACTATTCTAATTGTAGCTTTTAAACCTAAATATGATTTACTTGTTTCACAAATTCAGAAGTTTAATGAAAATTTTCCAATATTAATTATCAACAATTCAGAAGAAAAGTTAGATAATTATTTCTATGATTGCAAAAATGTAAAAGTAATTGAGTCAGAAAGAAATTCTGGGAATGGAGCAGGTATTAATCTTGGTCTAAAAAATTGCGATACTAACTATGTTATATATTTAGACATAGATGTAGTAATAGATGAAAAAAATTTAATAAAATTTTTAAAATATGCAAAAAAAATAAAGAAATTTGGTGTTCTGATTCCTAATAGCATAAATTATAACCCAAAATCTAAGATACTAAAAAAATGGGATATAGAAGGTTCCATTATGCTGTTTAATAAAAAAATTCTAAATAATAAAATTAAATTCGATGAAAACTATTTTTTATATTATGAAGAAACTGATTTTTTTTTCAATTGTATGAAAATGAAAAT
>CACHJZ010000016.1 GCA_902580275.1 uncultured Pelagibacteraceae bacterium | reverse complement strand
AAGGATTATTTTTGATTTTTGAATAAACATCGTTTAATTCAAAAAAACAATTTGCAAATAAATTAGATTTTATCCCAAAATCGTCTATAAAATTATTTAGTGTTGGATTTTTTTCAACATTTTGAAAAAGATATTTAGATAAGAAAAAATAAAAGTCCTCAAAATTTAACTTATTTACAACAAAAACTTCTTTTTCTTTGAGTAAATCTAGATTGTCCCAGTTAATATCTTTTTTTACAAGAGTGCTGTCAAAGTAATAAATAATCCATTTGATACCATCCGTAGAAATTAATCTATAATTAATTTTTTTTTCAGATTTATAAATAGCAGACAAATATTCTAGTAGTTGACTTTTAGCATGTTCTTCTGTCTTTTTTAAATTATTTTCAAATTCGATTATTATATTTTCATACTGTGTATCAGCAAAACCATAATCTTTATTATCTTTAATTATTTTCAAATAATTTTCAGCCCCTCCGGTAATTTTATCTATCAAAGATTTGATATTGGTATTTTCAGAAAAAACTCTTTCAAGAAATGAGATGAAACGCTCTTTTTTTTGAGTCTCATTTACAGATTTATTTATTTGTTCAAAATATTTTATAAATTCTGACTTATTTTTTTTCATAGCAAGTCCATAACTATACGATAACTTGAACAAAACTTGTACGCCAGGTAAAATTTAATAAAAAAAGACATCTTTTTTTTTGTTGAATTTAATTATTTTACTTATAAAACCTTGCTAATGGAGAGATGGCTGAGCGGTTGAAAGCACCGGTCTTGAAAACCGGCAAAGGGGCAACTCTTTCCTGGGTTCGAATCCCAGTCTCTCCGCCATATTAAAATTTTTGAAATTTCTCTAAAATAAAATTTAACTTTGGATTAAAATTATTTATTGATTCTTTGTTTTTGAGAGATTTTAAAATTTCATCATCTAATTCAATAAATTCGTTAAGACATATCAATTCATTAAATTTTAAATCATTAATAATAGATTTAACAAAATCGGTCATTAATAAATCCATTTCTTTTGTCCCCCTGTATGAACTTCTGTAAATAATTTTATTTTTAAGCTCTTCTAAATTTTGCGACATAGCTATATAAATTAGACATGAATGGTATAGAATACTTACTTTCAAATATAAACAAAATAGATGGTATAGGTAAAAAAACATCAAATTTATTTAAAAAAAAGAACATTAACACTATTTTCGACTTACTTTGGAATCTACCAAGAGATATAGTTAATAGAGGAGACATATCAAATATTAAAGATCTTGAGGTTGGCAAGGTTCAGACTTTAAAAGTTTCTATAAAAAAATATAATTTTCCAAGAGTAAGAAATCTTCCGAAAAAAGTGATATGCGAAGATGATACTGGTAAGATAGATTGTGTTTTTTTTAATAGTTATGAAGGTTATATTAGAAAGATACTTCCATTAAATCATGACGTGGTATTAAGTGGAAAAATAAATTTTTTTAACAAAAAATATCAAATTGTAAATCCTACTAATATATTTTCAAATATAAATTCAATAAAAAAAATTCAATCAAAATATAGACTTACAGAAGGTTTGAATGAAAAAAAATATCAAAAAATAATTGACCAAGTTCTTACAAAAATTCCAGAATTAGACGAATGGTTAGAGGAAGATTTATTGAAAAGATTTAATAATATCACATGGAAAGAATCTGTGATCGAACTGCACGATCCTAAAAATATTAATAAAAAAGGTAATTTTTTAAATAGATTAATATTTGATGAAATTTTGTCAAATTTTCTAATGAGCTCTAGTATAAGAAGAAAGATAAAAAAAGTTAAAAAGATAAGAAAAAATTTTAATGATGAGCCAATAAGTGCAATAACTAGTAAGATAAATTTTAAATTAACAATAGATCAGATTAAAACCATAAATGAAATAAATAAAGATTTAAAATCTGATAGTAAAATGTTTAGACTTTTGCAAGGAGATGTTGGTAGTGGCAAAACGATAGTCGCATTAGTTGCATGTCTTAATGTTATATACAGTGACTTTCAAGCTGCATTTATGGCACCCACAGAGATTTTAGCTAAACAGCATTATAACTTAGCAAAAAAAATATTTAGTAGTAGTATTAACATCAAAATATTGACTGGTAAGACTAAGTCTAATGAGAGGAAAATTATTCTAAATGAGTTATCAAGTGGTAAAATAGATCTCTTAATTGGAACACACTCATTATTTCAAGAAAAGATTAAATATCATAAATTAGGTTTGATTGTTATAGATGAGCAACACAAGTTTGGGGTTAAACAAAGAAAAAAGTTATCCGATAAAGCAGGTAATAATTGTGATGTATTAGTAATGTCTGCCACTCCAATACCTAGAACAATGATAATGACGATTTATGGAGACATGGATGTTTCAGTAATAAAATCAAAACCAAAAAACAGAAAAGAAATAAAAACATATAGCAAAAATGAAAAAAATATTAATCAAGTAATTGAATTTATAGACAAACAAATAAAAAGTGGTAATCAGATTTTTTGGGTTTGTCCACTTATTGAAGAATCAAAAAAAGTTGATCATCAGTCATCTATTCAAAGGTATGATGCTTTAAAAAAGATTTATAATAATAGAGTTGGTTTATTACATGGAAACATTGATAAAGATGAGAAGGATAAAATATTATATAAATTTTTGAAAAAAAAAATTGATATAATAGTTTCTACAACTGTAATAGAGGTAGGTATCGATTTTCCAAATGCAAATGTAATAATTATTGAAAATGCTAATAAGTTTGGATTGTCTCAACTTCATCAATTAAGAGGTAGGGTTGGACGTGGATCAAAAGAATCTTTTTGTATATTAATGTTCAAATCAAATCTTAGTGCAAATGCAAAAAAGAGAATAAATATTTTAAAATCTAGTAATGATGGATTTAAAATTTCTGAAGAAGATATGAAATTAAGGGGTTATGGTGATTTACTGGGTTTTAAACAAAGTGGTATTAAAAATTTTAGATTAGCCGATCCAATTCATAATGAGGACTT
>CACHJZ010000015.1 GCA_902580275.1 uncultured Pelagibacteraceae bacterium | reverse complement strand
TTATTTAAAAAAGTAATTAAATTAGCTAATTAATTTTTTTAATAAAATTGGTATTCTTACCGGTTTTCCTTTATTATTAACAGTTACAAGCACTACATCTGCCTTAGAGATAATATCAAATTTTCTTTTAATTACTTGATGCATCTTAAAAGATGAATTTTTAACTTCTGTTATGTTTGAAAAAATTTCAATTTCGTCTTCAAACTTCGCAGGTTTTTTGTATTCAATACTACACGACTTTACTATTATGATTACTCCCTCTTTCTCTAAAATTTCTTTATTAGATAAACCTAAAGAGTATATAGCTTCAGATCTTGCTCTCTCTAGAAATTTTAAATAATTAGCATAGTAAACTACTCCACCGGCGTCTGTATCCTCATAATAGATTTTGGTTACATATTTAAATTCTTTTGACATAATCTAATACTATCAAAATTGTATTTTTTTTTATACTAATGAATTTTTAAAAATGAAAATTTATATTATTTGGCTTATTGGTGTTGTTATTTGGAATTTCGGAGTTCCTAATGCTACTCCCCTTGAAGATGTTATAGTTGCAATTGTTCTATCTTTTTTTTCAATTGTAATGAAAAAATATTTTAAATCCTAGCTATTATTGACTAGAAAAATAGATGTTTTGATAATATGAAATAGCCTTTAATTTTGAATTATCTGTATCAGTCATTATAGCAACTCCATTAAGCTCATTTACATCAAGATCATGTAATAATTTAAAATGTTCCTTAACATTAGCTTTGACTGTAACCCACTCATTTAAGTGTTGTTTGGTAGTTGATAGAACATAATCTATTGATTTCTTCGTATAAGGGCTTCGCCAATATTTACCAATTTCATTGTTACTCGAAAAAACGTAATTTACCGCTCTATTTGAAAGTGCTGTTGATCCTGTTTTTTTCACAACGAATACTCTAGCAGCAAAGTCGTGCCCTTTTTTTGAATTTTCATTTATGCCAGATAAATCTTTCTCAATTTTCCATGTAATATTAATTATTGGGGTTTTGTTTAGATTTATTAATACCTCTTTACCTAAGCCTGATCCAACACCCTCAGCTTCAGCTTTTATAAAGTTTCCACTCTCATTAGAACCTAATGTCCAGGTGGTTTCACCTTTGACCTTTCTTTTTTTAAGTTGATCAAATTCTTCATTTGTAAATTCAAAAACTTTTAAATTTTCTGATTTTGAGGAACTTATAACTAATAAAGTCAGAATTAATATTTGGATAAAAATTTTCATTTTGGGCCTTATATATAGTATTTGGATTGATTCAATAAATTTTAATAATTTCATACTTTAGACATGATTAAGACAATCAAAAATCAAAATTTACTATTAAATATTATTTATGAAACAAATTATTTATTTAACAATTTTCATTTTTTTGGCAAATTGTAGCACACACAGTGTTAAATTAGGTAAAAGATGTACAAAAATAGCCGAGGATAACACTTATGAAAAATCTCTAATATGGTTAATTGATAGGAAGAGTATTGAGACTTTTGACCAAAAAATAAACAAAAGAAACTGTGAAATTAACGGAGAGAATGGATGAAAACCCTCTCAATAATGGCATTATTAGTATATTGGTCAGTTATAATTTTAGCCCCAGTGATAGCTAACGAACAAAGCAAATATGCCGATAAAATAGTTTACCCGAAAAAGAAACCTAATAAGTAGATCTTCCACCACTAATATCAAAAACCGCAGCAGTTGAAAAAGAGTTTTCTTCTGATGATAGCCAACATACGAGTGAAGAAAGTTCATCAAGCTCTAAAAACCTTCCCCTGGGTACTTTTGATAACATTCTTTGAACATGTTCTTTTGTCATTTGATTTAAAATTCTTGTTTTTGCTCCTGCAGGAGTGACTGCATTAACTGCAATGTTATATTGAGCTAATTCCTTACCTAATGATTTTGTTAAACCTAATACTCCTGCTTTTGCTGAGCTATATGCACTAGCATTAGCATTTCCATCTTTACCTGAAACTGAAGCTATATTTACAATTCTTCCATAATTATTTTTAATCATTAGAGGAACTATCAATTTACAACAAATATAAGTTCCATTTAAATTCACATTTATTACTCTGTTCCAGTCATTAATTGAATAATTCCATAATTCAGCAGTAGGTCCTGTAATTCCTGCATTATTAATGAGTATATCTATTTTTGAATTTTTTAAATTTTTAACAGTTTTATTTACTGATTCAAAATCAGTAATATCAACTACATCATACTTCAAATTTTCATTATTCTGTTTTTTTATAACTTTGTTTAGCTCATTTTCGTCATTGTCCCATATTCTAACTTGGGCTCCCGAGTTAATAAATTTTTTAGCAATATCTAATCCAAAGCCTTGGGCGCCTCCGGTTACTATTGCTATTTTATTTTTAAGATCAAAATTATTCATTGCTAGATGCTAGAAGATAATAAGTTACAAAAACAACAAAAGCTCCAATTAACCATGAAAAAGTTTGCAAAAATTGCATATTTACATTCCATATTGTTGAAGAAGCAAATATAAAACCTATTAATACGGCATAAATCGCTTTATAGTTCCAACCATTAGAATACATATACGCGCTTCCTGGTTTAGAGGAGAAAATATCTTTATTAATAATATTGCCTTTTTTAATTAAATAATAATCACAAACAATTAATCCAAAAAGCGGTCCAAAAAATGATCCAATTGTATCAATAAAAGATAAAATTCCTATTTGACTTAATATTGGTAGCCAAAATACACTTATTAATAATCCTAATAATATAATTAATAGACCACTAGATTTTAAATTTAGATTTTTAGGCAAAAAATTTAACAAAGTATTTTGTGACGGAATGTAATTTGCAATAAGGTTGGTTGATAACGAGGCAACAACAATAAAAAATAATGAGATTACAGTTAAGTATGTATTATCGATTTTTCCTATTATATCTGTTGGGTTAGTCAAAAATCTTTCTGCCTGGGTAACATTTGAGTTAATTATAATATCTGCACCAAAAGTTATTAGGACTGAAAGTAAAGAAAATAAAATTAAATTAAGTATTAGGCTTAAATTTCCTTTATGTAAATGACTTTTATCTTTTGCATATCTAGCGTAATCACCGAAATTAAGTAATAATATTGAAAAAAAAGCAAACATAGTTCCGGTAACTGAAATGAATGGTGAGAAATTTTGCTGTTGAAAAATATTATCAGAGATTATTAATTGATTAAATGATAAAAATAATTTTTGACTGTTTTCTGAAGCAATAATAATTAAGAACAATATTAAACCAAAGTAAACAAATAAAGCTGAAAACTTAATTATAGATTTAGTTACGTGATGACCTTTTGTAAAAAGATAAAATTGGAAAATAAACGTGATTATTAAAGCAATCCAATCTATTAAGTTTAAGGATAAGAAAAAGAAAAGAAATAATTCTTTATTAAGGATATTTGGATCAATATAAAAAAAAGAGATTCTAATTAAATATACTATAGACTTTGAGATAAAAAATGTTTGAACACCAAAAAAGAATATCCCAATGATACCTCTTAACATTGAGAAATATCTTGCAGCATTCAAACCAATAGAAATTCTTAGTAAAACAGGAAATGGGACTCCATGTTTTTGAGATAAATTGCCAATTAAATTTGAAAGAAGGTAAACAAGAATTGAAGCAAATATACTTCCAGA
>CACHJZ010000014.1 GCA_902580275.1 uncultured Pelagibacteraceae bacterium | reverse complement strand
ATTTCAAAGCCGTTGTTATAAAAGATTTTTTTAATTTTAATCCATCGTTTAGGTGAGTAGATATTGGTTGATTAGCAATTTTTGCTTTGTAAAGGCATTTATACAAAAAATCAGAGGACTTATCACCAGTGAAAACTCTTCCAGTTCTATTTCCACCATGTGCGGCTGGCGCAAGACCAACCAGTAAAACTTTACTTTTAATATCACCAAAACCAGTTATTGGTTTTCCCCAATAAGTTTGATTAATGAACTGTTTCCTTTTTTCTATCGATATTTTTTTTCTGAATTTAACAAGACGTGGACATTTCTTGCATTTTATAATTGAGTTATTCAGATTTTCTATCAACATACACAATTGCTATAAGAAAAAGAGCCGTCCATAACAAAGCTATCAGTGGCTTAATAAGATTCCCTGTACCCCATAAATTAAAAAATATTGCTCCAATAATTATTCCTACAAAATAAACTAATACTACTAAATTCATAAGCTTCATTTTTTTTGCTCTTTCTTAAACAAAGAAATTCCTTCTTTAATTTTGTAGTTATAAGATTGTTTGAAGCTCTCTAACTGCCAACCTGAAAGTCTACTTTTTATTTCTTCCAAATTTTTGATTTTCCATTCATCAGATGTATTTTCATCTTTCCATATTCTTTTTTCTTCATTATTTCTAGCGCAGCCATAACATAATCCAGTGACAGGATCTGTTTTACAAATACTAATACAAGGTGAAATAATCATATTTTTTTTTAAATTTAGATACTTTTACACAAATATTCGGATTGGACAAATTAGTTCTATAATATATAAAGCAGCAATAATTTGGGCGAGTGGCGGAATTGGTAGACGCGTTGGTCTTAGGAACCAATATGGCAACATGTGAAGGTTCGAGTCCTTTCTCGCCTACCATTATAATATTATGAAAGTAACAGTTCAAAATAAAAAAGGCTTGAGTAAAGATTTAAAAATCTTTGTTGAAAAAAAAATTATAGATAATCATTTAAACGAAAGATATGAAGAGGTATCAAAGACTGTTCAGCTTAAAGGTTTTAGGCCTGGAAAAGTTCCAAAAGAGGTTTTAAAAAGACAATTTGGTAAAGCTATATTTGGAGAAGTATTAGACAAAGTTCTTAAAGAAACTAGCACAAAAGCTTTAAATGATAATAAAATAAAACCAGCGGGCCAACCAAAAATAGATCTTAAAACTTATGGTGAAGATAAGGATTTAGAATATATAATTTCAGTTACTGAACTGCCTAAAATAGATCTAAAACCTTTAGAAAATATTAAAGTTGATGAGTATGAAGTTAATATTGATAAAAAAGAAATTGATAAAAGAATAGATGAGATTGCAAAAAACCAAAAGAATTTTAAAGAAAATGAAAATGCTATTTCAAAAAATGGTGATTTAGTATCTTTTGACTACAAAGCTACAGTTGATGGAAAAGATTTTAAAGGTAATGAAGGAAAAAATACGCAACTAGAACTTGGTAAAGACTTATTTATAAAAGGCTTTGATAAACAATTAGTAGGCGTAAAGAAAAGCGAAGAAAAAAAAATACGAATCAAATTACCTGAAAACTTTCCTGAAAAAGAAGTAGCAAATAAAGATGCTGAATTTTTGTGTAAAATATTATCCGTTAAAAATCCAGAAAAAGTTTCTGTTAACGATGAGTTTGCTAAAAACTTAGGTGCAAAAGATTTAAGTGATCTTAAATTGTTGTTAGAAAAACAAATTAACCAAGAATACAAAAATTCTCTAAACATGCTCTCTAAAAAACAAATCCTTGATCAGATCGAAAAATATAAAGTCAGTGAAATACCTCAAAATTTAGTAGATCAAGAAGTGAAGATAATTTCTGAGGGGCTAAAAGAAGATGAAGTGAAGAAAAAGACAAAAGAGTTTGAAAAAAAAGCAATACAAAGAATTAAGGTTGGATTAGTTCTTAATGAATTTGGAGAAGCTAATAAAATAAAAATTGAAGAAAGTGAAATACAAGCAGAAATACAAAAACAATTGAGAATGATGCCTGGTCAAGAAAAATTTTTAATGGAGTACTATCAAAAAAATCCATCAGCTGTAGCAAGTTTAAGAGGAAATGTTTACGAAGAGAAAATTATTGAGGCTATAAAATCTAAAGCAAAAACTAATAAAAAAACAGTTAGCAAAGAAGAGGCTGAAAAAATTTTAAAAGCGGAAAATGAAAAGCAAATGAAATCCTATAATCAAGGTGTTTCTGATAAGGTTGATGACGTATCAATTGAAAAAAAAAAAACCGAGAAAAAAACAAAAACTATTAAGAAGAAGCCAACCAAGTCAAAAAAAGTTAGCAAAAAGTAATCACAAGTTGTATAAGTATTACGAATCGTTATATGAATAAGATAGATGAACATATGAATACTTTAATTCCCATGGTCGTGGAGCAATCAAGCCGTGGAGAGCGTGCTTATGATATATTTTCAAGATTACTTAAAGAAAGAATTGTTTTTTTAACTGGGCCAATAAATGATCAAGTTGCATCTTTAGCAACAGCACAACTTCTTTTTTTAGAATCGGAAAATCCAAAAAAAGATATTTTTTTTTATATAAATAGTCCCGGAGGACTCGTTACGGCTGGTATGGGAATTTATGATACTATGCAGTTTATTAAACCAGACGTATCCACTTTATGTATAGGTCAAGCTGCATCAATGGGGTCATTCTTACTTGCTGCTGGATCCAAAGGAAAAAGATTCTCCTTGCCCAATGCAAGAGTGATGGTTCATCAACCATCTGCAGGATTTCAGGGACAAGCAACAGACATTGAGATTCACGCAAACGAAGTTTTATCTCTAAAGAAAAGACTTAATGAGATCTATTCAAAACACACTGGAAAGTCAGTTGATGAAATTAAATCAGCGTTAGAGCGCGACAATTTTATGACTCCAGAAGCAGCTAAGGAATTTGGTTTGATAGATAAAGTTGTAGAAAAAAGAGAGTAATTCACAATATATAGTTATACTATCAACCTAAACTTGATTATTTAAAGTCAACTGTAATAGAGTATTAAAATTGATTCGTTAAAAAAATTATGAGCACAAATAATAAAAATATTCTTTATTGTTCCTTTTGTGGAAAAAGTCAGCACGAAGTAAGAAAATTAATAGCAGGTCCTACAGTTTTCATATGTGATGAGTGTGTTGAATTATGTATGGATATTATTAAAGAAGAGAGTAAAGATACATTTGTTAAACATCAAGATGGTCTTCCTTCACCTAAAGAAATATGCTCAATTCTTGATGATTATGTAATTGGACAAAAACATGCAAAGGAAGTTTTATCTGTTGCTGTACATAATCATTATAAAAGACTTAACTATGAATCTAAAACCAGTAAGAATGTCGAGTTAGCAAAGTCAAATATTTTATTAGTTGGCCCAACTGGTTGCGGAAAAACTTTATTAGCGCAAACTTTAGCAAGAATTTTAGATGTACCATTTACAATGGCTGACGCAACAACTCTAACAGAAGCTGGATATGTTGGAGAAGATGTTGAAAACATAATTCTTAAATTGTTACAAGCAGCTGATTACAATGTTGAAAAAGCACAAAGAGGAATTGTTTATATTGATGAAGTAGATAAAATTAGTAGAAAATCAGAAAACCCATCTATAACCCGTGATGTATCAGGAGAGGGTGTACAACAGGCATTATTAAAAATAATGGAAGGTACTGTAGCAAGCGTGCCACCACAAGGAGGAAGAAAACATCCACAACAAGAATTTTTACAAGTAGATACTACAAATATTTTATTTGTTTGTGGTGGAGCTTTTGCTGGACTTGATAGAATAATTTCTCAAAGAAACAAAGGAACAGCAATTGGTTTTGGTGCAGAAGTAAAAAGTATTGAGGAGAAAAAAACTGGGGAATTAATGAAAACACTTGAGCCTGAGGATCTATTAAAATATGGTTTAATTCCAGAATTTATTGGCAGACTTCCTATAATTGCAACGCTGGAGGATTTAGATAAAAAATCACTGGTTAAAATACTTCAAGAACCCAAAAACTCTCTTATAAAACAATATCAAGAATTATTTAAATTAGAGGGAGCGAAACTTACTTTTAAAGATAATGCTACCAAAGAAATTGCTCTAAAAGCAATCTCAAAAAAAACTGGAGCTAGGGGTTTGAGATCAATACTTGAAAACATTTTATTAAAAACAATGTTTGAATTACCTAGCCTTGAAAATGTTGAGGAAGTTATAGTGGATTCGGGTGCGGCCAAAGGACTTTCACAACCAATTATAGTTCATTCAAAAAATGCTCAGAATAAAAACAAACCCTCAAAAACCTCAGCTGCCTAGCATTTTTTTAATAAAGTCCAAATATCTATTGCAATATTTTTAATTATATCCATATTAATAGTATGGAAATTAAACGTAATCTACCACTGTTGCCCTTAAGAGATATAGTAGTTTTTCCAAGCATGGTAATACCATTATTCGTTGGAAGGGATAAATCAATCTCTGCACTAAATGAAGTCATGCAAAGTGAAAAAAAAATTATATTAGTAACCCAGAAAAACTCTGAGGTTGATGATCCAAAAAAGAACGATATTTTTTCTTATGGATGCGAAAGCAATATTCTACAGCTATTAAAATTGCCAGATGGAACTGTAAAAGTTTTA
>CACHJZ010000013.1 GCA_902580275.1 uncultured Pelagibacteraceae bacterium | reverse complement strand
ACCTTTAACTCATGAGTTGTAATTGAAAAAAAAACATAAAATTAATTTCAACAAAAAATCAAAATTGTCAGCTGGTATTTTAGTTTTTGAAAATGGGCAAGTGTTTAAAGGCATAGGGCTTGGCTATGAGGGGGTAGCTACAGGTGAGGTTTGTTTCAATACTTCAATAACTGGATATCAAGAAATAATTTCTGATCCCTCTTATTCAGGGCAAATAATAAATTTTACATTTCCTCACATTGGAAATGTGGGCACAAATCAAGAAGATCATGAGTCTGATAAAATATGGACCAAAGGAGTAATATTTAACGCTGAAATAACAAATCCCTCAAATTACAGATCTTTAAAAAACCTAGATGTATGGCTTAAAAAAAATAAGATTGTTGGTTTAACCGGTATTGATACCAGAAGTTTAACAAATTTTATAAGAGACAAAGGTGCACCAAAGGGAACTATTGAAAAAAGTACATATGGAAAGTTCAATATAAAAAAACTCTTAAATCAATCTATAAATTGGCATGGTTTAAATGGTCTAGATTTAGCAAAAAATGTTTCAACAAGATCAAAGTATATATGGAACAATCTAAAAACCTGGAAAAAAAATGTAGGATTTGAAAAGAATAAAAAAAATATTTTTAATATTGTTGCAATTGATTATGGAATAAAGAAAAATATTTTAAGATATTTTTCAAATCATAAATGCAAGATCACAGTAGTCCCATGCGATACAAGTGTTGATAATATAATTAAATTAAATCCAGATGGAGTTTTTTTGTCTAATGGTCCAGGAGATCCCGCTGCAACAGGAAAATATGCAGTAAAAATTATCAAAAAGCTTATCAACCTCAACATACCTATATTTGGTATTTGTTTAGGTCATCAACTTTTAGCTTTGGCTCTTAATGCAAAAACTAAAAAAATGAAACTTGGACATAGAGGAGCAAATCATCCTGTCAAAAATCTTTTAACTGGCAAAGTTGAAATTACAAGTCAAAACCATGGTTTTGAAGTTATTAAATCAAGTTTACCTAAAAACGTAATTATAACTCACAAGTCATTATTTGATAATTCTATTGAAGGTATTAGATTGAAAAATAAACCTGTATTTTCAGTACAGTATCATCCAGAAGCGAACCCAGGGCCTCAAGACAGCCAATATTTATTTGACCAATTCATTAAAGAAATAAAACTAAATGCCAAAAAGAAAAGATATTAAGAAAATACTTGTTGTAGGTGCTGGGCCAATAATAATCGGACAGGCTTGTGAATTTGATTATTCTGGAACTCAAGCATGCAAAGCTCTTAAAGATGAAGGATATGAAGTCATACTTTTAAATTCAAACCCCGCAACAATAATGACAGATCCTGATGTTGCACACAAAACATATATAGAACCAATTTCTTTAGAAATTTTGGAAAAAATTATTATTAAAGAAAGGCCTAATGCAATCTTGCCAACTATGGGTGGCCAAACAGCATTGAACTTAGCTATGGAGGCGAAAAAGCGAGGTGTCTTAAAAAAATATAATATCGATCTTATAGGTGCAAATTCTAGTGCGATAGAAAATGCTGAGGATAGAAAAAAATTTCGAAAAAATATGTCAGAGATAGGATTAGATTTACCAAAATCAAAAATAGTTAATCGGGTAAAAGATGCAAAAAAAGCATTAAGGAGTATTGGATTACCAGCAATAATACGACCAGCTTTTACATTGGGTGGTTTGGGAGGTGGAATTGCAAAAAATAAAAAAGAATTTTATAAAATTATAAAAGATGGTCTTCAAGAATCTCCAGTTTCTCAAGTTTTAATAGAGGAATGTTTAGAAGGTTGGAAAGAGTATGAGATGGAAGTTGTTAGAGATAAAAAAGATAATTGTATAATAATATGCTCGATTGAAAATGTTGATCCAATGGGAATACATACCGGTGATTCAATAACAGTTGCTCCAGCACTCACGCTTACTGATAAAGAATATCAAATAATGAGAAATGCTTCGATTGCGTGCTTAAGAAAGATTGGTGTTGAAACTGGAGGATCAAATGTACAATTTGCTATTAATCCTAAAAATGGCCGTATGGTTATTATAGAGATGAATCCAAGAGTTTCTAGGTCCTCAGCTCTTGCTTCAAAAGCAACTGGATTTCCAATTGCAAAAGTTGCCGCAAAACTAGCGGTGGGTTACACATTAGACGAACTTAAAAATGAGATAACTAAAGTGACGCCTGCATCATTTGAGCCTACGATTGATTATGTAGTAACAAAAATTCCAAGATTTACTTTTGAAAAATTCTCACAATCTCCAGCTATTTTAGGAACTTCAATGAAATCAGTTGGTGAAGCTATGTCTATTGGAAGAAATTTTAAAGAGTCTTTTCAAAAAGCTTTGTGTTCCTTGGAAATAGGTCTTTCAGGTTTAGACAATATTTTTAATTTTTCCAGGAAAGAAATAATTAAAAATTTGAAAATTAATATACCAAATCGAATTCTTTTAGTTGCAGAAGCTTTAAGAAAAAAATTCACTACAATTCAAATTCACAAATTATCTGGAATAGACCCTTGGTTTATAGATCAGATTAAAGAAATTATAGATGCTGAAAAATTAATTAGATTGAAAGGTATTCCTAAAAACTTCATTGAATTTAATAAAATTAAATCTATAGGATTTTCAGATAAAAGATTAGCGCAATTATCTAATATTGACGAAAAGATAGTTAGAAAAAAAAGAGAAGCCTTGAAGGTTTTTCCTGTCTATAAAAAAGTTGATACCTGTGCTGCTGAGTTTAAGTCATACACACCCTATATGTATTCTACTTATCAAAGAAATTTTACTACTCATTCGGAATGTGAGTCAGAACCGTCAAGAAAAAATAAAATAATCATTTTGGGGGGTGGGCCAAATAGAATTGGTCAAGGAATTGAGTTTGATTATTGTTGTTGTCAAGCTAGTTATGCGCTGAAAAATTCTGGTTTTGAAACAATTATGATCAACTGTAATCCTGAAACTGTTTCCACTGATTATGATACCAGTGATAGATTATATTTTGAACCTTTGATAGAAGAATATATTTACAATATTATTTTAAAAGAGAAATCAAAAGGAAAATTAATTGGTATTATAGCTCAATTTGGTGGACAAACACCAATTAAACTTGCAAAATTTCTTCACGAAAACTCCTTACCAATTTTAGGTACACAATATACATCAATTGATTTAGCTGAAGATAGAGACAGTTTTAGAAAACTTTTGATTAAATTAAAACTTAAGCAAGCAGATAGTGGTATAGCTTTTAAACCATCAGAAGCAATAAATATATCAGAAAAAATTGGTTTGCCGGTAGTTGTCAGGCCCTCTTACGTCTTAGGAGGAAGAGCGATGGAAATTGTTTATGAAAAAAAACAATTAAATAATTTTATTTTAGAGGCTTTTAAAGCCTCTGAAAAAAATCCGATTTTAATAGATAAGTTTATAGATAACGCAATGGAGATTGATGTGGATGCTATATCAGATGGTAAAGATGTTTATGTAGCTGGTATAATGCAACATATTGAGGAAGCAGGAATTCATTCAGGTGACTCTGCCTGTTGCTTGCCGCCAGTATCAATTAAAAAAAAATTAATCGAAGAATTAAAAGTCCAAACAAAAAAACTTGCTTTATCATTAAAAGTTAAAGGTTTCCTTAATATCCAATTCGCAATAAAAAACGATGAAATTTTTGTGATCGAAGTTAATCCAAGAGCCAGCAGAACAGTGCCATTTGTATCGAAAGCTAATGGTATTCCACTTGCTAAAATAGCTTCAAAGATAATGGCTGGTCAAAAGCTTTCAAAATTTAAACTGAAATACAAAACAAATAAAATGTATGCAGTGAAAGAGGCTGTATTTCCGTTTAATAAATTTCCTGATAGCGATTTACTCTTGGGTCCCGAAATGAAATCTACGGGTGAAGTGATGGGATTTGACAGTGATTTTGGAATGGCGGTTGCAAAAAGCCAAATAGCTGCATCAAATTCACTTCCGATCAAAGGAATGGCATTTTTATCAGTTAAAGATTCCCATAAACAGGAAATAGTTGGCATTGCTCAAAGATTAATAAAGCTTGGTTTCACACTGTCTGCTACGCAAGGTACTTGCGAAGTTATTAGGAAAAATGGAATGAAATGTAAAAAGATAAATAAAGTAAGTAGTGGAAGACCCCATATAGTTGATATTCTAAATTCAAAAAAAATATCTTTGGTAATAAATACTGGCGGAGGAAATTCAGAACACAGAATAAATGATGCAAGAGCGTTGAGAAGAGGAACTTTAGCGAATAAAATTCCATACTGTACAAACATGTCTACAGCTTATTCATTTCTCGAAGCGATAAAATCTTTAAAAAATAAAGACCTACGAGTTAAATCTTTACAAGATAATTAATATACTTTCCAATCTGTATCAAAAGTTACATAATTTACCTGAAGGCATCTTCGTTCTTTTATAATTTCCTTTTTCTCCATTCCATGCCAGGTATTAGGCCCACTAGAGAAAAAATAACCATAGTTATGTTTGTAAGGCAATGTTTTTACTTTTTTTAGGTTTTTATCATAGAAATCTGTTCCAAGATCCTCGCTTTCATTTTCGTTATTAACAAAAAGTAAACAGGATAAGAGTTTTTCTTTTATATCGCAATGAGGCTTAAGCCAAAATCCTTTTCTATCACAAATAACTTCAACTCGCACAAATGAATTTGAAAGGTCCTTTCCAATCAATTCAGAAATTTTATGGTGGGTTTCTTTTTGTCTGAGCTCCTCAATAAATTTTGTTAGACCAGGAAAATATTTAGAATTTTCCTTAGTTACAA
>CACHJZ010000012.1 GCA_902580275.1 uncultured Pelagibacteraceae bacterium | reverse complement strand
AATCAGTAAATCTATTTTTAGGGGCAAATTCTTCAAGATAGATTGCAGCTAGAACCGCAACAGGAAAAGCTATCATTAAACAAACAAGTATAGAAAAAATTGAGCCCATAAATGAACTAGCTATACCAGCTAGTTCAGCTTCTCTTGAGTCTGCATTTGTAAAAAAACTAATATTAAATTTACTTTCAACCTTACCATTTACAACAAGTTGATCAAAAATTTTTAATTGATAATCGCTTACTCTTCTTTGGTCTTCAGGTAAATCTCTTGGATAATTTCCTTTAAAGACTTGGTCTAAATCATCTGAAGCAGTTAGATAAACTTCTTTTGTTTTTCCTATTAAATTAGGGTCATTTAAAAGCTCATTTTTAATTTCTTTTTCGAAGAAATAAGACACCATTCTCTTCAATTCATTTTCTTGATCCTCATTGGCATTTAGATCTAAATCAGCCATTGATTTTAATGCTATATCGTAATAATCGGCATCTTGTATATCTTCTTTAGAAGGGTTTTGTTCTAACATCATTAGTTCGGGATCAAAAGTTACTGGAACAATGAGCCAAGTTTTTTGAAAAGCTGAATAGCCAGTTGAAAAAATTTTGAAAATAAAAATTGTTAAAAATAAAAGTGCCATAAAAATTGCACTTTGACCGTATAAGCGAAATCTCTGCTCAGCCTTGTATCTTTTATTTAATAATTGTTCTTTATTTTTATTCATATTTCTCTCTATATTTTTTAACAACTCTTAAGGCCACAATGTTTAAACAAAGCGTTACTAAAAATAATGACATACCTAAAGCAAAAGCAGCTTGCGTTTTTGGGTCACCAAAAGCTTGGTCACCAATTAGAATAACTACAATTTGAGCTGTAATTGTTGAAGTAGATTCTAATGGATTTAAAGTTAAATTAGCAGCTAAACCAGAGGCCATAACAACTATCATTGTTTCTCCAATAGCTCTTGAAACACCAAGCAAAATAGATCCAACTATCCCCGGCAATGCTGCAGGAAAAATAACTCTCTTGATTGTTTCTGATTTAGTTGCTCCCATAGCATAACTTCCATCTCTTAAACTTTGAGGTACACTTGTAATTACATCGTCACTTAAACTTGAAATAAATGGTATGATCATAATGCCCATTACCCCTCCTGCTGCTAAAGCACTTTCAGCTGAAACTTCGAGACCCATTGAGGTTCCTAATTCTTTTAAAAATGGGCCAACAGTTAGGGCAGCAAAAAAACCATAAACAACTGTTGGTATACCAGCTAAAATTTCAATTAATGGTTTTGCATATTGTCTAACTTTAGCTGATGCATATTCAGCTAAATAAATTCCACTCATTAATCCAATTGGTATAGCAACACACATAGCAATAAATGCAATAAAAAAAGTACCTGCAAAAATAGGAACTGCTCCAAAAGTATCTGAATACATTGTCGGATCTAAAGCCTCAGAAGAATCTCTAACAAAAGCTTTTGCTGGATACCAGTGAGTTCCAAAGACAAAATCAAATAATGGAATTACTTTAAAAAAATCTATAGTTTGAAATATAAGTGAGAAAACTATTCCAACAGTAGTTAATATTGCAGCTAAAGAAGCTGTAAATAAAACTGCGTTCAAAAATTTTTCAACTGGTTCTCTTGTTCTAGAATTAGATGAAATTCTTTTATACGCATAAGCAACAGAGGCAATAATTGCAGATAATACTATAACAACTTTTGAACTTTGTGCTATTGATCGAAGACTTAAATATTTTTCAGCAGAAGCATCAATGAAAGGTGTAATTTCTCCGGTGAATTGACCTCGAGATAATGCTTTTGTCTTTTCGTATATTAAATTTAATTCATCATCAAGATAACCTTGATTTGAATAATCACTTAATATTAATAGTTTTACAATTGTGGGCTCAAAAATTGCCCATAAAGAAAAAATTATAAAGGCTGGTATTGCACACCAAATTGCAAGATAATAACCATAAAATTGTGGTAATGCAGTTAATCTTTTTTTTGTAGATTGAATTGTATATGCTTTTTTGCGTCCAAAATAATAACTTGTGAAACCTAGAAGAACAATAAATATAAATAATATTAAGTTCAAAGAATCTCCTTTATTGAGGACTGTACTCTTAATTTAAAAAAAAGGGGTCTAAAAAAGACCCCTTTTTTAATCATTTGTTAACTGAGGAATAATTAATTACCCATAGCAACTAGTTTGGTAGCATTAGTTCTAGTTGTTTTATACAACTTAGAGTCTAATGGCACTAAACCAATGTCTGCTAGGTAACCACCTTTTCCAATAGCTTTCTTCGTTGTGAATTCTTTCACAAACTCATGTAAGCCTGGAATTACTCCAACGTGAGCTTTTTTCACGTAGAAGAATAAAGGTCTAGCAACAGCATAACTGTAGTCTTGAATAGACTTCAATGATGGTTGTCCACCATCAATACTTGCTGCTTGCAATTTATCTTTTGCAGCTAAGAAATAACTGAAACCAAAGAAACCAAACATATCTTTATCTTGAGTTAACTTTTGGATGATTAAACTATCATTTTCTCCAACTTCAATAGCAGCACCATCTTCTCTGTAAAGTTTTTGAGGTTTTTTGTATTTTTTATTTCCAGCTTCAAAACCAGCTTTATAAAGAGCTTTAGCTTCTTTGGTCATACCTTTTTTCATAACTAAAGAATTCCAAGCATCTCTAGTTCCTGATGTTCCTGGTGGGATCATCACTGAAATTTTTTGTTTTGGTAAGCTAGGGTCAATTTGGTCCCAAGTTTTATAAATATTTGGAACTAATTTACCGTCAACAACTGTATGAGCAGCTAGTGCTAAATACAAATGTTCTTTAGTAAAGTTTACTGGTTTTGCATCTTTGCTGTAAGCTAATGTAATACCATCGTTACCAATTACGATCTCAACGATTTCATTTACACCATTTTTCTTACAAAGAGCTTTTTCTTTATCTTTCATAGCTCTTGATGCATTTGTAATATCAGGATGTTGTTCACCTACACCAGCACAGAATAGTTTAGCTCCACCACCAGTACCAGTAGATTCGATTACAGGAGTTTTAAATCCTGAACCACCAAATCTTTCAGCAACAACTGTTGCGTAAGGGAATACCGTAGAAGAACCAACTATCTTAATTTGATCTCTTGCTTGAGCAACAGTTGCTATTGATAAAGCAACTAATGAAGCAATTACTATAGTTAGTTTTTTCATTATCTTTAATCCTTTCTTTATTTTTTATTTAAAAGATTGCTGACAAGTATAAATTTATTGAATCTTTAATATTACAGAATTGTTACACTTTTGTTAAAAAGGTAACTTTTTAGTTGTATTTTTTTGATATAATTATCTGATCAATATCACTTTCTAGGCCACCAATACATGAAACAGGGTTTACCTGTTCATTAAGAGCTAGTTCATTGCTTGGACGTAAAGTTATTTCTAGTTTTACTAAGTTTACTAATTCTTCTCTAATTTCTTCATCATATCTCCAGCTTGGCCATGAACTTGGGGTTGAAAATATAGAGGTTAAATAACTTGTAGCCATAGTATATCTGTAATTACTCAAATTTTCATTCCTCAATAAAAAATCTCTTACAGAATTAAAAATATTTTTACATCTAAAAGAATCTGAAAAATAATTTTCCTTCTTGAGATTTTCATTCATAGGAACAGAAACAATTAAATCAATTGAATTTTTAGAATACGAGGTAACTACGTCTGTATAAAATTCATCTTCAGTAACTTCTAAATGATCTTTTATAGAAGGATATGAGGTTTTTAAATCTGCTTCTAATCTAAAAATTCCAATATCAAAAACTGTAAGTTGCTGATTTCTTAATAATGTTGTGATATCTTTTGAAAAAACACTTGTTGTTATAGAACTTAACAAAAAAGCAAAAATCAAAATATTTTTGAATATTTTAACCATATAAAAAATTAATTAAAAGATTAACATTAATCAAGTAAAGAATTGTTAAAAAAACCTTCTAAAACTATTACAATATAATACTTTTTAAATTTAAGTTTTCGCTGGTAAATAAATTTGAATTTCAGTTCCTTGGTTTTCCTCACTTAGAATCTCATAGTGTCCACGATGTTGAGTAACTATATGTTTAACAATAGCTAATCCTAAACCAGTTCCACCAACCTTATTACTTTGTTCAAGATCTACTCTAAAAAATCTTTCTGTAATTCTAGAAATATATCTTTGAGGAATGCCAACACCTTCGTCTTTAACACTGATCATAAAATTTTTTTCTAACAATTTACCATCACTAATTTCACTTGATATAAAAATAGACTTATTTTCCTTTGAATACTTAATTGCATTATCTAAAAGATTAGAAAAAACAGTTTGTAATTTTTTTTCATCTCCAATAACAATTGTTGGATTTGTGAGAGATAAATTAATATTTAATTTCTTTTTTTTTAAAACAATCTCAAAATTACTGATGATTGTTTTGAAAAGATCATTTATATTAACTAAAGAGTTTGGCCTTATGTGTTCTTCTAATTCAATTCTTGTGAGTATTAAAAGATCATTAATTAAATTTTCCATTCTATTTGATTGATCAGTCATTATTTTCATAAATTTTTTTTTTGCTTTATCGTCTTCTGCCGCTGGACCTTCAATAGTTTCTAAAGATCCTTTGATAGCCATCAAGGGTGTTCTTAATTCATGGCTTACATTGGCGACAAAATCAGTTTTAAATTTTTGTGCTTTTGTAATTTCAGTAAAGTCTTTTAAAAATAACACAACAGAATCTGGTTCAGTAAATAAATGAGTTGGACCAGGAATAATATAAATTTTATAAAATTGATATGATGGCAAGCCTATTTCAATATCAATATTTTTTGTTTTATTTTCAACTATAGCTTTTTCAATATTTTCTATTAATTCTGGTTTTCGAATTACAGATGATATGTTTTTATCA
>CACHJZ010000011.1 GCA_902580275.1 uncultured Pelagibacteraceae bacterium | reverse complement strand
GTTAAAGCATTGAGGATTAATTTACCCTATTTTTTTAAAGACTGTGTGAAACTTTTAATATACTTAATCGTTCTTGATATAAATGCTATTAATTTAAGATATAACAGAATAACAGGTTTTATTAATTCATTAGTAAATTTAAAATCAAGCAAAAGATTAAAATAATTTTATGAAAATATTTAACGGAATCTTTAGAATTAAAAATTTAAATATTTTAAACCAACAAAGATTTAATAACAATATATGGAAAAAAATTTTAGTTAAAAGAATTAACAAAAATCGAAAAATAAATTATCCTTTAATTTCCTCATCTCCTCTATCGGTTATTTTATCAACACAATTTTATAATAAAAAAGTAAAAGTTCTTGATTTAGGATCTGGTGCATTGGATATATATTTTGAATTAAACAGTATATTAAGTAATTGTTCAAAACTTAATAAAGAAAAAAATAATTTAAAAAAAATTACACTCGATTTGGTTGAACTTCCAATTATTTTGAGAGTCTATAAAGAAATAAAGTTTTCAAAAAAATTTAAAATTAATTTACTGAGCTCTTTTAATCCAAAAAAAAAATATGATATTATACATATATCAAATTCTCTTCATTATTTTGAAGAGCCAAAAAAATTAATTAATTTACTATTAAAATCTAAAGCTAAATATATAATACTTAATAGTACAAAAGTAGGTAATATAAAAACTTTTGTTACTTTGCAAAAATTCTACAAATATAGTATTCCAATATGGTTTTTCAGTATCAAAGACCTAGTTAAGGAATTTATGCCAAATTACAAATTAGTCTTTGTATCTAATTATTTACATAAGTATTTTGGAAAATTCTCCAAATTACCTATGAAAAATTTTCCAAAAAAATTAAGAATTGATCACACAAAAACACTTATTTTTGAAAAAAAAAATTAATATAAATACTTTAATAATTTTAAGGTTCTCTTAATATCGTTTTCAATATTTTTCTTATATTTTAATTTAAATTTTTTAAACTTTTTATTACTTACATAATATGAATTTTGATTGAGAATCGCTGATTTTACTTTTTTAATTTTTATTTTATATTTTTGTTTTTTTATGATGTTTAAAATGTTCCTAACAGTATAGTTTCCTGTTAAAATATTATAAATTTCTTTGTCAAAAACTTTATTATTAATTATAAAAATAATTGTTTTAATAGCGTCATCTAATGAAAGATAGGGTCTATATTGATCAATTGCATTGTTCCATACGGGTATTTCTTGTTTTAAAACTGCATTAAAACAGAATTTGTTTACAGCAGTATGAAATCTCATACCTTTTGAAATACCAGTAATTGTGCCTAATCTTAAAGTTATAAAATCTAACTTACTTTTATTTTTCTTTAAAAAATTTTCCTCTAATAATTTTACCTGAGCGTAGGGACTTTGAGGCTTTAAGTCTTTTGTATTTTCATCAACTTTCTTAATACTTGATCCATAAATACTAGTGCTTGATAAATGAATCAACTTAGATTTTTTTTTAATGCAAAATTTGACAATATTTTTAAAAATTCCATAATTGTTTTTAAATAATAAATTTTTAATCTCAAAAGATTTTTCTGCATTAGTTATAGATGCCAAATGTATAACTATATCTATTGGTTTAATAATTCTTTCTAAAGACTTTTTGTCTAAAAGATCAGATTGTGAAAAATGAATATTAATATTTTTTAGATTTAAATTAAATAAAACATTTAAATTATTTGATCTTGCGTTATCAATTATATATAAATTTTTTAAATTCTTGATATTTAAAGCTTTAGTTAATAATAACGATCCTATGTGTCCTAATGCTCCAGTTATTAAAATGTTCATTTTTATAATATTGAATAAATCATTAAATGTTTTAAAATTTATAACTTATAAAGTTTTTTAATTTATTTAAAATTTTCTCTTTTTTTAAAAACTTCTTAATATGTGAAAATTGTTTTTTATTCTCAATAACTTTTTTTTGAAATTGTAAATCAAATTTATTTTTTGGATAAAAATCAATTTTGTAATTATTATAATTATTACTCATATTTGTTGCATACCTATCATTTCCAATATTATAAGAAAGGCTTTTTTTAGGACTAACACATAAACCTTTTTTCATAAAAATTTTCACATACCAAAATATCGCCCATGTATTTATTTTTTTGATATAGTTTCTTTCAATTTGTCTCCAAAAATCATACGTGCCATCATAATTAAATCTATATTTCTGATTTTTATTGAAAGATGAATAAATTTTTTTCACATCATTTTCATAATGTACCCACCTATCATGCCAAGTTGCCCAGCCCCAGCAATGCATACCTCTCCAATAAAATATTTCATTATCGTCTCTTTTATTTTTAATATTATAATTCCATCCATTAATGTGCCAAATTTTTTTTTCTTTTTTGAATTTATTTAAACATGTATTCATGTATCGTAAAAAATTTGGTGCAACAATAATATCATCCTCTAAAATTATACCCATTTTTCTTTGCTTTAAGACTCTTGTTACACCCGATATAATATTTTTAGACAATCCTAAGTTTTTTTTCCTATAAAAAATTTTTTTTTTTTTGAATGAATTTATATTTTTTAAATATTTTCTAACTTTTAAAACATAATTTTTATCTTTTTTATTTTTGTATCCATCAGAAAAAATAAATATTTCTGTTTCTTTTGAAATATCGTTTTTACTTAAATTGAGAATAGTTTTTTTTAATGTATTCAATCTTCTGTAAGTAAACAAAATTATTGGTGCATAATTTTTTTTCATTAAAATTAACTTTCAATTTTATAATTTTCTATAGTCAGTATTTCATCACATTTATTTAATATTTCCTGAGAATGTGAAATAATAAGAATTAATTTATCTTTTTTTATCTCATTTAGCATTTTCATCATTAATTCTGATGATATTTGATCTAGGGATGAAGTGGGTTCATCTAGAATTACTATTTTCGAATCTTTATAAATTAATCTTGCTATTGCTATCCTTTGTTTTTGACCTCCAGACAAATTTCTACCTGAATTTTTAATCTCAAGCTCATCTCTGCCTTTGAATTTTGCCAATTCATCAATTAAATTTGATATAAGAATTGCTTTCTCGTATTTATCTTTTTCAAAACTTTTTCTTTGTTTCTGCTCTAAAGTAATATTATTTTTTATCGTATCATTAAATAAAAAATAATTTTGTGAAAGATATGATGCAGAGTTTATCCAATTATTTCGAAATAATTTAATATCTTTACCATCTATCTGTAAACTTCCTTCTTGAGGTTGTAATAATCCAATTAGTAAATCTGCAAATGTACTTTTTCCAGTTCCATTTTTACCCGAAAGACCATAAATTTTCCCAAATTTTAATTTTAAATTTAGCTCTGAAAAAATTTTTTTTGATTTATCTCCATCGTCATAAGAAAAATTAATATTTTTAATTTCAACTAAAGAGTTTTTTCCAAAATTTATTGTACTCTCATTTAACTTTTCCTTAATTTTTTTCTCTTCAATTTTAGTTGTTTCAATTATTTTGATTCCTTCATTAATTTGAAAATAGTGTACCTGCAATGCCGCAGCAAGAGAGGTGAGTGATGCTAATAGGGGCTGTGATCGATAAGCAATAAATGTTAATAGACCAAGAAACGGGATAATTGTTTGCGGATTTTCCGAATTTAAAAAAATAAAGAAAAGAAAAATTATTATACATACTAACTCAATACCAATTTTAGGCATGATGGATGTAAATTTTTTTATAATTTCAATATTAGCAATTTTTTTTTCGTTTAGAAAAAATTCTTTTAAAAAATATTCTTTTAAGTTGTAAATTTTTATTTCTCTAAGTCCATCTTTTATTTCATTAGTAAGATCAAATTTATTTTTGATAAAATTTCCATATTCATTTGAAGTTCGAAATAAAAAATTTTTAAAAAAATTTTAGAAAAAAATAAAATAGAAGAATTAAAATTGTAAAGAAACTTATAACGACTAAGCCTTTTTCATAAACTAAGTATAAAAATATACCCGATAATATTAAAATACATTTGAAAATATTTAAAACTCCTGTAACACCTTGAATAATAAAAGTGGGAACATCTGTAATAATATTCTTCATTAAAACATCTTGTTTTTTCAAAGTTTCAATCCAAGACCTTCTAAGATACTGATCAATCAACTTAATTATTAAAGAAATTTCCCAATCTTTTGTAAGTCTTACAGTTAAGTACTCAAATATTATTGTTATTGTGTATTTAAATAAAAATAAGAAAAAAAAATAAAATTAGTAAAAAATTCAAAGAATTAAAATTTTCAAGAAAACTAATTTTTTCAAAAAAGTTAAATTTATTTATATAATCAGGCTCAATAAAAATAGAAATTATAGGAATAATTAAAGATATACCTAACAGCTCAATAGCTGTGGATAACATAATTAAAAGAAATAATAAAATTAATTTGTATCTTCCAAGATAGAAAGCGTTATTGATAATTTTAAATACAAAATTTATCATTTTTAATCTTTAAATACTTATTATACATGTAATCTAATTTATCAAATTAAAAACATATTTTGTGTTTAAATTAAGATCTTTTAAATATAAAGATTTAAAACAAACTAAAAAAATGAAACAGAGTTCAAATAAAGATTTAACTTTTTTACTTCTTACAAGAGATAGAAGAAATTTTACTCTAAGATTCTTTAAATATCTCTCAATCATAAAATTCAAATATAAATTATTTATCGCCGATGGCAGTAAAATGAAAATTTCTAAAGAATTAATATCACATCTTAAAAATGGTAAAATAGATTACGTCTATAAAAAATACCCATATGACAAAAACTATAAAGTTTTACAAAAAAAAATATATTTTTCTTTAAAAAAGATTAAATCTAAATACGTAGTACTTTTTTCTGATGATGATTTTCCAATTATTAGTTCAATAAACCCCGCACTTAATTTTTTAGAAAAAAATAAAAATTATGTTGCATGCGGAGGATATGCATTAAATTTTGATTTATTCAAAAAATATTACACATTTAATGAATACCATGGGCATCCAATTAATTTTGGAAGAATGATGACTTCAAAGAGTAATGATAAACAAAAAGAGTTTCAAAGATTAAAAAAATATATGAGTACAATGGAAAATTCATGGCATTACATTTTTAGAACAAAAGTACTTTTAAAAAATTACTCTTATATTCATAAAAGAGTGATAAATTTTTCAAATATTGATTTTTATGATTACTATCAAGATTCAATTAATTTTATTTCTGGAAGGATCAAAAAAGTAAATAAAATTTTCCTATTGCATCAGTATCATTCTCAAAATTCTATAAATGAAAGATCAGATCATGAGAATATGCTCGAGAAAATCCAATTTAAAAAAGATGCATTGAAATTATTCAATGCATTAAATAAAAAAACAAAAAATAAAAAAAAACTAGAGAAAATATATTTCAAAAGTAAAATATTCTTTCCAACCAAAAAAAAATTGATAAAAAAAAAACAAGGTTTTT
>CACHJZ010000010.1 GCA_902580275.1 uncultured Pelagibacteraceae bacterium | reverse complement strand
AATGTATAAATTAATCATACATATAGGCATGCCTAAAACAGCCTCAACAAGTATGCAAAAACTTTTGAGAGATAATGAGAATGTTATTTCTGATCTTTTTTATATTCCTAAATCATGCCAAATTAGCAAGGAAATTGTTAACCATGCAAATTTATTTTTTGAACTAGTAAATGACACTCGATTTAATTCAAAATTAGGAACTTTTTCTGATTTAATAAATGAAATAAGAAATAAAAAAAAAAATATAATTTTATCTTCAGAAGATTTTTCCTTCTTGTTATTAGATAAAAATCTTAAAACTTTATTTGAGAATTCACTTTCTAATTTAAATTTTCAAGTCACATACATATGTTTTTTTAGGAATGAAACTAGCTATTTCTTTTCAACATTAAAAGAATTGAAACGCCACAGATTAAATCAGCAAATCCCGAATAATAAATTTAGCTACTTACACGACTTGATACATTTTAAAAATGCTTTGTTGCATGGATATGTTTTTAATAATCTAAATAACGAAAAAAACAATTATAAAATATTCTTTAATATTAAAAAATTTAGCAAGTTAATTGAAAAAGACTCGATTTTTAAATTTAAGTATTTCAAGCATGATAAAAATTCATTGATGAAGTTTGGAAAAATTTTTAATATTCAAAATTTTAATCTCCGCAATTATCAGCTTAATGTTGTACATAAGAGAAATTTAAAAAATTATTTATATAGCATACCTGGTTTTATTATTTATTTATTATATAAAAGAAAAATAAAAGAAGATAATATTAAGTATATTTTAAGTGATTAATTTACCTTTATAAGAAAAAATGAAAAAAAAAAAAATGAAAAAACCATGGAAGACAATTAATAGTATTAAGTTTAAAGATACAAATCAGTGTTTAAAAATTTTAAAAAGAAAAGGTTACATAGCTAGTCCGTGGATTTTAAACATTTATAAAAAAAAAAATTACAACTATAAAAAACTTAAAAAACCAATTGTTTTATATAGAGTAAAGTTAAAAGAATTTGGATTTAAATCTGCAACTACACTAGAAAATTTTTATAAAAAATTGGAAGGCAAATATAACTTAGTTCATCCTGCGATTGCTTTATTTACACGTAGCATATACGATGAACAAAAAACTGGTGAATGGTTACGGTTTGCAACTCCTATGAAATCAATGATTGATACTGATGGAGTTCCCCATCTGCCAAAACTCGGCAAAGCTCTAAAATTATATTTTATCGAAACATACTGGTCCTACCCAAAAGCAATTTTTCATCCTCACAACGAATTCATTGTGCAAAAGAAATAAATGATTTTTAATAAATTAAAAATAAATAAAATTATTCTAAAAAATAAAATAGTAATTTCTCCAATGTGTCAGTATTCAGCAACAAAGGGTTGTCCATCAAAATGGCATTACACTCATCTTCAAAATCTATCATCATCAGGAGCTAGTATGGTTATGTTGGAGTCAACAGCAGTAAATAAGGAGGGAAGAATATCTAAGTCGGATCTTTGTTTGTTTAATGATAAACATGAAAAAAAATTAAAAGATTTAATATCCTACTTAAAAAAAAATAATGATGTTAAATATGGAATTCAGCTTTCTCATGCTGGAAGAAAAGGTTCAAGCTTTGTACCTTGGGTAAAAAGCAACACTACTTTGCCAAAAAAAATTTCTTGGAAAACATATTCTGCTTCTCCCATTCCGAGAGATAAAAAATGGCCAAAACCTACCTCTATGTCAAAAAAACAGATACTTAATTTAATTAAAAGTTTTAAAAAATCTGCAATTAGAGCTAATAGAATAAACTTAGACTGCTTAGAAATACACATGGCGCACGGATATCTACTTCACCAATTTTTTTCGCCAATTTCAAATAAGAGGAATGACGATTACGGAGGAAACGTAAATAATAGATTAAAACTATTATTAGATATAGCAACACAGGTCAGAAAAGTTTGGCCAAAAGGGAAAATATTAGGAGCTAGAATTACAGGAACTGATCATTTATCAAAAGGTATCAAGAGTGAAGATGCTGCTTTACTAGCCAAAAATTTAAAAGCTATAGGATTTGATTATGTATCAGTTTCTAGCGGTGGTATTATTCCCAAAACGAAAATGAATCAATATGAAGGTTTTAGAGTAAAACTTGCAAATAAAATAAAAAAAAAGGCAAAAATTCAAACTACTACGACTGGTTTAATAACAAAGTTTTCTACTGCAAATAAAATAGTTAAAAACCGTAAAGTTGATTTTATAACTATTGCGAGAATCATAATAAAAAATCCTCTCTGGATATACCAATTAGCAAAAAATAATAATGTTTCTGACTATATTCCAAAACAATACAAAAGAATTTTAAAATAATTAAATTTTATATATCGTTCTCCACATTTTTGCGTGATTTACTCCTAGTAAAGTACCTTGCGCATTACAACTTTTACATGGTTCATTAGTACGTTTACCATTCAACAAATCTATTCTATACTTCTTCATAATTTTTGATGTCCATATATCAAAAATTTCTTCTTGCATCATGTTGCCCATAGTCTGACGTCTTTGCCAATCTTGTGGACATAAAAATACGTCACCATTCCAATCAATTAAAAATTGATATGAAGGGTAATAACAAATACTATGCATAGTATTTGAAACTTGATTTCCGATTTTAATAGTGCCAGATCTATTGGTTAGTTTTACTCCAAAATTTTGACTGTCGTCATACCACCTATCTCTTAATATAACAAAATCTTCAGGTACTTTTGCTTGACGAATAATATTTTTAAACTTTTCAATTTGTTCTGGTCCATCATATAAACTAACTAAACACCTGCCTGTATTAGCGTTATATAGTTTTCTAAGCATCTTCGCCGATAAAACATCTCCATTTGTAACTACTTCCACGTTTGAAACTTTAGAAAGCTTGTTAGTGATGTATTCAATATCCTTATGTAACAATGGTTCACCATAACCACAAAGTGTAATAGAACCAGAATAATTAATTTTTTTTAAATCTTTATAAAGTTTATCAATCAACGAGCGACTCATTTTTTGATAAGTATCTGGCGCAATCGAGCTATCGGATTTAGGACAAAAAACACATGATCTGTTACATACGTCTATAAGGCTTAATTCAATCCAAGTAGGTAGAGGTATATTTTTATATTTTCCTATACCGTCGTCGACTATTAATTTTCTTCTATCTATATTACGTTTTATTGTTTCTTTTGGATCTGGTGGTGGTTTGTTGTGCCCTATTCTACTCATTTATAATAAATCCTCATCTATCTTTTTCACTAATTGAACGCTTGTCTCAGATTTAAGTTCTTCGAATTCCTCTGCTTTTTTTTTCATAAAATTTAATGTAATTCTGGTTTTTTCTGAAATTCCTTTTGGAGTAAGCAGATACAAATAATTCACTTTGTTTGGATTTTTCCTAAACTTTTTTACTTTAATAAGCCCTTTTTTTTTTAATTCTTTCAAACAATAATTAAGTTTTCCCAGACTAAATCCTAATTCTAAGGCCATTTTTCTTTGGCTTAAATTAGATTTACTTGAAATTTTTCTTAGTAAATGTAAGTTTGCCTCTTCAAGATTTCTTTTGATGTTCATAAATTGAACATATTGTATTTAAATTGAACGGTAAAGAAAAATTTAAGTCTTTTAACAATAACTTGTTATTTTGTTCTAAAATGTTAATTATTATCAACAAATGAGTTATCTATACGGCATAAGTCCAAATAATAAAATAAAAGCAACAGGCTCTAAGGGTAAATATCTTTTTTTTAAAAATAAAAAGTGTTTAGATTTAAGTTTTGCCTCTGGTTCACTTATATTGGGGCATACTTCAAAAGTGTTTAAAAAATCAATAAAATCAATTAACCAAACAGGGTCTAATTACTCTTTGTTGAATACTTTTGTTGAAAAATTTTCACTCACTTTAAAAAAAATATACCCAGAATTTTCAAAATTTATAATGTGTGCAACAGGATCTGAAGCTAACATGAAAGCGCTTAGAATTGCTAGAGCAATTACTGGGAAAAAGAAAATTGCAATGATATCTGGTAGTTGGCATGGATCTGTTGATGAGCTTTTATACAGTAGTCATGATGACATGAGTAAATTTCAAAAAAAACTTTCGAATGGTTTAGTCAATTACAGAAATACAATTTTGATTCCTTATAATAACATTGAAAGAAGTTTAAAAATATTAAAAAAGCAAAAAAAACAGATTGCAGTTTTAATAATGGAACCAATACAGCAATCGTTACCTCTTGAGCAAAGCGAAAAATATATTAAAGAGATTTACAGATACTGTAAAAAGGCAAATATATTAATTTGCTTTGATGAAATGATAACAGGAATGAGATTGCCTCAATTTGCAGTTTTTAAAAAATTAAAAATTACACCAGATATCTTAACATTTGGAAAAATTTTTGGTGGAGGCGTTCCCATTGGAATAATTGGATTAAAAAAGAAAATAGAAATTAAACTTAATAAAAGTAAAAATGCAGTTTTTTTTGGCGGAACATATTCTTTTAATCCATTATCATCATATATAGGTTTAAATACACTAGGTTATATTATAAAAAATAAAAAAAAAATTTATCAAAAACTCGAAAAATTGTCAGATTATTTTACAAAAGAATTTAATAATTTCACCTATAGGCATAACATTGATGTAAAGCTAATCAGATATAGTTCGATAATTAGAATACTTTTTACAAAAAAAAAGACCATGAATAAAATTCAGAAGGATGAAAATGAGTTTAAAAAAACAAAAAAAATAAATCAGTTTAAAGAATATGTTTTCAAAAAAAATATATTTTTATCTAAAAATGGCGCAATCTTTTTATCTTACGAAAACTCTAAGAAAGATATTGATTATATTCTAAAAATTTTTAAATCAGGTCTAAAGCAATATTTATCTTAATGGCTTCATATCAAAGGCAATAGATAATCTCTCTTTATTATTTTTATATGGAATTACTCTGTGCGGCAACGAAGATGGAAATAAAACTAAATCACCCTCTTTTACAAAAATTATTTTCCTATAAATATTTTTTCTTAATTCTTTCAAATTTGAAAATTGATAATTAACTTCGAGTTCACCTTCATTTGATAAAGGTAATTTTTTATTTTTAATTTTTTTAATATAAAAAACTCCACTTAACCATCCATCATGTATATGTGGCAATATCTCACCACCCTTTTTAATTTTAATATACCAAGCATTTATGTAAAATTTTTTAGGCCAATTTTTTATTAATACAGAATTTCTTTCTAGAAAATTTTTTTTGTAATCAAAAATGCAATTATTAATAATTTTTTTACACTTTTTAATGGATTTAGAATTTATGTCATATAAATTTCCTAATGATTTAAAACCTATAACTTTTGGGGTATTTACGTGATTTCTATTTGTACTTATATCCTTATCTATCTGTTTTAAAAGTTTTGTTTGAATAATGTTTTTCTTTATTAAATCATATTTAACAACATTATTTATTGGCTCTTCACAAAAGGAGTAAAAATTTTTAGTTTTAAATTGTTTTGAAGCATAATTACATACAGCTAAAGAATTGAAGTCAATTTTTTTTACTTTTTTTATTTTTTTAGAAAAATTCAAAAATTTTTTTTTATCTTTCTTTAAATATAGACACTCTAATATCTTATAATTATACTTATTTGATTTTTCAGATTTGTTTGCAGAATTATAATATTCTATAGCTAATTTGTATTTTTTGGCTGATTGATAACATGAACCAATATTAAAAAAAATATTATCATAATCTGCTTTTGGAAGATTTTTTTGTAAATTGTAAGCCTTAACTATTTTCAATATTTGACGCGATACCAATTTATCTATTCTTTTATTAAGATAGATAGATAAACTATCAGCAAGTTCTTTTAATTTTGAGAAACCTTCAGAAAAATGAGGTCGAGAAATAGTAATAAGTTGCAATAAATAAGATTCAATAATTATATTTGTAAATAATAACTTTATATAGTTGTTTTCTTTCGGATTAATTTTTTTCCTATTGAATAATAATAATTTTCTTTTTAAATCTAATATTTTGAAAAATAGTTCATCTTTTTTTTTAAAATTATGTTTTGCTTTTAAAAAAAAATTTAACGCTGGTTTATTATTTTTGTTTCGTAAATAAAAATTTGCTAAATTATTTAGAGCAAAAAAACTTTTTGGATATTTTTGAACATACTCTATAGATTTTTTTTTAAAATCCTCTATTTTATTCTTTGAAGAGCTATTAAATAATTTGATTTGATATATATAATTATCATCAATATTTAAATTTTTTATTTTATTTACACTTAGCGA
>CACHJZ010000009.1 GCA_902580275.1 uncultured Pelagibacteraceae bacterium | reverse complement strand
AAAGAGTTGATCCATACTTAAAAAATCTAAAATACAAAAAAATGTTAAAGCAACTTAACAAATATGACACCACCAGAAATGATATTGCTTTATATTTTAATAATTATTTTTTAGAGACTTGTACCTCTAATTTACTTTTTATAAGAAATGATCAAATTTACTCCCCATCAAAAAATTTTTATAAGGGCATTACATATAAATATTTTTCTAAGAAAATAAAAATTAAAAAAAAAAATATATCATTAAAGGAAATTGACAATTACAGTGAAATACTGTTGATTGGGTCAGGAAAAGGTGTGGCTTCTGTATTTAAAATTCCATCGCTTAATTGGACAAGGAAAAATAATAAAATATTCATTAAGCTCAATAAAATTTATGAAAAAAGTTTATCAGATTAATGTATGACAGATCCAAATAACCCCTGCATATTTTGTGATTTAAAAAAACAGGACATAATATATGAAAATGACTATGCTTTTGTAAGTTACGACTCATATCCAGTATCAAAATTCCATAGTCTTATAATTCCAAAAAGACACATAAAAAATTTCTTTCATTTAAATGATAAAGAACTTAATGCATGTAATGAACTTATTAAAAAGATTAAATCAAAAATAGAAAATGATGACAATTTAGTTGAGGGATTTAACTTAGGAACAAATGCAGGAAGTGTCGCTGGTCAAACAATTATGCATTGTCATATACATTTGATTCCAAGAAGAAGAGGGGATGTTGAAAATCCCCAAGGCGGCGTTAGAGGTGTAATACCGTTAAAACAACATTATTTGAGAAAATCTAAATAAAAGAAGTCTATTTATGCAGTTGATCTATTAGGGCATCTATACTAAAAATATTTTAAAAAAGGGGTATAATTTCAAAATGTTTGCAAACAATCCATTTTCAATACTAGCTGAGAGTGTATCTCCTATACTTATGCAATCATTTGTAATTCTAATGGGTTTACTTGTGATTGCTGGAACACTTATGGATATTATTCATAAGAAAAATGTAAAATATTTTTTTAATAATGCAAAAAAAGCAAAAAAGTCTGCAACAAAAAATTTAACTACAGGTGAAAGAATTTCTGTAATTTCAAAAACGATCGCTAGTGATATTGCTACCACCTCTGAACTAGGAGCTGGCAAAAGAAGACTAGCCCATGTGATGGGCATGTACGGTACAATTCTTTTTTGGACAGCATCGGTTGTTATGATTTTCTTTTACTCTTCGCCGCAATCAACAACTCCATCAGCTTGGCCGATAGTTTGGCATCTTGGCGCCCTATTGACTGTTTTAGGAGGGTCTTGGTTCTGGTTCTTCTTAAGAGTAGATGTTTATTCTGAGGCTCACCCTTGGTACAGAGTTATTAAGGCAGATTTATTTGTGCTAGCATTAGTTGCCTCATCTTTGTTCGGATTGATATGGTCATTTTTACAATCTATGAGTTTACAAGAAAGATGGGATGATAAAGTATTTTTAGTTTTCTTTATTGTCTCAAATCTAGTTTTATTTGGAGGTGTTTATTGGTCCAAATTTGCTCATATGTTTTATAAACCAGGAGCTGCAATTCAGAAAAACTTAGCAGAGGCAGACGGATCAAGAGATAATCTTCCACCGGAAGCAGATGCTCCTGAGCAATTTGGCCTCGGTATAAAAAGAGAAGAGCCAAAACATTATTAATATGATAAGGAAAGAGAGTTAAATATGTCAACATTTGTTTATATGACCAGATGCGATGGATGCGGCCACTGCGTGGATATATGTCCATCCGATATAATGCACATCGATGAAACTATAAGAAGAGCAAAAAACATTGAACCAAATTTTTGCTGGGAATGTTACTCTTGTGTCAAAGCTTGTCCTAATCACGCTATAGATGTCAGAGGTTATGCAGACTTTGCACCTATGGGACACAGTGTTAGAGTTAGAAGAGAAGAAGAAAAAGGAACAATTTCTTGGAGAATTAAATTTAGAAATGGAACAGAGAAAAACTTTGTGTCACCAATCACAACTAAGCCATGGGGAAAATTTATTCCAAAACTTGCTGAAGGAGATAAACCAAACCAAGGTGAAATTAATTCTCAGATTTTATATAATGAACCACACGGATTAAATACCAATAAAGATTTACCTAAAGTAGAAAAAAGTGCTTTCAAAAAAGGTGTTTATTATTAATGGCAAGAAAAACTATAATTGAAGAATGTGACGTTCTAGTTGTCGGTGGAGGCATGGCCGGGACAGGTGCTACATTTGAAGCTAGACACTGGGGTAGAGATCTTAAAATAATTTGTGTTGAAAAAGCAAATATAGATAGAAGTGGTGCTGTAGCTCAAGGATTGTATGCAATCAACTGTTATATGGGTATGCAGTGGGGCGAAAATCAACCTGAGGATCATGTTCGTTACGCGAGAAATGATTTAATGGGTCTTGTAAGAGAAGATCTTGGGTACGACATGGCACGACATGTAGATTCAACAGTTCATATGTTTGATGAATGGGGACTTCCAATGATGAAAAATAAGCAAACTGGTCGTTACCAAAGAGAAGGTAAATGGCAGATTATGATTCATGGAGAAAGTTATAAACCGATTGTAGCTGAAGCAGCAAAAAAATCTGCAGATAAAATTTATAACAGAATAATGATTACTCATTTGTTAATGGATGAAACAAATGAAAATAGAGTAGGCGGAGCCGTAGGATTTAATATGAGAACAGGTGATTATTACGTATTCAAATCTAAAACTGTTATTGTTGCAGCTGGAGGAGCTTCTCATATTTTTAAACCTAGAGCTGTTGGTGAAGGTATGGGAAGAACTTGGTATGCGCCTTGGAGTAATGGATCTGCATACGCTTTGCCAATACAAGCTGGTGCCAAGATGACACAAATGGAAAACAGGATTGTATTATGTAGATTCAAAGATGGATATGGACCAGTTGGAGCATATTTTTTGCACTTAAAAACTTACACACAAAATGCTAATGGAGAGAACTACGAGAAGAAATGGTATAATCAAACAAAAGAACTAGTTGGAGAGTACATTGACCATCATCCAACACCAACATGTCTAAGAAACCATGCATTTGTTCAAGAAGTAATGGCAGGTGGTGGACCAATACACATGGTGACCAAAGAAGCCTTCCAAGATCCGCACTTAGAAACAGTTGGCTGGGAGAATTTTTTAGGTATGACTGTTGGTCAAGCAGTTGTTTGGGCATCACAAAATATTGATCCAAAGTATACAAATCCAGAATTAACAACTTCAGAGCCTTACGTAATGGGATCTCACGCAACATGCTCAGGTGCATGGGTTAGCGGACCAGAGGATTTATCTCCTCCAGAATATTTCTGGGGTTATAATAGAATGACGACAGTTGAAGGACTTTTTGGTGCAGGTGATACAGTAGGGGGAAGCGCACATAAATTTTCATCTGGATCATTTACAGAGGGAAGGTTAGCGGCAAAAGCAGCGGTTAAATATATTCAAGAACAAAAAGCTAATAATATAAAAATTAGTGACAAGCAATGCGAAGACTTCAAAACAATGATCTACAAACCTTTAGATAATTATACAGTTGGAAGAAACGAGATTACTGGAGGAACTGTATCTCCTAGTTACATTTCACCAATTCAAGGTTTACAAAGGTTACAGAAGATTATGGATGAATATGTCGGTGGTATTTCTGTAAACTATATGACAAACGAAAATTTATTAAAAAAAGGTTTAGAACTTCTTGATTGGTTGCAAGAAGACCTAGAAAATGTTGGTGCAGAGGATTATCATCAATTAATGAGAGCTTGGGAATTAAAACATAGAACTGTTACTTCTCAATGCGTAACTGAACATACTCTTTATAGAAAAGAAACTCGTTGGCCAGGATACTACTACAGAGGCGATCATATGAAATTAGATGATGAAAATTGGCATTGTTTAACTGTTTCTAGAAGAGATCCAAAGACAGGCAAATTTACAATGGAAAAAATGCCTGTATATCACATAATAGACGAGAAAGAGAAAAAAGAAGCCTCTTAAAAATTAATGAGTCTTCTTGAAAAAGCAGATAACGAGATTATCGAGATAGCTAATCCGATTTGGGCAAATTTAGTGAAATCTTCTAACATGAAAGATTATGGTGGGTTCACTAAAGATTTTTCATCTCAAATGTTATATGGAGCCAACGAAGTTGAACTCGGAAAACAATGGGCAAGTAACGATTTAATCTCAAGCTTATCAGATGAGTATAAGGCATTTGGTTGTTTAAGAAGAGGTCTTTATATCACGGTGCTCTATAAGCAAAAAAGTACAAAAATTTCAGGAGAATTTTTAGGAAGACTAGTCCTTGGAGAAGAAGATGGATTAGTTAAGGTATTTGGCGCAACTATTTTTTAAGAATTGTTGACTTTAATATTTTTGAGGAATAGTTAGTGTTAATGGAATATTTTCTTCCAATCGCAGAAGTTTACATAAATTTACCTCTAGTATTTCTACTTAGTTTAGTTGTTGGTGTTTTATCAGGATTATTTGGTGTTGGTGGTGGCTTTTTAATGACACCATTTTTGATTTTTATGGGCGTACCACCGACATATGCTGTTCCGAACGAGGCAAATAATATACTAGGAACATCAATTTCAGGTTCCACAACACATTGGTTTAAAGGTACATTAGATTACAAAATGGGATTAATGATTGTGGTTGGCGGAGCAGTAGGCACAGCAATCGGAATTGCAACATTTACTTATTTCAAAGATATTGGAAAAATAAATATAGTTATATCTTTAGCATACATGTACATCTTGGCAATTATAGGGACTCTTATGTTGGTTCAAGGTGTAACAGAATTAGATAGAGCAAGAAAAAAAATAGTTCAAAAAAAGAAATTGCATGAGCATTACTGGATTCATGGACTTCCATTTAGAATGAGATTTAAAAAATCAAAACTTTACGAAAGTGCTTTTACACCGATCATAATTGGTCTTATTGTAGGTTTTATTGCAGCAATAATGGGTGTAGGTGGAGCATTTATTTTAGTTCCAGCAATGATTTATATTATTGGTATGCCTACAAAATTGATTCCAGGAACGTCATTGTTTGTAACAATTTTTGTAAGTGCAATTGTGACTGTTTTACATGCTTTTAATTATGGAACCATAGATTTAATTTTAGTTGTAGTTTTAATTCTAGGTTCAATAGTTGGAGTTCAAATTGGTCAGAAAATTGGTGAAAAAGTTGATAGTTCGGAATTTAAAACAATATTAGCAATATTATTGTTATTAGTTGGTATAGCGATTGCATATGATACTTTCTTTGCAGAAGAAACTGTCAAAGAAGTTCAAAATAATGGTAAGATTGTACTTGGACCTATTGCTCAATTTGTAAGAGACTTGTCCGTCAATGTTCCACTACTATATGGAATGTTCTCAATTGTTTTAGCTCTTGGTCTTGGAATTGGTGCAGCAATAGTAAGAAGATTTTTATCTAAATTTAAGGCAAAATTTATACACACACCTCCTCCTGCTTCATTAAAGTAGATTTTTAAAATTTGACATCTGTGATATCAAATATAATGAAAAAAATTCTAATTTTTTTATTCTGTATATCTGCTTTAAACGCTAATGCGTTAGAAAAAGAAACGACTTTTTCAAAAGATTTGTTTGATAAAGCCCAATCAGATGGAAAAGTTGTAGTTGTAAGTTCTTGGATTAAATATTGTTCATCCTGTGCTAGCCAGATGAAAGTATTAAATAAAGCAAAAAATGATTTTGAAAATATTGAATACTTTACATTTGAAGTAACAAATAGAGAGATTGCAGATCTTCTTAAAGTTCAGTATCAAACCACACTTTTGATTTTTAAAAACAATAAAGAAGTTTATAGAAGTATCGGCGAAACAAGTAGAGAAGAAATATACAAAGCTTTAGAATCCTCGATTTAAATTTAAGCGCTTCTATAGAGTTTTGTCATTACAAATTCTTTATGACCTAAGGCCTCAGCACAAGTAAGTCTTCCATTTGCAACTTTAATTGTCGATTTAATTAATTCATCTCCAGCTTGATCGAGATTCATTTCACGTGATAATATTTTTGAAACATCAACATCTATATGTTCACTCATTGTTTTTGCAGTTAAAGGGTTTGCAGTAAGTTTTATAACTGGCTCAATTGGATTTCCAATAATATTTCCTTGTCCAGTTGGAAAAAGATGAATGTTAAATCCTCCTGCTGCTTGTAAAGTTACACATTCAGCTGCTGCAGAAGATGTATCCATAAAATAAAGACCTTTACCTTTCGTAGGTTCTTCAGCAGGTTCTAATACATCAATAAATTGTCTTGAACCAATTTTTTGAAAATTTCCAAAAGCTTTTTCTTCAATTGTTGTAAGACCACCAGCTATATTCCCAGCTGTTGGTTGACTTTCTGAAAGATCATTTGTTGCTTCTTTTAAAATAAAGTCATTGTAGTCACTCCACGTTTTCATAAATTTCTTCTGAGCTTCGGGGGTTTTACCTCTTTTTGCACAAACATTTTCTGCACCTGTAAGCTCTGATGTCTCTCCAAAACATAAATGAACTCCTAATGGCTCCAGTTTATCCATTAAGTTACCAACTGTAGGATTAGAGGCTAATCCTGATGTTGTATCCGATTCTCCGCATTTAACAGAAATCCACAAATCACTAATTGGACATTCTTCTCTTTGTTTCTCAGATGCCCACATTGAAAACTCTTGTGCTTTTTTTGATACCTTAGCGATTGTATCTATATCTCCTACGCCCTCTATGCTAAAGCCCTCCACCGGTTTTCCTGTTTTTGCAATAGCATCTACAATTCTTTTTGTCCACTTGGGTTCAATTCCAATTACAATGACTGCTGCTACATTAGGATTTTTTCCTGTACCTATCATTGTTCTAAAATGCAATTCTAAATCCGCACCGAATTGAAGTCTTCCATATGAATGTGGCAAAGCAATTGTACCTTTTATATTATTTGCAACTGCCTCTGCACAAGCATTAGAAATATCATCGACTGGCAAAATGATTACATGATTTCTTGTTCCTGCTCTGCCATTTTCTCTTTTATAACCTAAAAAAATTTTTGGGATTTCCATTTTACCATTTCTTTGTTTTTACATTATGAACATGAACATGTTCACCTTTGTTTATACGTTTGACTACTTTACCAATATCGTGACCATATTTTAATATAGTGTCACCCTCTTTTAAATCTATCATAGCTATCTTGTGGCCCAATGGGATCTCATTTTTTGACTGTATTTTTGCCGATTTGTCATTTTCCATAATCCAGCAATTACAATCTTGGTTGGGTGTGACTTTTTCAATAACAACTACACCTACATTGTCTTTTTCATCATGTATTATTACATCTGTATTTGCCATAGTGACGATTTCTTATTTGAATTTTAGCAGATCTTATATATTAATCACTCAAATTGATAAATAATAATTTTTAAGGATTCAATTATGACCAAAATGACTACAGAGGAAGCTTTTATTAAAGTTTTACAAATGCATGGAATAGAACATGCTTTTGGAATAATTGGATCAGCTTTTATGCCAATTTCTGATTTATTTCCAAAAGCAGGAATTACATTTTGGGATGTTGCTCACGAGACAAATGGTGGATTAATTGCTGACGGTTACACTAGATCCACAGGAAAAATTTCTATGGTAATAGCTCAAAATGGCCCAGGTATTACAGGTTTGGTAACGCCAATTAAAACTGCGTATTGGAACCACACACCACTTCTTTTAGTAACTCCTCAAGCCGCAAACAAAACAATGGGACAAGGAGGTTTTCAAGAAGTTGAACAGATGAATTTATTTAAAGATATGGTTTGTTATCAAGAAGAAGTAAGAGATCCTTCACGAATGGCTGAAGTATTAAATAGAGTTATAGAAAAAGCAATAAGAGGATCAGCGCCAGCTCAAATTAATGTACCAAGAGATTATTGGACACAAGTTATTGATATCGACCTTCCACCAATTGTAAGGTTTGAAAGACAAGGTGGGGGAAAAGATGCTATAGCAAAAGCAGCTAAAATGCTTTCCGATTCCAAATTCCCAGTAATTTTATCTGGTGCAGGAGTTGTGATAGGTGATGCGATAAAAGAGTGTAAAGAATTAGCTGAAAAACTAGATGCTCCTGTTTGTAATGGTTATCAACATAACGATAGTTTCCCAGGAAGTCATCCTTTGGCAGTTGGTCCACTTGGTTACAACGGATCCAAAGCTGCAATGCAATTAATTTCGAAAGCTGATGTTGTGTTGGCTTTAGGAACAAGATTGAATCCATTCTCAACATTACCAGGTTATGGAATAGATTATTGGCCAAAAAAAGCAAATATTATTCAAGTAGATATAAACCCTGATAGAATTGGCTTAACTAAGAAAGTTACAGTTGGAATAGCAGGAGATGCAAAACAAGTTGCTAAACAAATTTCAGAAAAATTATCTTCAAATGCTGGTGATACTGGAAGAACAGAAAGAAAAAATTTAATTCATCAAACAAAATCTGCATGGTTACAAACATTAACAAGTTTAGATCATGAAGATGATGATCCAGGAACAGTTTGGAACAAAGAAGCTCGAGAGAGAGATAAAGATAGAATGTCCCCTAGGCAAGCTTGGAGAGCAATACAAGCAGCTATGCCTGAAGATGTTATTATTTCGAGTGATATAGGGAATAACTGCGCTATTGGAAATGCCTATCCTACTTTTGAGAAACCACGAAAATATTTAGCACCAGGATTGTTCGGACCATGTGGCTACGGTTTTCCCTCTATACTTGGAGCAAAAATAGGTTGTCCAAATATACCTGTAATTGGATTTGCAGGAGATGGAGCGTTTGGAATTAGTATGAATGAAATGAGCTCGTGTGCAAGAGAAGAGTGGCCAGCAATTACCATGGTAATATTTAGAAACTATCAATGGGGAGCTGAAAAAAGAAATTCTATATTATGGTTTGATGATAATTTTGTAGGTACGGAACTTGATCCAGAACTTAGTTATGCAAAAGTTGCTAATGCTTGTGGTTTAAAAGGAGTAACAGTAAAAACGATGGAAGAAACAACAAAAGCCATTAAGCAGTCATGTGAAGATCAAAAAAAAGGAATTACTACATTTATAGAGGTAATTCTCAATCAAGAACTTGGTGAACCGTTTAGAAGAGATGCAATGAAAAAACCAGTAGTCGTTGCTGGTATTAAAAAAGAGGACATGAAAGTCCAAAAATAATTGAATTATTAATTCATTATAGACATCGGATCTAATCTGGTTTGAAACCAGTTAACTCTAAAATCTAAATGAGGACCTGTTGATCTTCCAGTAGAACCAACTGTACCAATTATTTCTCCTTGTTCAATTTTATCACCTACCTTAACCATAAGTTTTTCAAGATGAGAATAAATAGTGGATATGCCGTGACCATGATCCATTATTATTGTTCCACCAGTGTAATATAAATCACCTTCTGACATAGTAACAATACCTGATCCAGAGGCTTTAATTTCAGTCCCTTGCTTTGCTGCTATATCAATTCCATAGTGCGGCCACTTTGGTTTTCCATTTAGAATTCTTTGACTACCATAAACTCCAGAAATAATTCCATCAACCGGCATGATAAATTTATTTTTGAAAAAATCTAAATCTGAGTTTATAGATCTAGCTTTCCCTATTTTGTTATTTTCTTTTTTAATTCGGTTATATACCTCTTCAGGAGGTGTTACCTTTTTTTCATCTAATCCGTCAATTCTTTGAATTTTATACTTTCGTTTTAAAACTTTTTTTATAATTTTCTTATTTGAGTTTGAATTTGTTACACTTATAGTAACATCGAATTTTCTGTCCCTATCTAATCCAAATACAAAAAAACCTTCTTTAGAAACTTTTACTTTTTTATCATCTATTTTAATTAAGGAGTTTGGACTTGTTTTACCCAATATAAAATGACCTTGAATAAATTTACCGTTAAATTCAACAGCATTTGCCTTAAAAAATAAAAGAAAAAAAATTATAGATAATTTAATTATTTTGCTGTCCATCCACCATCTACCAATAATGAGGTTCCAGTTATCATTGAGGCAGCATCAGATGCAAGAAAAACAACAGAAGAAGCTATTTCTGACATTTCTGCAAACCTACCAAGTGGTATATTTTTTAAAGTATCTCTCTTAAATTTTTTATTTTTTAAAAATTTTGATGTCATAGGTGTTACCACAAACGTTGGACATACAGTATTTACGCGAATATTATATTTTGCCAAATCCAATGCCATCCCTTTTGTTAACCCTTCTAACCCATGTTTATTCATATTATATACGCTTCTAATTGGTCCACCTACGTGTCCCATCTGTGAAGACATATTTATAATAGAACCACCTATTTTTTTCCTATTCTTTATCTTTAACATCTTTAAAGTACACAGTTGAGCTAAATTAAATGCTGCAATATTATTAATCTTAACCATATATTCCATATTGGATCTTTTTACTTCAGTAAAATGCTCAGGAAAGTTTGTGCCTGCATTATTTACTAAAATATCAATTCTTGGAATTTGATCTATAACATTTTTAACTTCATTATAGTTAGTAACATCACAAGTATAACTTCTACATTTTACTCTAAATTTTTTTATTTTCTTTGATACTGTTGATAAATCTTTGTTTGTTCTGCTTATAATAATTACATTTGCTCCTGCTTCAGCAAGTGCTATAGCACATGCTTTACCCAAACCTTTGCCAGCTCCGGTTATTAAAGCGTACTTATTTTTTAAATTATATTTTTTCAAATACATATTATATGAATAACTTTATATCTGTATAAATCAATTCAATAGCAACAATTAAAATTGCAATCAATCCAAGCCATGCAATCCACTTATATGTTTTTATCCATTTTGATATTAGATTTGCAGCTACTGCCATTAAAGCAATAGATAAAACTAAACCAAATATTAGTAAAAAATAATGATCTTTAGCTGCACCAGCTACAGCTAGTACATTGTCTAAGCTCATTGTAACATCAGCAATTATTATTGTTGTTATCGCCTTAAACAAACTTGATTTCTCAATATTGGGTCCATCCTCTTTTTTTGGACCATCTTTTACAACATCAACATAAAGTTTGTAGCAAACATATAATAGTAGAATACCACCAATAAGTCTTAGTCCAGTTATTTGTAAAAGATAAGCAGTGATTAAAGTAAATATAATCCTAAGTACAATCGCTGCACTTATACCCCAAAAAATAATTTTTTTTCTTTGATCGTTAGGGAATTGCGATGCTACCATTCCAATAATTATTGCATTATCACCAGCAAGTACCAAATCTAACAATATTATTTGAATAAAAATTAGAATCTGTTCTGTTAACATCAGCTGTTCAATATCATATCAGCACCCTTTTCGGCAATCATAATGGTCGGAGCATTAGTATTACCAGATGTTATATTTGGCATAATCGATGCATCAATCACTCTTAAATTTTGAATTCCATGTACTTTTAATTGATCAGATACTACGGCTTCATTATCATTTCCCATTTTACATGTACCAACTGGGTGAAAAATAGTTTGTGCATAATGACTACATGCTTTTACTATTTCTTCACCCGCTTGTATATGAGCACCCGGTCTGTATTCCTCGGGCTCATATTTCTTAAATTCTTTTGTTTCCATAACTATTTTTCTTATTAACTTAATACCATCAGCTGCAACCTTTCTATCTTCATCAGTAGATAGGTAATTCATTTTAATTTTAGGATTATCTCTTGAATCTGAACTGATAATATTAATTTCTCCTCTACTTGTTGGCCTTATATTTGCAACTGTTGGAGTAAATGCATCAAAGTCGTGAAGGTTAGCACCACCAAGTTTATCAGTGCTTATTGGCTGGATATGAAACTGTAAATTTGGTGTCTCTCTAGTTTCGTCACTTTTAGCAAATCCACATAACTGACTTGCTCCCATTGTCATTGGCCCACGTCTTAGGAAAACATATTCTAGTCCAATTAAAAGTTTTCCAAAAACACTATTAATCTTTTTATTTAAGGTTTTGATATTTCTAACTTTAAATACTGGTCTAAACATTAAATGATCTTGAAGATTTTTTCCAACCCCCTTTAAGTCTTTTGTGACTTCAATTCCTAAACTTTTTAATTTATCAACATCTCCAATACCAGATGTTTGAAGTATTTGAGGACTACCAATCGAACCTGCACTTAATAAGATCTCTTTATTTGCCTTTACAGTAATTTGTTTATTATCCTTAAAATAGATTACACTAACTGCCTTATTATTTTCAAAATTTATTTTTTGAACATGACATTTAGTTTCTATTTTTAAATTTTTGTCGTTTTTTACTGGATTTAGATAGCCAACTGCTGCACTGCATCTTAAACCATTTCTTTCAGTAACTTGAAAATAACCACAACCAAAGTTATCACCTTTATTAAAATCATCCACTTTTGGGATTCCTACTTCGCTCGCAGCATTTTGAAAAACTTCTAGAATATCTAATTTAATTCTTTGATCTGAAACTGAAAGAGGACCACCTTGTCCATGATACTCACTTTTACCTCTTTCTTGATCCTCTGCTTTAATAAAGTAAGGAAGAACTTCTCTCCAACTCCAACCTTTGTTCCCGAGTTGTCTCCATAGATCATAGTCCTGCTCTTGTCCTCTTATATAGAGAAGACCGTTTATTGACGAACTTCCGCCCAAGGTTTTCCCTCTAGGATATGGAATTGAAACATTTTCCATTGTCTCGTCTGGTTCAGTTTTAAAGCACCAATCAGTCTTTGGATTGTGCATGGTTTTATAATAACCAACTGGAATATGTATCCAGGGATAATTATCTTTTCCACCCGCTTCTAATAAAAGAACTTTATATTTACCTGATTTAATAAGCCTATTAGTAAGAACACAACCTGCAGAACCAGCACCAATTATTATATAATCAAATTCACCCATAGTTATTATTAACGTTTTTTGACTTAAAAATAAAATATTTGTCGCTTGTAACATACGCTTTTTTTTGAGAGGATAATGGACTTAAATTTAACCAGAAAGAGGGAAAATAATGAAAAAAATCATTTCATTGGTGTTTGCTACGTTTTTAGTTCTTGGTTTTATATCAAATGCTAATGCGAAAACACTTAAATGTCAGACAGTTCTTAATACTAAGGCTGATGAAGTTAAAATGTTAAAAGACTTTACTGACACTGTTACTACTCTTACTGACGGATCTCTAAAGTTTGAAATATTGCCAGCAGGTGCAGTTGTTGGTGTAAAAGAAACATTAGATGCTGTCGATAAGGGATTAATTGACTGCGGATTTGCATGGACACACTATTGGTCAGGCGACCATCCTGCAGCTATGTTATTCGGATCACCTGTTGCAGGTGGTGGAGTTGGTATAGACAATATAGCATTTTTATCATGGTTCCAATATGGCGGTGGTAAAGAGTTATACGACAGACTTTGGAAAGAAATGGGTAGGGACATTAAAGGATTTATGATCCAACCTGTTGGTCCAGAAGCTTTGGGTTGGTTTCCAAAACCAATTAAGAGTATGGCCGACTTTAGAAAATATAAGTTCAGAACACCTCCAGGAATTCCAGGTCAAACTTATAAAGATATCGGTATAGCATCTGTTGCTATGGGTGGTGGAGACATTCTTCCAGCGCTTGAAGCAGGTACGATTGATGCTGCTGAGTGGTGTTGTCCTAAGCCAGATTTAACTTTTGGTTTCCAAAAGGTTCTTAAACACTATTACCTACAAGGTTTACACCAGGTAGTCGTAAATGCTGATTTTTATATAACTGGCAAAACTTATAACGCTATGACTGCTCACGAGAAAAAATCTCTTGAAGTAGCTGCTAATGCTTCATTAGCAAAATCTTTAAGCTACAGAATCTATGAAAATGGAAAAGCTTTAAAAGAATTAACTACTAAGCATGGAGTGATATTAGAGGATACTCCAACTGACTATTTCACTGAGTATATGGCTGCAGCAAAAGCATCTCTAAATAAAAATGCAAAAGAAAATGCATTTTTCAACGAAGTTTATAATTCGATGAAAGAGTTTGCAGATATCGCTGTTCCATTTTGGAGTGGTGCACAAATGTCAAATGCTAAGCTAGGAATGGCTCACGCAGCAACATTAAAATAATAAAAATAGAAAAAATATTTAGAGCGGACTTTTTAGTCCGCTCTATTTTTTTAAAAAGAAATTATGAATGACGAACCCTCCAAACTAGATATTTCAGATGAAATGATTGCTGAAAGACGTGGAAGTACCGGCAAGATGCCTGATGACATGCCGTTATGGATGGCAAAGTCTATAGTTAATATTGATAAATTTAGTAAGTGGATAGGAAATATTGTTTGCTGGATATTAATGCCGCTTATTTTTGCAATGACCTATGAAGTTCTTGCAAGAAAATTATTTTTAGCTCCTACTATATGGGCATATGACATAAGTCGTTTTCTATATGGTGCTCTGTTTATGCTAGGTGCAGGCTATGCTCTTTCTAGAGGAGTTCACATAAGAGCAGATTTTTTATATAGAAATTTTAAAATTAAAAATCAAGGTCTAATAGATTTTTGGTTATATCTACTATTTTATTTTCCTGGCTTAATTGTTTTTCTATATATGACAATTGGATTTGTTGGAGAATCAATCCAAAGAGGAGAAAGAGGCATGGATACAACTTGGATGCCTTATATGTGGCCAATAAAAAGTTGTTTACTCATTGGTATAATATTTTTACTAGTCCAAGGGGTTTCTGAGTTACTCAAAAGTTATTGGGCAGCTAAAAAAGGTGAGTGGCCTGGAGAAACTAAATGATAGCTGAGTTTATAGACCCAGCAATCTTGGGTTTTATTCTTGTTGGAGTAATGCTATTTGCAATATTTGTAGGTTTTCCAATTTCATTTACATTAATATTTTTAGGATTTGTTTTTGGTTATTTAGGTTTTGGAAAATTAGTTTTCTATTTAATGACACTACAATTTTCTATGGTGATGACCGAACAAACACTCGCGGCCGTACCACTCTTTGTATTTATGGGTATAATGATGGAACAAGCTGGGTTAATGGAAAGATTATTTTCAGCATTTCAATTGATGTTGGCAAGAGTAAGAGGTTCTTTATATTACGCAGTGTTATTTGTATCAGTAATATTTGCTGCCGCTACAGGTATTGTTGGTGCCTCTGTTACTATTCTTGGAATAATGGCTGCAAAATCTATGAATAGATCTAAGTATGATGTAAGATTAGCTGCAGGAACCATAACAGCTGGTGGAACATTAGGAATATTGATACCACCAAGTATTATGCTTGTAGTAATGGGTCCCATAATGGAGATACCCGTTATTGATTTATTTGCAGCAGCAATTTTACCAGGAATTTTACTTGCAAGTTTATATGCCGCTTACACGACAATAAGATGTATGTTAAATCCAAACTTAGGGCCTCCTTTACCTGAGGATATGAGAGCAACAAGCATGAAGGAGGTATGGATTGAATTTCTTCTTGGTCTAGTCCCTCCTGCAGCACTAGTTTTTGCAGCACTGGGAAGTATTTTATTTGGATTTGCAACACCAACAGAAGCTGCGGGGTGTGGAGCTATGGGTTCATTACTTCTTTCACTAGCATATAAAAAATTAACTCTTCCAAAATTACAGGATGCTTTAGTTAAAACTCTTGAAATAACGGCATTAATTATGGTTTTAGTTGCAGCATCAAATTTTTTTGGAGCAGTTTTTGCAAGATTAGGTACACCAACTCTGTTAACAGAATTTTTACTAGGTTTAGAAATGAACAAGTATCTTATTCTTGGAATGATAATGGTAATGATTTTTCTTTTAGGTTGGCCTCTAGAGTGGGTACCAATTGTTATGATAATTGTACCTATAATATTACCACTTGTTGAGGCTCTTGGGTTTAATTTAACATGGTTCGCCATACTTGTTGCTGTAAATTTACAAACCGCTTGGCTATCACCCCCAGTAGCATTATCAGCTTATTTTTTAAAAGGCGTAGTTCCCGAATGGGATTTAAAAGATATTTATATAGGAATGATGCAATTTATGGTTCTTCAAATTATTGGGCTACTAATTATCATAATATTTCCCAAGATTGTTCTTTGGTTACCTTCTCTGTTGTATGGACAGTAGTTTATATATGCTTAATATATAAGTGTGAATCAAGATAAAGAAAAATTTCAACTTACAAATTGGGA
>CACHJZ010000008.1 GCA_902580275.1 uncultured Pelagibacteraceae bacterium | reverse complement strand
GTAAAAACGATATTTCAATAGTTCAAAGTAAAAAAAATACATATATAGTTCAAGGAAAAAACTTTAACTTAAATAAAATCATAGATCAAATTTTGTTTGAGGATACAAACGAAACAAAGATTTTTGATGAGAATGAAAGAATCTTTGATATAAATTTTAAAAAAAATTATTTAGATTTTGATCACCATATTTTAAATCTACAAGGTAAAGTTAAAGTTAAAGGTAATGATATTTATGATGTGTCATTAAAATCTACATTTCCCAATAATGACCCGATGTCAATTAGTGTGAAGACAAAGGATAATCAAAAGGTTACTACTTTTTTTTCTGGTCAAGCCAAACCTTTTGTTAAAAAATATAAGTTTGTTAAGGGTTTTGAAAGAGGAAAAATTGATTTTTATTCAGTTAAAAAAAATAAAGTATCTAAATCTCAATTAAAGATTTTTGAATTTAGTCTCAAAGATTTACCAGCATTAACAAAAATTCTAACACTTGCATCTTTGCAAGGTATCGCAGACATTCTATCAGGTGAAGGGGTCGGGTTTGATGAATTAGAAATGAATTTTACAAAACAAAAAAAACTTATGGAGATCGATGAGCTCTATGCCATTGGACCTGCAATTTCGATTTTAATGGAAGGTTATGTTGAAAAAGATAAAATTGTAAGCTTAAGAGGAACTTTAGTTCCTGCAACTACAATAAATAAATTTGTCGGGTCTATACCGATTCTAGGGGATATTTTAGTTGGAAAAAAAACAGGTGAAGGTGTATTTGGTGTAAGTTTTAAATTAAAAGGGCCACCCAAAGATATCAAGACATCAGTAAACCCAATAAAAACTCTGACACCTAGATTTATTACTAGAACATTAGAAAAAATTAAAAAAACGAATTAATTTAATTTAATTATTACGTGTTTTTTCTTTCCAAGAGATAATTTTACAAAATTTTTATTTTTAAAATCCTTTAAAAAAATTTGTAATGTGTGGTCTTCAATTGTCTCATTATTAATTTTAATACCTCTATTCTTAATTATTCTTCTTACTTCACTTTTTGAGGTCAAAAGATTTGACAGTACAACAAGATCTATAATATTTATTCCGCTTTCTATTTCTTTTTTATTAACTTTAATACTAGGTAAATCTTCACCAATCGAACCAGATTCAAAAGTACTTTTAGCTGTTTGTTCTGCTTTTTGAGCAGACAACTTTCCATGTAACATTGTGGTTGCTTCATTTGCTAATAAAATTTTTAATTCATTAATATTATTATTTTTAATTTCATCTATTTTTTTTAAACTTAAATCAGTAAACATTTTAAGAAATCTAATTACATCTCTGTCATCAGTATTTCTCCAAAATTGCCAGTAATCATATGAAGACAATAACGATTTATCTAGCCACACAGCTCCACTTTCAGTTTTTCCCATTTTTGCTCCAGAGGCTAAAGTTATTAAAGGTGTTGTTAATCCAAAAGATTGTTTACCAGAGTATCTTTTTATTAGTTCAACTCCATTAACTATATTACCCCACTGATCAGAGCCACCTATCTGCATAATACAATTTTTATTTTTATTTAGTTCTAAAAAATCGTATGCTTGAAGTATCATATAATTAAATTCCATGTAGCTTAAAGACTGTTCGCGATCTAGCCTCAATTTTACACTGTCAAAGCTTAACATTTTATTAATTGTAAAATGTTTTCCTATTTCCCTCAAAAATTTAATGTAATTGAGTTTTCCAAGCCATTTGTAATTATTTACAAATATTGGCTTTATTTTTGTGTTACTAGTTTTTAAAAAAATATTAAATACTTTCTTAATATTTTTAATGTTAGATTCTATTTCTTTGTCTGATAACATTTTTCTAGTTTCTTCTTTACCAGATGGATCGCCAATTCTTGTTGTGCCACCTCCCAACAAAACTATCGGTTGATGCCCATGCTTTTGAAGCATTCTTAAACACATTATTTGTAAAAGACTTCCGACATGTAAACTTTTTGCTGTGCAATCAAACCCTATGTAGGCCCTAATAGGTTTTGCACTCATAAATTCATTTAATGCATCAAAATCAGTGCATTGATTGTAGTATTCTCTTTGTTTGAATTCTGTTAAGAACGATTTGTCCATTTTTTTTAAAAAAGTGTAAAATTAATATACTTGATATTTAAGGTAATTAAAAAATATTTATGATAAAAAACTTTTACTGTTTAGGTTTGATGAGTGGAACTTCAATGGATGGTATCGATGGATCAATAATATATTCAAATGGTATTGATAATTTTGAGGTTATTGAAAATTTTTATTATAAATACGACAATAATTTCAACAATAAACTGTCTGATCTTCGAAATAAAATAATCAATTATAAGGACTTAAAATATCATCAAAACGACTTAAATACACTTGAGAGAGAAATAACTATTTTACATGCAGAATTTGCAGATAAGATTTTAAAAAATTCAAATAATGAAATCAACTTAATTGGTTTTCATGGACACACTATTTATCATAATCCAGAAGAAAAAATATCTAAGCAATTAGGAGATGGCAGACTTTTATCACAATTATTAAAAAAAAAAATAGTTTATAACTTTAGAGAAAACGATATTAAAAATAATGGCAATGGTGCTCCATTAGCCCCAGTTTACCACTCTGTAATAGCAAAAAAAATTAAAAGAAATAATGTTATTTTTTTAAATATAGGTGGAATTACGAATGAAACCTATATAGATGAAAAATTTAAATTTAGCGCTAAAGATTTAGGACCTGGTAATTGTCTTATAGATTTATGGATAAGACAAAAAACTAAAAAAAAATATGATAAAGATGGTCTTATTGCCAGATCAGGAAAAGTGAATAAGATTTTATTAGATCAATCATTAGATACTTACTTTAACAATGAAATAAATAGTAAAAGAAGTTATGACATAAATGATTTTGATATTTCTTCATTTAGAGGTTTAAATCTTGAAGATGGTGCTGCAACTATAACCGAGTATACAACAGAAATAATTGTAAATAAAATATCATCAAAAAATATTATTACTTGTGGAGGTGGAAGAAAAAATAATTATTTAGTTGAAAGACTAGAAAATAAAATTAATAAAAAAATAACAAATATTGACGATTTTAAAATAGATGGTGATTTTGTAGAGTCCCAAGCTTTTGCATATCTTGCGATTCGATCATTTTTAAAATTACCAATTTCATTTCCTACTACTACAGGATGCAGCAAAGATCTAATAGGTGGTACAATTATTTAACAGTTTAAAAAACTGTTGTTTCTTTCTTTATATATTTATCTAAAGCTTTTGCTAAATCTTTTTCTGACTTTGAAAAAAAATGATTTGCGTCAGATATAGATTGAAAATCGACTTTAATTCCTTTTTGAGCACTTAATCTTTTATCTAGCTCATTTATAAATTCTGCAGGCACAAGTTCATCTTTTTTTCCGTATACCATTAAACCTGAAGTGGGACAGGGTGAAAGAAAAGAAAAATCGTATACATTGGGTTGAGGTGAGATTGCTATAAAGCGATTTATTTCAGGTCTTCTCATTAATAATTGCATAGCGATTAAAGAACCAAAAGAAAAACCAGATACCCAACACTGAGAATTATCTAAGTTTTCTCTTTCTAACCAATCAAGAGCGGCTGCAGCATCTGCAAGTTCACCTTGACCGTTGTCAAAATCTCCGTCGCTTCTTCCAACGCCTCTAAAATTTACTCTACAAACGGAAAAATTATTTTCCATAAAAGTATGGAATGTATCAACCACAACTTTATTGTTCATTGTTCCACCATACTGAGGATGTGGTTGAAGCACTAAAGCAATTGGTGATGTATTTTTTTTACTCTTAAAATATTTTGCTTCTAGCCTTCCTGCAGGTCCAGGAATAAATATTTCTAAAATTTTACTATCCATAAATGTTAATGCGAACTATTCTCACAAAAAAACTTTGTTTAACACATACTGATGACAATTTGCGAGTCTTTTTAATTTTTGTAATACTTGACTATTTTAGTCGGGTATATATATAACCCGCATAATTATTGATAATATGAAGCTAAATACTAAATCTAGATATGCAGTTATGGCTTTGGCAGACATGTCAAAGTTTCCAATAAATAATCCTGTGAGTTTGAGAGATATTTCATTGAGGCAAAGTATTTCTTTACTTTACCTTGAACAAATTTTTTTAAAATTAAAAAAAAACGAAATAGTTAAAAGTGTACGTGGAACAAATGGTGGATATGTTTTAAGGCGAGATCCAAAAAATATTAAATTATCTGAAATTTTTCAAGCTGTTGATCAAAAAGTAAAAACAGTTGGATGTAAAAAAGATTCAAAAAAAGGATGCAATGGAAAATCAGTAAAATGTATAACACATGAATTATGGGATGAACTTGACATATATATTAATAATTTTTTTGAGAATAAAAATCTAAGTGATCTTTTAGTAAATAAAGAGAGGAATTACTAATGGACGAAAAAAATTTAGATATTATAAAAGATTACAAATATGGTTTTTCAACTGATATTGAAAATATTAAAGCACCAAAGGGGCTTAGTGAAGAAGTCATCAAATTTATATCGAATATAAAAAAGGAACCACAATGGTTGTTAGATTGGAGATTAAAAGCTTATAAAAGATTAAAAGTTTTAGAAGAGCCTAATTGGCAAAAACCAAAATATCCAAAAATAAATTATCAAGATTTGTATTATTATTCTGCACCAAAAAATTTTAGTGAAAAGCCAAAAAAATTAGAAGATCTAGATCCTAAACTATTAGAAACATATAAAAAGTTAGGCATCCCACTTGATGAACAGAAAAGACTAAATGGTATAGCGGTTGATGCTGTTTTTGACTCAGTTTCAGTTGCGACAACATTTAAAGATACCTTGACTAAACATGGAATTATATTTTGTTCAATATCTGAGGCTGTACAAAAACACCCTGATTTAGTTAAAAAATATTTAGGGACAGTTATACCAATAACAGATCATTATTTTGCTACTTTGAATTCAGCGGTATTTACTGATGGTTCATTTGTTTACATCCCAGAGGGAGTTAGGTGTCCAATGGAATTATCAACCTATTTTAGAATTAATGCTTCAGATACTGGACAGTTTGAAAGAACTTTAATTATTGCAGATAAAGGAAGTTATGTAAGTTATTTAGAAGGATGTACTGCTCCTATGAGAGATGAAAATCAACTTCATGCTGCAAATGTTGAACTAATTGCATTAGATGATGCAGAAATAAAATATTCTACAGTTCAAAATTGGTACCCCGGAGATAAAGATGGGAAAGGTGGTATTTATAATTTTGTAACAAAAAGAGGTTTATGCAAAGGAAATAATTCAAAAATATCTTGGACGCAAGTTGAAACTGGATCAGCTATCACTTGGAAATATCCAAGTTGCATACTGAAAGGTGATAATTCAATTGGTGAGTTTTACTCAATCGCTATAACAAACAATCATCAAAAAGCAGACACTGGCACAAAAATGATACACTTAGGAAAAAATACAAAAAGCAAAATTATATCTAAAGGAATTAGTGCAGGGTTATCAGATATGACTTACAGAGGCTTAGTTGATATATCTCCTAATGCAGAAAATTCTAATAACTACACCCAATGCGACTCTCTTTTAATGGGTAACAAATGTGGAGCCCACACAATACCATATATAAAAAATAAAAATTCAAATTCAAATATTGCTCACGAGGCAACAACATCAAAAATTAGTGAAGACCAATTGCATTATTGCCAACAAAGAGGCTTGAACCAAGAAGAAGCTGTTGGATTAATAGTAAATGGATTTTGTAAAGAAGTTCTCCAACAATTACCAATGGAATTTGCTGTTGAAGCACAAAAACTTGTTGGTATCAGTCTAGAAGGAAGTGTAGGGTAATGTTAAAAATTAACAATTTAAAAGCAAATGTAGATAAAAAATCTATTTTAAACGGTTTTAATTTGGAAATTAAAGCTGGAGAGGTTCATGCTATTATGGGCCCAAATGGATCAGGAAAAAGTACATTATCCAATATTTTATCAGGTAAAAAAGGGTATGACGTATCAGGAGAGGTGCTGTTCGAAAATAAAGATCTTTTTGAACTCGAAACAGAAGAAAGAGCACATAAAGGTATCTTTTTAGCATTTCAGTATCCACTAGAAATTCCAGGTGTAAATACAAATATTTTTCTTAAAACATCTTTAAACGCAATAAGAAAAGCAAGAGGAGAAAAAGAATTAGACGCAATTGAATTTCTTAAAGTTGTTAAAGAAAAATCAAAAGAATTAAAATTTGATGAAGAAAAATTAAGTAGACAACTAAATGTAGGTTTTTCTGGAGGTGAAAAAAAGAAAAATGAAATTTTACAAATGTCTATATTGAGTCCAAAATTATCAATTCTTGATGAAACAGATTCAGGATTAGACATTGATGCACTAAAAATAGTTGCTAATGGAGTAAATTCTTTAAGAAAAAAAAATAATGCATTCTTAATAATCACTCACTACCAAAGACTGCTTGAATATATAAAGCCTGATTTTGTCCATGTTTTAATTGACGGTAAAATTAAAAAATCAGGTGGACCTGAATTAGCTTTGGAACTTGAGAGCAAAGGCTACGAAAATATAAATTAAATGGAAACTAAAATTAAAACAGATTTTGACAAAACTTTTAAAAATTATTCATCAAATGATGAAATAGGTTTTAAAAAAAATAATTTAGAAAATTTTATAAAAAATGGTTTTCCTGGAAGAAAATTAGAAAATTGGAAATTTTCAGATCTAAACCAAATTATTAATAAGAATATTGGAGAATTAAATTTTTATATAGATCCATCAAAAGAAAATTTAATTGAGAACGCTTTAATTGTTAAAAACTTTGACCACAATAAAATAATATTTATTAACGGTAAAGTAGAAGAAATAGATTTTAGTTTTGAGGATAAAGATAAAGTAATAATATTAAAAGAGCTAGATATCAGCACAAAAATTGAAAGTAAAAATTCACTCTTAAATTTAAATAATGCGTTTTGTAGAAATTTTTACAAAATAACTATTTCGAAAAATTATAACATGAATAAGCCATTAATAATTTATCATGTTTCAACTAATAATATCAGTTCAACAACATTAAACTCCCAATTAAATTTTATTTTAGAAGAAAACAGTTCTTTAAAAATAGTTGATATTTATGAAGAAAAAAGTGAAAAAAATTTTATCAACACATTTTATAATTTTACAGTAAAAGAAAATGCAATCTTAAAAAACTTTAAGATAGATAAATCACAGAATAGTAATATTAAGTATTCGTATAATAATATTGATCAATCAAAGAATAGTGTTTCAGAAACATTTATTTTATCTAATGGTTCAAAATTTTTAAAAAACGAAATCAACTGTAATTTAAATGGCCAATATTCATCTGCATTTATTAATGGAGTATTTTCATTAAACTCTGATAAGCATCATGAAATTAGGACGAGTGTTAATCACTTAGTTGAAAATACAAAAAGTTATCAGTTAATCAAAAGTGTTCTTGATGATAAATCTAGGTCCGTATATCAGGGTAAAATTTATGTAAGTCCAGATGCACAGAAAACTGACGGTTACCAATTAAGCAAATGTATTCTATTAGATAAAAATACTGAGTTTAATGCAAAGCCTGAACTTGAAATATATGCCGATGATGTGAAGTGTTCACACGGTTCTGCATCAGGAAGCCTTAACGAAAATTCAATATTTTATTTGAGATCTAGGGGACTAAACTACGAACAAGCTAAAAAACTTTTAATAAGTGGTTTCTTTCTTGATGTGATTGAGAAAATTACTGATGAAGAAATTAAAAATTTTGTAAAAAAAACTATGGAATTAAATCAATGAATATAAATAATATAAAAAAACAATTTCCAATATTTAATAACAAAGTTCATAACAATGATTTAGTATATCTTGATAGTGCCAACTCATCACAGAAACCTCAGATGGTTGTGGATAGAATTTATGATTTTTATACAAAAGAATTCTCTAATGTCGGTAGAAGTGTGCATTATTTAGCTGTTGCTGCAACTAATCTTTATGAAAATACAAGAACAATGATGCAAAAATATATAAATGCTAAAGATCCTAATGAAATCGTATTTACTAAAGGTGCAACTGAAGCAATTAATTTAGTAGCAAACACTTTTGGACAAAAGTTTTTAAATGAGGGGGATGAGATACTTCTTACGGAATTAGAACATCATTCAAACTATGTTCCGTGGCATTATTTGAGAAAATTAAAGGGTGTTAAAATTAATTTTGCAGAAATAAATAATGATGGTGAAATAACCATTGAAAGTATTGAAAAAAGTATAACACCCAAAACTAAAATGATTGCAATTACACACTTATCAAATGTTACTGGAGCAATTTTGCCAATAAAAGAAATTACATCTTTAGCTCACTCAAAAAATATACCTATTCTTATAGATGGTTGTCAGGGAGCACCTCATTTAAAATTAGACATGCAAGATATAGATTGTGATTTTTATGCAATTTCATGTCATAAAATGTATGGACCAACTGGTTTAGGTGTTCTGTATGCAAAAAAAAAATGGCTTGATGCTTTACCACCATATCAAGGAGGTGGAGGTATGATTAGAGAAGTTAAAAAAGAAGGAATATCTTTTGGTGATCTTCCAAACAAATACGAAGCTGGCACTATGGCAACGGCCCAAGTAATTGCATTTGGAGAATCTATAAAGTTTTTAAATCAAATAGGTATTGAGAATATTGAAAAGCATGAGAGTGAACTTACAAAATACGGTGAAGAAGTATTAAGAAAAAATAACTCAGTTAAACTTGTAGGCAATCCAAAAAACAAAGGATCTGTCTTATCATTTACCTTAGATGGGATACATGCGCACGATATTGCGACTATTTTAGATGAAGATGGAGTAGCTATAAGAGCAGGCCATCATTGTTGTCAAATTTTACATGATAAACTTGGATTATCAGCTACAGCAAGAGCATCGTTAGGTGTTTATAATACTAAGGATGATTTAGATAAATTAAACGAGTCAATTAACAAATGTAGAAAAATATTTGATAGATAATGGATTTAAAAGAATTATATCAAGAAATAATTTTGGATCATGGCAAGAATCCGAGAAACTTACGTAAAACGGAAAATTTTAACAAAGATGCCAAAGGACACAATCCATTATGTGGAGACAAGGTACATGTTTTTTTAAAAATTGATGAAAATAAAAATATCTCAGATATATCTTTTGAAGGAAGTGGATGTGCAATATCAATGGCCTCAGCATCTATAATGACCGATTTAATGAAAGAAAAAAAAGAAAAAGAGGTAAAAGAATTAGTGGAAGATTTTCTTCAAATGATAAAAGAAAGTCCTGAAATGAAAACTAAAATTATCAGTGAAAATGAGAAAACAAAACTAATGTCGCTTTCTGGCGTAAAACAATATCCTATGCGTGTCAAATGTGCTACTTTAGCATGGCACACATTGACATCTGCAATGAATAATTCTCAAGAGGAAACAAATACAGAAAAGTTTGATTAAAATGGAACTTAAAGATCAAATAATTACCGAAATAAAGAAGATTTATGATCCAGAAATCCCAGTCAATATATATGAGCTTGGTTTAATTTATGATATAAATGTTGAAAAAGATAATATGGTAAAAATAAAAATGACCCTAACTACACCTAACTGCCCAGTTGCAGAAAGTCTGCCTAAGGAAGTTAAAGACAGTGTTAAAGAAATTAAAGACGTTAAAGATGTAGATTTAGAGCTAGTTTGGGATCCGCCATGGGATAAATCAATGATGTCAGAAGCCGCGAAACTGGAGTTAAATCTATGACCCAAATCATATCTCTAAGTGATAGAGCCGCAGAAAGAATTAAGGAAATCATGTCAAAGGATCAAAAGTCTTTAGGGGTAAGAGTTGGTGTTAAAAGTGGAGGTTGTGCGGGAATGGCCTACATTATGGAATATGCCAAAGAAAAAAAACCTAATGATGAAATGATAGAAGATAAAGGTGTAAAAGTATTTATTGATCCTGCAGCTGTTATGTATTTGTTGGGAACACAAATGGATTATAAAAAAGATAAATTTTCGTCATCCTTTGTATTCAATAACCCAAATGAAACAGAGAGATGTGGGTGTGGAGAGTCCTTTAAAATATAGTATCCATTTTGAGCATATCAGCTTTGCGTAAAACGCATATCTATTATATAACTTAACCATGAACGTTTTTGAATTTAGAAATTTGCTAAAGTCAGAGGATAAGAAAGAGAGAAGAATGTCTTTTTTTCGATCGCTTATCAAATCTGTAGATGTTGGAGCAAATGGAACTCAAGATTACGTTGTTAAAAAAGGGTCTGGTAAAAACAAAATTGCTTCTACCAGACAATAATTTTATTTAACAACTATAGTACATATCAAATTCTATAGGGTGAGGAGTGTGTTCAAAGTTATGAATTTCCTCAAACTTCAAAGCAATATATGCATCTATTTGGTCATCAGTAAATACGTTTCCTTGTTTTAAGAAATCTCTATCTTTATCTAGGCTTTCCATTGCTTCTCTTAGAGATCCACAAACAGTTGGAATTTTTTTAACTTCAGCTTCTGACAAAGCGTATAAATCTTTATCAAAAGATTTTCCTGGATCTATTTTGTTTTTAATTCCATCAAGTCCAGCCATTAACATAGCTGCAAAAGTTAAATAAGGGTTTCCAGCAGCGTCACCAAATCGTATTTCGCATCTTGCTGCTTTCTTACTCAATGTGATAGGTATTCTGCAAGATGCAGATCTGTTTCTAGCTGAATATGCTAAAAGAACTGGTGCCTCAAAACCAGGTATTAACCTTTTATAGCTGTTAGTTGTTGCGTTAGAAAATGCATTTATTGCTTTTGCATGTTTTAAAATACCACCAATGTAATTTAAAGCCACATCTGATAGTCCAGCATATTTGTCACCAGAAAATAATGCCTTATCACCTTTCCATATTGATTGGTGAACATGCATCCCTGATCCATTATCGCCTTTCACAGGCTTAGGCATAAAGGTAGCTGTTTTACCAAAAGAATGAGAAACCATATGAACAGCATATTTATATAATTGTAAGTTATCTGCTTGATCTACTAAAGTTCCAAAATACATTCCAAGTTCGTGTTGACTAGGTGCTACCTCGTGGTGATGTTTTTCAACTCTTATTCCCATATCTTTCATAGCTTTTAAATATTCACTACGCATATCTTGTGCACTATCAACTGGAGGCACAGGAAAGTATCCACCCTTAACACCAGGCCTATGCCCCATGTTACCATTTGGATAATCTTTTCCAGTATTATAAGGACCTTCTGAACTATCTATTTTAAAACCAGTTTCGTTCATATCATTTTTATATTTTACGTCATCGAACACAAAAAATTCTGCTTCTGGACCAAAATATGCCTTGTCTCCAATTCCTGATTTTTTTAAGTACGCTTCTGCTTTTTTTGCAGTTCCACGTGGATCCCTTTCGTATGGATCTTTTTTTATTGCATCCATAACGTCACAAAAAATATTCATAGTATTATGACTTGTAAAAGGGTCAATAACTGTTCTTGACAAGTCAGGCTTTAAAATCATGTCAGATTCATTTATTGCTTTCCATCCTGCTATAGACGATCCATCAAAAAATATACCCTCTTCCAGCATCTCTTCATCTACTACCTTTGAGTCCATAGTGACATGTTGTAATTTTCCTCTTGGATCTGTAAATCTTAAATCGACATATTCAATGTCCTTGTCTTTCATCTGTTTTAATACTTTATTAGCGCTCATATTTACCCTTTCAATTTTTTACGTTTTCTAGCAAATAAAAGTATATTAATATCGCTTTTTATATTGATATCTCCTATGCAATTTGTGCATAGATTTTAATCAAAGTTATTAATATTTTACAAACAATTAATAGTTGTATGAATAACTTATTAAACAATGAACCAGTAAAAAGGGCTCAAGAAGCTCTTAAAAAATTTGATAATTCATTAAAAGTAGAAGTTTTAGAAAAGACAGCGAGAACTGCTCAAGACGCATCTATAGCTCTAGGTTGCGAAGTAGGTGCTATTGTAAAAAGTTTACTTTTTAGAGCCGAAAATAGTTTTGTTCTGTGTTTAGTTTCTGGAGATAAAAAATGTTCTTTAAACAAACTCAAGAAGATTACTCAAAAAAATGATCTCTGCATGGCCTCACCAGAGCAAGTAAAAACTCAAACAGGTTATACTATTGGTGGAGTATCTCCAGTTGGTTTGTTAAATAACGTCGAAATATTTATGGACAATACATTAAAAAGATTTGATAAACTTTATGCTGCAGCTGGACATCCAAATTGTATTTTCCAAATTAATTTCGACAAATTAAACAAAATAACTTCATCAAAAGTTATGGAGATCACAGAGTGAGAAAACCAACAATAATCGATTATTCTCTTTTATGTTTTTTAGCACTGATATGGTCGTCTGCATTTTTCAACATTAAAATTGCAACTGAGTCCTTTGGACCTGTAACAATTGCTTTTTTGAGAGTTTTCTTGGCATCAATACCTCTTATTATTTTATGTAATATTAAAAAAATTAAAATCGAAGTTTTTTCTAAAGACTGGTATTGGTTTGCATTGATCGGTTTTGTTAACCTTGTAATTCCATTTTTCTTTATATCTTATGGAATTAAAGCTGTTCAAAGTAATTTAGCTGCTATATTGATGTCGAGCACTCCATTAACTTCTACGATTTTAGGTCATTATTTTACAAAGAACGAAAAATTTAATTTAATTAAAACTGTTGGAGTTTTAATTGGTTTTTCTGGAATTGTTTATTTATTTTCAGATAATATTTTAATAAATGAAAATAATTTTTATTCAGCACTTTTAATTCTACTGGGTGCTACAGGCTATGTTGTTGGTGGTGTTCTTACTTTAAAGATAAGTAATAAAAGAAATGAAAACGTAACAACATCAATATGTATTTGGGCATCAATAATTTTATTACCTTTAACTATGATATTTGAGCAACCATGGAACAGCACTCCAAACACATTATCAATTATATCAGTTATTTATCTTGGTTTAGTATCTACTGGTCTTGCATGGTTGTTAAGATTTTCTATTTTAAAGAAAAATGGATTGATTTTTCAATCGCAGGTGTCCTTTTTAATACCAATTTTTGGAATAATTTTAGGATACATTTTTTTAAAAGAGTTAATCACTCCTAAAATTATCGTTTCAGTAATATTGGTCCTAATTGGTATTTTTTTAGCAAAAAAGTCTAACGATTAAATAAGTTTTATTTTAATTCAGCTAAAATAGAAACATGCCTTGGATTGGTTTCGCAACACCCACCCAATATAGTTGCGCCGTTATTAATAAAATTTTTACCTAATTTTTTATATACCTCATCTGAAACTTCTCTTTTTCCCATAACAGTATTTAAGTTGACTGCATCTTCGTCGAATTTAGCTGAATTGATCTTTCTCACAGGTGATGGCTCATCATCACCCCAAAGATTAACCTTATACCCAAAGGGTAATTTATGAATTTTCAGCTCATTTATTGAATTTTCAGCAATTTCAAGTGACACGCATGAAGCAATAATCCCAATCCAATTAGAGCTTTTATATTTTTTTATTACTTCATCAATGCTTTCACCCGAAGGCAATTTTCCGTTTTTTAGTAAATGGATACCGACAAGAATAGGTTTATTTAATTTATCAATTATTTCAGTGGCTATAGCCATTTCCCTTCCACTCGAAATAACATCTAAATAAAAAACATCTATAAAATCATTAATACAATTAATTTGGTCATAAAAATTTTGGTGAATAATTTCACTTGATCTAGTGTCTTCTTTATATGTATCTGATTGTGCTGGTATACTTCCAGCTATTATAATTTCTTTTTTTGATTGTTCTTTTGCTTTTAAAGCAAGTTCACAAGCTTTTTTATTGGCAAATTCAAACAAATCATTAACTCTATTTTGCTCCATTCTAATTCTTCTACTTGAGAAATTTGTAGTAGTAATTAGTTCTGCACCTGCCTCAATATAATCAAGATGTATATCAACCACAGATTGATGATATTTTTCATTTAAAATTGCACTTGTTGACCAAAGAGTTCCTTTTGAAACTAGACCGCGTGCGTGCAATTCTTGCCCCATACCGCCGTCTAAAATTCTTAATTCTTTAAAAAAATTTTTATCCATAAAATTTCACGTGAAACCATAATAAAACTTTAAATTGAATATTTCATGATTTTAAATTGTTGAATCAATTTCAAGTTGAAAATATTTTGTTACATTTACATTACAATTAAAAATTGTTTTAATAGGATTTATAAAAATGGAGGAAAAATGAGTGCAGAAGCAATGAAAGTGTCTTCGGTTCTAGATACCTCTCATCTAAAGGTTAAATTTCCATTTAAAGCAAAGTATGGAAACTACATTAACGGTAAATTTGTAGAACCTCTATCTGGTAAATATTTTGACAATGTAAGCCCGATATCTAATGAGAAGATCTGTTCAGTTGCGCGTTCAAATGAGAAAGACGTGGAAGCTGCATTAGACGCGGCGCACGCAGCTTTCCCTGAATGGGGAAAGACAGACATCACAACAAGATCAAACATCTTGTATAAAATTGCTGATGTTTTAGAAAAAAATCTAAACTTATTAGCTGTCGCTGAATGTTTAGATAATGGTAAACCGATCAGAGAGTGTATGGCGGCTGACCTTCCTTTGGTAGTAGATCACTGGAGATATTTTGCTGGAGTAATAAGAGCAGAAGAAGGATCAATTGCAGAAATTAGTAACTCTCAATACTCGTATAACATACCTGAACCATTAGGAGTAGTTGGTCAGATAGTTCCATGGAACTTTCCATTATTGATGGCAACATGGAAATTAGCACCAGCTCTTGCTGCAGGAAACTGTTCAGTTTTAAAACCAGCTGAACAAACACCAGCATCAATTATGGTAATGATGGAACTAATTGGAGACTTATTACCTAAAGGTGTTGTTAACATTGTTAGCGGTTTTGGATTAGAAGCAGGTAAACCTTTAGCATCATCTAAAAGAGTTGCAAAAGTTGCATTTACTGGTGAAACAACAACTGGAAGATTGATTATGCAGTATGCTGCACAAAACATAATTCCAATTACATTAGAATTAGGTGGAAAATCTCCTAATATCTTCTTTGAAGACGTCATGGATAAAGACGATGATTTCTTCGATAAATGTATTGAAGGTTTTGTAATGTTCAATCTAAACCAAGGTGAAGTTTGTACTTGCCCAAGTAGAGCTTTAATACAAGAGTCTATCTACGATAAATTCATGGAAAGAGCTATAGCAAGAACAAAAGCTGTTGTGCAAGATAATCCTTTAAAAATGGAGACAATGATTGGAGCTCAAGCGTCAGTAGAGCAAATGGAAAAGATAAAATCTTATCTTGATCTAGGAAAAAAAGAGGGCGCTAAAGTTCTTACTGGTGGAAGTGTTGCTAAGCTTAATAGTGGCTTGGAAAAAGGTAATTATATCCAGCCAACTGTTTTTGAGGCTAAAAACAACATGAGAATATCTCAAGAAGAGATCTTCGGACCAGTTGTATCTGTCATTAAATTTAAAGATGAAGCAGAAGCATTGAAAATTGCTAATGATACTCTTTATGGTTTAGGAGCAGCTGTTTGGACAAGAAATGGTAACATTGCTTATAGAATGGGTAGAGCAATTCAAGCAGGAATAGTATGGACTAATTGTTATCACGCTTATCCAGCTCACTCACCATTTGGTGGATACAAACAATCAGGAGTTGGAAGAGAAACTCATAAAATGATGCTTAATCATTACAGACAGAATAAGAACTTACACGTTTCTTATGCTGAGAAAAAATTGGGCTTCTTTTAATCAATAATATATACTGGCCCATGATTCTATATCATGGGCCGTACTTTAAAAATGAAAGTATCAGCAACACACTCCGCACTAAGCCTTCTCTCTGAGCTAAAAGAAAGATATGGTGAAAAATTAATGTTTCACCAATCAGGCGGTTGTTGTGATGGAAGTGCTCCAATGTGTTTTCAAGAAGGAGAATTTCCATTAGGCGATAATGATATTAAGTTAGGTGAGATAGGTGGCGTTCCTTTTTATATGAACGGCGATCAATATGAAAAATGGAAACATACTGATTTAACTATAGATGCTGTAAAAGGTATTGGTGGCATGTTCTCATTAGATAATGGAACAGGTCGCAGATTTCTGACTAAATCAGAAATCTGCCTAGTTGTCGATAACGAAAAAAAATAATAAATATTTTACTGTCCTGGTGGTTTGTAACCAATCTTGCTTGCTTTAGTTGTTGCTTTTGTAAAATCTATAGCCTCTAACATTGTCATATTTTTTACAGCTCCGGATGATTCCACAACTAATTTTATTGCAGCAAAGTCATCAAATGATCCTACTTCTGTTACAACAATAAAATCATATGAACCTCTAACGATATCCATACTGTGAATTGTTCCACCAACTGCTTTTGTTAATTGTTCTACAACTGCTTTTCTATCACTCGTTGGATCTTTCATAAAACCCTGAAAAGCTTTTTCTGTGTAGTTACCCATAATATATGCCTTCATACGTTTCTCCTTTTTTTATAAACTTAACACAAATTAGAGAAATTTAAGAAATAAAATGTCCCATCAAATTTTTGCTTAAATATTTATTTTCTTGTTGAAATAAACACACCTGTAGATGCGATTATGAAACCAGCAATATCTATTTTCATCAATTCTTCACCTAAAAATATCCAAGCCATCAATGCTGTAACCACTGGTATTAAAAAAAATAATGATACAGTTTTACTCGCAGAATTATTTTTTATTAGATACATCAAAATAGAAAATGCTCCTAACGAGACAAGAAATACTTGATGACTCATCGCTAATAAAAAATCTAAATTAAGATCTATAAATGGGTCTTTAAATATAAAAATAATAATTAATAAATGAAATAAAACTGCACCAACTGCTTGATACATATTGTTAACAGATAAAGGAATGTTGTTACTTATTTTTTTTTGCCAAATTGTAGATGTTGTAATTGCGATCAAAGCTATGATTGAAGAAATTACTCCTTCAATTGGTAAAGATTTTCCAATATCAAATCCAAGAACCATTACTGCACCGGTGAAACCTAGTAAAACTCCAAACCATTGATTAAGTGAGACTTTTTCCTTTAAAAAATAACCTGCTAGTAAATTAGTTAAAATTGGCTGCATAGTAACTATAAGTGCAGTTAGACTTGTTGGAAAACCTATGTATATTGAGTAAAAAACTCCACCTAGGTAAAGTCCATGAAACAAAATACCGGTACCTAAAGAATTTACTAGGTCTTTGCTATTAATTGATATTTTAGTTTTTTTGTAAATTGAATATATAAAAAAACAAATAGCTACTAAGAAAAATCTAAAGGCTAAAGCAGAGAATGGATCACTATTCTGAACAATTGGAAGGGTTGTTATAAAAGCAGAAGACCAAAGAAGTATAAACAGAAGAGGGAAAGACTTAGACACTTTATTTTTTACTTATTTATAGATATATTCAAGGTTAATAGACCACTAATTAATCATAAATTAAAAATTATGTATAGCAAATTTGGACAATTCATTAATGGAAAATGGCAACAGTCTTCAGATAAACAAACATACGAAGTAATTAATCCTGCAAATGAAGAAATTATTGGTCATGCATCAAAAGCAAGCGCAAAAGATGTAGATGATGCACTTAAATCAGCACAAAAAGGTTTAGAGGTTTGGAAAAATACACCACCTTGGCAAAGATCTTATACATTAAGAAAAATTGCAGATAAGATGAGAGAAAAACAAGATGTCTTAGCAAAGTGGATGACACTTGAAGTCGGAAAACCATTTGCAGAAGCAAAAGGTGAAGTTGGAGGATCAGCAGATATTTTTGAATGGAACGCAGAAGAAACAAAAAGAATTTATGGTCAAACTGTTGAGAGCAGATTTAAAGATACTAGAGTACATGTATATTATCAACCAGTCGGAGTAGTGGCTGCACTATCGCCGTGGAATTTTCCATTAGTTTTATCTTCAAGAAAAATATCAACAGCATTAGCAGCTGGTTGTTCGGTAATTATAAAACCTGATGTTATAACACCTGGCACTGTTATGGAATTAGTAGACATATGCAGAGAGTGCGGTGTTCCTGATGGTGTAGTAAATTTACTTTCGGGAGATCCACCTAGTATTGCATCACAATTAATTTCATCAGATATAATTAAAAAAATATCAATAACTGGCTCATCAAGAGTTGGTAAACTAATATTAAAACAAGCTGCAGATAAAGTTCAAAGAGTAACAATGGAGCTAAGTGGACACTCTCCGTTTATTGTTTTTGAAGATGCTGATATTAAAAAAGCTACAGACATGGCTATCGCAGCAAAATTTAGAAATAATGGCCAAGTATGCATATCTCCAAATAGATTTTATATCCAAGAAAATAAAAAAGATGAATTTTTAAATTTATTTATTGAAAAAACAAAAAAGTTGAAAATTGGCGATGGTATGGATCCATCGGTTCAATTAGGACCTTTGACAACAAAAAAAAGGTTAAATGAAGTTGAAGAACTAGTTGAAACAACAAAAAAAGAAGGAGGAAAAGTTCTTCTTGGAGGAAAAAGACCTCAAGGATTTAATAAAGGATTTTATTATGAACCAACCATTTTTGACAATATTAAAGATGATTTTACAATAATGAAAGTTGAACCTTTTGGACCATTGGTTCCTATGTTGTCATTTAAAACATTCGATGAAGTTATTGAAAGAGCAAATAATCATGATTTAGGTTTATCAAGTTACATTTGCACCAATTCAATGGAAAAAGCTCATAGAGCTTCAGAACTTATGGAAACAGGAACTGTTGCAGTAAATACTCCATTGGTAGCAATAGCTGAAGCACCTTTTGGTGGAATAAAGCAAGCAGGCTACGGCAGAGAAGGCGGCTCTATGGCAATTAAAGATTATTTAAATGTAAAGTATACTCATCTTGGATTGAAAGGATAATAAATGGTAAAAGTCAAAAAAAAAGAAGTTAAAACAGCCGCAAAAGCTTTATCGTCTTGGAAAAAGATGATGCCATTTTACTATGGTGCAGTTTGGGTAATATTACTTTTAATCGTATTTTTAAAATGAAACTAGCAAGAATTGGAAATCCAGGTAAGGAAAAACCAATTATAGTTGATAAAGATAATAATTATAGAGACGTATCTTCTATTATCAAAGATTTTAATTCAGATCATTTAAATTTCGAGACCTTAGAAAAATTAAGTAAAATAAAACCTGAAGATTTACCTATATTAGAAAAAAATCAAAGGATAGGAGCTTGTGTTAATAAACCCTCAAAATTTATTGGAATAGGTTTAAATTTTAAAGATCACGCAATAGAACAGAATATGCCTATTCCAAAAGAGCCTATAATATTTTCTAAATTCACTAACAGTGTATCTGGGCCTAATGATGATATTGTAATTCCAAAAAATTCTAATCATACAGATTGGGAGGTTGAATTAGGTTTTGTAATAGGAAAGAAATGTTCTTATGTCAGTGAAAAAGATGCGTTAAGTTATGTTTTAGGTTTTTTCCTGGTAAACGATGTAAGCGAGAGAAATTTTCAAAAGAATAAAGGTGGTTCTTGGGATAAAGGAAAAGGTTTTGACACTTTTGGACCTATAGGCCCCTACATATTAACAAAAGATGAAATTTCAGATGTTCATAATTTAAACATGTATTTAGATGTTGATGGAGAACGAATGCAAACAGGAAATACAAATCAAATGATTTTTAATATAAACCAACTAGTATCTTATATGAGCCACTGCATGACTTTATACCCTGGCGATATATGCTGCACAGGAACTCCTCCAGGTGTTGGAGAAAATAGAAAACCATCTAAATTTTTATTGGGTGGTGAAACTGTAAAACTTGGAATAGATAATTTAGGAGAACAAATACACAAAGTCGTTAACAACAATGCTTAAAAGAGATTTATATTACGAGGGAATTCCAACCAAATCACAAAGAGACGACGCCAGGTATTTAGGGGATATACTTGGAAGAGTAATAAGAAAACAAGAGGGGCAAAACTTTTTTAATTTAGTTGAAAAAATTAGACTTCTATCAAAAGCAAACGTCAAAAATATTAATAATAAAAAAAGATTTAAAATAATTATATCTGAAATAAATAAATTAAGTCCTATAAATATTTTTAAATTATCCAGAGCGTTTACCCATTTTATGAATTTTGTAAATTTGACAGAGTCATTAGACTCATCTAGAAAATTAGACGAATTTGAAAATTCCAAAATAAAAGATGAACATAAATATATTTTTATAGAGGAAATATTTGAAAATCTTTTTAAATCCAGAAAAGTTTCAAATAATAAAATTTATAATATTGCAAAAAATTTAGATATTGGAATTGTGTTAACCGCTCATCCAACTGAAGTAAAAAGAAGAACATTAATACAAAAATATCATAACATAACTGAGATTATGGAACAACGCGAACTGCTTAAGCATTATCCGTCAAAAGTAAAAATTTTAGATAAAAAACTTTATGATGAATTTACAATTATTTGGAACACTGATGATCTAAAAAGATTTAGACCTAGTCCAACTGATGAGGCCAGATGGGGGCTTGCAGTAATAGAAGATAGTTTGTGGGAAACAATTCCAAAGGTTTATAGAAGACTAAATGGAATTTTTCTTAAAAATATGGGAAAGAATTTACCTAAAAATTTTAATCCAATTCAATTTGGATCTTGGATGGGTGGAGATAGAGACGGAAATCCAAATGTAACCTCCGCGATTACAAAAGAAGTAATTTTATTATCACGATGGGAAGCCGCAAAATTATATGAAAAAGAATTAACAAAGTTAATTAGATCTTTTTCAATGGAAAAATGCTCCAACAAAATTTTAAAAGTTACGGGAAAAACTTTTGAGCCATATAGAGTATTCTTAAGACCTCTTAGGGATAAAATGAGGTTGACGCATAGAGCAATAGAAAATCATCTTGTAAGACACAAACCTCTAGATCAAAATAAACTATTATCCTCAAGAGAAGAAATCTTAAAACCCTTAAGAGTAGTGCGAGATTCTCTTGAAAGTAATCAAAACGAAAATATAGCTAGTGGTGAATTACTTGACTTGATGAGAAGAGCTAAATGTTTTGGTATTAATCTTGCTAGACTAGATATTAGACAGGAGGCATCAAGACACTCGCAATTACTTTATGAGTTTGTCAAAAAGAAGTACAGAGCCGATTATTATAAATGGACAGAAAAGCAAAGAGTAAATTTTTTATCAAAACATCTAAAAACAAATAAAAAAATCATCAAAAACTTCAAATTTAAAAATAGAGAAAACCTTGAAGTTTGGTCTACTTTTAAGATTCTAGCTGATCAACCTGAGGAGTGTTTAGGTGCATATATAATTTCGATGACATCGTCAGCATCTGATATTTTAGCTGTTTCTTTTTTACAAAAAGAAGCAAATATTAACAAAAGATTAAGAGTAGTCCCATTATTTGAAACTTTAGACGACTTAAAAAATGCAAAATCAATAATGGAAAATTTATTTTCATTAAGCTGGTACAGAAAATTAATAAAAAATAATCACGAAATAATGATTGGATATTCAGATTCAAGTAAAGATGCTGGAAAGCTTTCTGCCAGTTGGCACCAATATAAACTTCAAGAGGAAATAGTTAAGTTAGGAAAAAAATATAAAATAGATCTTACATTTTTTTCATGGTAGAGGAGGATCTGCTGGAAGAGGAGGTGGTCCAATTCAATCTACCCTTAGATCTCAACCCCCAGGATCCGTAAATGGTAAAATTAGAATTACTGATCAAGGTGAAATGATACAACAAAAATATGGCTATGAACCTATAGCAAAATATAATCTTTGTAGTTATATCGGTGCAGTCATGCAAGCAACGCTAAATCCACCACCAAAACCAAAAGAAAGTTGGAGAAACTTAATTGAGGACATGACACAAATCTCAACAAGATCTTACAGAAAAAATATTAGAGAAAATACAGATTTCATAAGATACTTTAAAACTGTAACACCACATCTTGCGCTTGGAAAATTGTCAATAGGATCTAGACCTTCTAAAAGAAAGAATGTCGACAACATCAAAGGTCTTAGAGCAATACCATGGGTTTTTGCTTGGACGCAAATAAGATTAATGTTACCGGCATGGCTTGGAACAGGTGAGGCATTAAAATACTCCTCAGTTAAAAAATTTAAATCTATATTAGTTGATATGGAAAGAAATTGGCCTTTCTTTAATTCAACAATGGACATTTTAGATATGGTGATTTCAAAAGTTGATCCCGAGATTTCAGAGGTTTACGAAGAGGGTTTAGCAGATGCTAACCTTAAAAAAGTTGGTGATAAACTAAGATTGCAATTTGATAATATAAAAAAATTAAATCAATTTATAACTCCATCAGAAATTATTAATCAGAGGAAAAAGTTTAGATCATCAGTTATTGTAAGGAATATTTACACTGAAGTTCTTAATATCTTGCAAGCAGTAGTCATGAAAAAATTATCTAAAAAAGGAATACAGAAAAAGCATAGAAAATATTTAGATGATGCAATGATGACTTCAATTGCTGGTATTGCTGCAGCAATGAAAAATTCAGGATAAAATGACAGAAATTTTTATTGCATTTGGTGCTGGATTAATAAGCTTTTTATCTCCATGTGTGTTGCCACTCATACCAGGTTATATTTCTTATATATCAGGTTCCACTTTAGAGAATCTATTAAAAAGTAAAAATATAAATTTATTACCAATAATTTTATTTACCCTAGGTTTTTCAGTTGTCTTTATTATATTCGGAGCATCAGCAACTTTTTTAGGAAAGATTTTATTAAAAAATTCTTTTCCATTAAGAATTATTGCTGGTTTAATAATTATCATTTTTTCACTTCATATTTTAGGAGTGTTTAATCTTAATTTTCTTAACTACGAAAAAAGATTAGATGCAGAGAAAAACAGTAATGTATTCAGTTCGTTTTTAGTAGGTATGGCTTTTGCATTCGGTTGGACACCTTGTATAGGTCCAATTCTTGGGTCCATTTTAATTTTGGCATCAACAACTGAAAATATTTATGAAGGAATAATGCTTCTTACGTTTTATTCACTAGGATTAGCCATTCCATTTATTTTAGCGGGTTATGCTATTCAAAAGTTTCTTCTTATTTCAAAAAATATTAAGCGAAAAATGAATATTATAACAAAAACTGGTGGTGTCCTCTTATTCCTTACAGGAATATTAATAATAACAAATCAACTTCAAGCAATAGGTTTTTATTTGCTAGAATACATTCCTTTATTAGGAAAAATTGGATAAATAAAAAATATATTTTTAACTACTTTTTTTTTGTTTTGTATAAAGAATTAAAATTACCCCTATTAAAATTATAAAACCTCCAAGGTAAAGTTCTGTCGTTGGTTTTTCTCCAAGAAGAAGTATTGCAGCTAACAAGCCAGTCAAAGGTATTCCCATAGTAACAATGGGTAACACTTTATATAATGGGTTATTTTTTAATACATAATAAAAGCACCCGTAGGTAACTGGTTGCATAAAGAATCCTAAATAAAACGCAATTGCCCAACTATTAATGCTTGCAGATTTAATATAATTTATTGTGTTACCATCAAGGATAGCTGATAAAAAAATTAATATTGGTCCTGAGAATAGAGCAAGCCACGCAACAAGTGTTAGAGGACTTATTTCTTTACTCAATGGCTTAACCAAAACTTGTCCTAAGGCCCAAATAGCAGACCCTAATATTGTAAGAAATATACCTAAAAATTTTCCCTCTAAATTAGGAGAGCCTGTTAAAATGTATACACCAACAAATGCAATTGTAATTCCAATTAAACTTCTTATTGTAGGTTTTTCTTTAAGCATGAAGTAAGCAAACAGTACTCCAAATGGAACCTCTGTTTGAACCAGTAGTACAGCTGCAGAAGCATCAATTAAATTTAAACCAGTATATGTAACACTATACTGCAGAGTATTTGCAATCAGAGACGCTATAAAAATTTTCTTAAGATAACCTCTTGGAATTGGAAACCACCAAATTAAAATTGATGCTGCAAAAGTAAATCTCAAACCCATTAAAAGTATAGGTGGAAAATGTTCCATTGCTGGTTTAGCAATTACAAAACCAAAACCTAAAAAAATTGGGACTAATGATGCAATTAAGGTATCTTTAAAAGTCAAAGATTAAATTTTCTTTTTAAGTGTCTTAATTTACCCTCTGTACTATCAAAATCTAAATAACAACCTTGTAAAAATCTACTTCCTTCATTTGCATCAAATTCTGTTCTACCATGTAATAGTCTATAATTATCCATCATTAAAAGATCTTTTGGCTGAAGTTTAAATTCAATTCTATATTTGTCAGAATTATACATTGCAGATAATTTTTTCCTAGCTTTATAGTACAAATCTAATTCACTTTTTTCTAAAATTGGGACAAAGTCTAATCTTGGACTAAATCTTACCTGTTTTAATTTTTTATTTTCATCTAACTGAATTAATTCAGCCCAATGCTCTAAGACAACATCTTTGTCTATAAATTTAAATTTAACCTTTACTTTGGTAAGAATATTATAAAACTCTGGATTTTCTTTTTTTAAATCCTCGGTAACAGTATATCCATCTACTAACGTTGAAAGACCACCAGAAACTTCATTTATAATACAATGTAATAATTGGATGCATGGCACAGGATTTCTGTAAGGATTATCTGTATGTGGTGCTAGAGGAAGAGATGTATAGGCTAAATCGTTAGGGCTTGGAATTGATTTAACATTAAAATGTTCGCCAAAATTTGTTCTTCTTACACTTCCAACTTTATTCGCAAATTTTACTAAGAAATTATCCTCGGTTGGTACATCTTTTATAATTACAAATCCATATTTATAAAAAGACAATAATAAATTATACATTTCCTGAGTTTCGAAAAGTTCATCAGAATATTTATATTTTTTAAAATCTGAGAAAGATGAATTCCATTTAACTTTTTCTATACCATAAATTACTTCATCTTCTTTTGAAAATTCTTCAGCAATTTTTTCAATATTTAGTTTAGAATTAACACCATCATTGAAATCTATCTCTAATAAGTCATCATTAATTCGAGCACTTTTGATTGCAATTTCGACATTTAAGGAAGTTGGATCAAAAAGTCTTTGTTGCGTTTTTTTATCTAAGTATTTTTCACCATTGGCTCTTTCACGTAACCAAAATGGATGTATCTCTTGTACAGATGAGCCATTTTTATAGAAAATCTTGTTATTATTCAGTTCTATTTTCATAGTATATTCGAGGATTATTTAAAATTTGTCTTTAATCAAGATAAATAAAATAGTAAGTGACTATTTATGCCAGAGATAAATTCAAAGAAAATCAAAGTATTTTCAAGCTTTTTAAACAGCTTAGCTAAGGACTTAACACAACTTTATTATAGGAAGCTTAACAAGCCCTTCAAGGTAAATAATAAACTTAAGGGCAAAGGCTACGACCCGGTCACATCTGCAGATAAAGCATTTGAAAAATTTATAAGAGCAAAAATACAAAAGAAATTTCCAGATCATCAAATAATTGGAGAAGAATTTGGACACAAAAAGGTTAAAAGTGAGTTCGCATGGATTATTGATCCAATTGATGGAACAAGATCTTTTGTGATAGGAAATCCAACTTGGAGCAATTTGATCTCATTAAATTATAAAGGAGATCCAATTGTAGGTTTGGCTAATTTTCCTAAATTAAAAAAATATTACTATAACGTTTCAAACAAAGTGGCATATGTCGTTGATAATGGAAAAAAATCAAAGTTAAGTATCAATAAAAAAGCAAAATTTAAAAATATGAAATTGTCTGCTGCTTTTCATGGTTATTTATCCTTAAACAAACAAAAGAAAATTCCAAAGATTTTAAAGATGATGCAGTTTCCTTGTTCTGATGCATTAAGCTATGCCCATTTTTGTGAAGGAAAATTAGATGTTGTAATTCAATGTATGAATAAAATCTGGGATATTCATCCACTTATTCCAATAATTAAAGCATCAGGTGGAATTGCCTCAACATGGCGTAACGAAAGTGCAACAAAAGCTGGCAATGTTTTAATATCAGCCAATAAAAAAATACATATTAAAATGTTGAGGCTTTTAAAACCTGCATTAAAATAAGTTAATGAAAAAATTCATCGCACTATTATTTTTATCATTTTTTAGCTGTAATTTTGCTTTTGCTGAGGCATTAACTCTTACTCATAGAGGCTCTTTAATCCCAGGTGGTAATAATAATTTTATAGGTGGAATAGATCATGAATGTAGAAACGCAGCTGGTTCATTAGTAGATGTAGACAGTTCTCAAGATCCATATGATGTTGTATTTAGTCCTGATGGTACTCAAGTATTCATAGCCAACTTTGCTAATGCTAATACCACTAGTGATAGTCCATTAAGAATGAATAGGCTAGATACTCCGTTTGACATTACTTCAGATAGAGTTAAAGGGAATGTAAATGCAGATTGTAATGATCTTGCTGGTGCAAACCCAAACGAACTTGCGGAGGGTGATATGGCACTTTTAACTCAAGATTTTATTGTAGGAATTCACATTTCCCCAGATGGCAGAACATTTTTTATACTAAATTTTGAAGGAGAAATTGGTAAATATAATTTAAGTAAAGCTTATGATATTAACACAATGGTTTACGAAAGAAAGTTTGATACCGGTACAGCAACTATTGATAGTATGGCTTTTAGCAGAGATGGAACAAAACTTTTTACTTTAGATGTACAAGCAGATGAGGGTAATATAACTACTTATTCCTTGCCAGGACCTAATGACATTTCCTCGCCAACTTCAATTAATGTAACTAGCATGATGGATATAGGTGTAATTGATGAAGGTGCAACTCAAGGCTGGGATATTGAATTTACTCCCGATGGTGGTTATATGTTTATTTTGATAAAAGACGTCTTTTCTAAAAACCATGGAGACGATCCTTCCAAACAATTAAACTTTATTTATCAGTTTAGGTTAGGAACAAATTATGATGTTTCAACAGCAGTTAAAGTAGGTAGATATCAATTAGATGATATTTTTCTCACTAGAGATGCGGGGGATAGAGTTGGTGAGCCAGCAGGTATGGCGTTTTCTAGCGATGGAATGAGACTATATCTTGCAGATCATGATGAAGGGGGACCAGGTGTCCATCACATTAACCAGTATGACTTAGAGTGTCCTTATGGAATAGTTGAATGTGTAAGTGACTCGGCTTCTATAATTGGCTCTACAGTTCAGCTTTCAAAACAAAATATCAATTTAAATGTATCAACAATTTTTAAAAGATTTGAGTGGGTTAAACGAAACCGAGATAGTGATAATTTAAATAGTTTTAACATTAATGTAAAAACTTTTAATCCTGTTTTAACATCCTTAAAAAGCAAATTAAAAGAATCTAAATATATCCGTCAGGCTACAATTACAAATAATAAGAAAAGTAATAGAAAATCTACTTGGTCTTATTGGAGCCATGGAGATATATCGATAGGAAATTACGAAGATACTCCAATAGAAAAACCAAAAGAAATAAAAACATCTGGTATAACCTTTGGAGCAGATAAAAAATTTGCAGAAGATAAATTTTTTGGTTTAGCTATCAGGTATGCAGAGAATCATTCTAGTACAAATTCACCTGACGAAGTAGATATGGAGTCTTTAACATTAAATTTATATGGAATTACTCCAGGCGATGATCAACGATATATAAACGCTGTTATTGGGCTAAGTATTTTAAGATTTGATCACAAATATGAAAGCAAACTTACTGGTGAACGAAACGGAAAACAATTATTTACCGCAATAAATTTTAGAAGCAGAAATACTTACGGAGATTTTAATTTAACCCCTTCAGGAAGAATTATTTATGGTCTAACGCATTTGAGTGATTTTACTAATTATATATCTACTGTTAGAAGTACAACCGATGTTTTATATGAAGAGGATGTTTTTGAAAATGCAGAAATTGCTGGTGGTTTTTTATTTAATTTAAAAGAATATAATTTTGATGGAGGGAGAGCAAATACCAATGGTGGCTTAGAGGTTGTGTATGATTTAACACCAGATGTTAAATTAGAGTATTCAAGTCAAGGAAGCACTCTAGTTAATACTTTCGAAATAGATAATTATTCTGAAAAAAATATTAGAGCAAATCTAGGATTTGAAACTGTATATTTAAATGGACTTACTTTATCTTTAAACTATGAAAGATTTCAGCATCTTGATAGTCATAGATTTTCTCATATCGATAGTCTTTTAATAAAATTAGGACATATCAAGGAAGAAGACTCTGAGTTTGCTTTTAACTTTGATCCATTAATAAATAATTTAGCACAACTAAGTTATGTCAAAGATCTAGATGGTTTTGATGTAAGATTAAATTCATCATATAACTTTGATAGCCCAATTCCCGAGTATGGAACAGACATAGAAGTTTCAACTAGTTTTTAATTAATTTAAATATTGTGAATATATTAATTCTCCAACATATCAAAATAGAGGATCCTGGTTATATCAAAGATTTAATGATCAAAGATGGTGCTAATTTAACAACAATAGAATTAGACGAAGGTGAAAAAATTCCAAATGATCTTACAAAATTTGATGCAATGTTTTGTATGGGTGGACCAATGGATACCTGGATGGAAAAGGATTATCCTTGGTTAGTTGAGGAAAAAAAAAGAATAAAAGAATACGTTGTTGATTTAAAAAAACCTTATTTAGGTTTTTGTCTTGGGTGTCAACTATTAGGCGAAGCAGTTGGAGGAAAAGTAGTAAAATCTGATAATCCTGAAATAGGAATGTTAAATATCGATTTTTCTAAAAATAAAGATACAGATCCTTTATTTTCTAAATTTCCAAATCAAATTACATCATTGCAATGGCATTCATATGAAGTTCAAGGATTAGAAGATAATAAAAATGTAACTTTATTGGCATCATCACCTGAAACTAAATACCAGATTTTTAAATATCAAAACCATGCATATGGAATTCAATTTCATATAGAAGTTAAGGATACAACAGTAAATGAATGGGGCTGTGTACCAGAATATAAATCTGCTCTAGAAAAACAATTGGGAGCCAATGCATTAGAAAAATTTGATAATGATGCAAAAGTAAATATGAAAGATATGAATAATTACTCTAATATTTTGTATTCAAAATTTAAGAGTGATATTCTTAAAATATAAAAGGAGGATATATGTCAGTATTTAAACTTGTTAATGAAACAAAAGCTAAGGGAAAAGTAAAAAAGATATTTAATGATATTAAAAAAACGAGAAATATAAAAAAAATTCCAAATTTTTGGAAAGCAATAGCTAACAATCCTGAAACGTTAGAAAGAACCTGGAATAATTTAAAACAAATTATGAAGAAGGGTGCACTTGATCCAGTTACTAAAGAATTAATTTATGTTGCAGTTTCAATTACAAATAGTTGTGAGTATTGTATTAGATCTCACACAGCTGCAGCTAAAAAAAAGGGAGCGTCAGATCAAATGATTAAAGAGATGATTGACGTTGTTGGTATAGCAAATCAAAATAACAAGTTAGTAGAATCTTACCAAGTAGAGGTAGATAAAATTTATAAGTAGACTTAAATAACTACTTCAAAACCTTCAAAGTTTGGTGCGCCTATGTAAAGATCCTTATGTTGTCCAGCATTTTTATGGGCAAGCCTAAAAGCTTCTGACTTTGTCCAATCAATAAAAGCATCTTTAGAAGCCCAAATACTATGAGATGCATATAAGGTATGATCTTCACTTTCATTTCCTTTGACTAAATGAAATTCTTTAAAACCATCTACTCCTTTTAAATGTGTATCTCTATTTTTCCAAACATCTTCAAATTCTTTTTCTTTTCCCTTAACAATTTTGAATCTGTTCATTGCTATAAACATAAAATTTAAGATAAAGTTGATCTTCCACCATCAACACCGATAACTTGTCCTGTAACCCAAGAACTTTCATCAGTAATTAAAAATTTTGCAAGTGATGCACTATCTGTACCTTCGCCAACTCTCTTTAATGGGTGAGCTTTTGCAATACCTTCTGCAAGTACAGCATTTTTTAACATTGGTTCAGCAATTTTAGATTTAGACAAACTTGGCGCAATACAATTTACCCTTACATTTGGTGCAAGCTCAGATGCTAAACTAACAGTCAACCCTTCAACAGCAGCTTTAGCTGACGCAATTATTCCATGATTACTAAAACCTCTTCTAACTGCAACAGTTGAAAATAAAACGACTGATCCTTTACTTTTTTTTAAAGTATCTTGGTATCCTCTAATTACTTCTAATGCAGAATAACAATTTAACTTCATACATTGATTAAATTCGTCTTCTTTAATCATTCTTAGTGGTTTTAAAACAATTGAACCAACACAATATGCAATACCTTTTACATCTGGAACTTCTGCTTTAACTTTATCAACAAATCCATTTTCAAGAACGTCTGCAACAGTAAAAGAACAACCTAATTCTTCTGAAAGTTTTTTAACCTCACTTTCATCTCTTGCAACTAAATGAACTTCTTTTCCAGACTGTTTAAGTTGCCTTGATAAACTTGAACCGATCGAACCTGTCGCACCAAAAATTAAATATTTTTCTGACATATATTTTTTTTTAAAGCTATATTAACTCTATGAAGTTATTTTTTATACTTGGAAATCAACTATTTCCACCAAAATATCTAGACCGCTTCAAAAATGATCACCTGTTTTTTATGTCAGAAGACTATGAATTATGCACATATGAAAAGCATCACAAGTTAAAGATTCTACTATTTTTGTCAGCAATGAGATCTCATGCAGATCATTTAAAAAAAAATAAATTTAAAGTTGAATATACAAAGATCGATTCAGCAGATTTTAAAAAAGATTATTTAGAAAAAGTTAAGAAAGTTATTAAATCAAAAAAAATTAAAGAGATCACAACGTTTGAAATTGAAGACAAGTTCTTTGAAAAAAAAGTACAAAATTTTGTTAAAAAAAATGATTTGGTTTGGCACCAAATAAAATCCCCAATGTTTTTAAATACAAGAGAAGAATTTAATAATTATCTTTCAAAAAACAAACGGCCATTCATGGCAACTTTTTATAAAGGCACAAGACAAAAACTGAATATTCTTATGAAGAAAGATGGAACACCAGAGGGTGGTAAATGGAGTTTCGATGAAGATAATAGAAAAAAACTTCCAAAAAATACAAAAATACCAAAATTTCCAAATATAACTGAAACAAAACACACAAAAAATTTAAAACCGATAATTGATAAATTGTTTAAAGATCACCCAGGTAATACAAAAAATTTTTGGTTTGCAACTGAATACAATGAGGTTGTGAAACTTTTGAATTTTTTTCTTAAAGAAAAATCAAATTTATTTGGTGATTATGAGGATGCAGTTGATCAAAGTAATAATATTTTATTTCATAGTGCTTTAAGTCCTTATATTAATTTAGGACTTATAACACCTGAGTTTATTATTTCTAAAACTTTAGAGTTCCATAAAAAAAATAAAATTAGACTTAATTCTTTAGAGGGTTACGTAAGACAGGTCATTGGCTGGCGAGAATTTATGCGAGGAGTTTATCAAAAGTATAGCGAGGATATGGAGACAAGAAATTTTTTTAAACAGAATAGAAAAATGAAAGACTCATGGTATGAAGGAACAACTGGTCTACCACCTTTGGATCACGCAATTAAAAATGCATTAAATCATGGATGGTCCCATCATATTGAACGATTAATGATACTCTCAAATATTATGAACTTGTGTGAGATAAAACCTAAAATTGTTTACAAATGGTTTATGGAAATGTTTGTAGATTCATCTGACTGGGTGATGGTGCCAAATGTTTACGGTATGGGTTTATTCAGCGATGGGGGAATTTTTGCTACTAAACCTTATATATGCGGATCAAGTTATTTTATGAAAATGATGGATTTTAAAAAAGGAGAATGGTGCAATACCATGGATGGTTTATACTGGAGGTTTATTAATAGAAATAGATCTTTCTTTTTAAAAAATCCAAGACTTTCAATGATGGTAAGAATTTTTGATAAAATGAAACCAGAGAGAAAAAAATTAATATTGTCAGAGGCTGAAAAATTTATAAATAAGAATACATATGGCAATTAAAGTATTTTTTAACGATTCATGTAATGTTTGTAGACTGGAAATAAATCACTACAAAAAAATTGCAGATAGCAACCTTGAGTGGATTGATATAACAAATAATGATGAAGCTTTAAAATTAACATCTAAATCTCAAGCAGAATTATTAAGAAGACTTCATGTAATTGAGGATGGCAAGGTGATAGGGGGTGCAAAAGCATTTATTATAATTTGGTCAAAAATCCCAAAATATAATTTTCTTGCGAAAATATTTTCAATTAAGCCATTGTATATTTTATTTCATTACGGTTATGAAATAGTTGCCTATTTTTTATTTTTGAAAAATAAAAATCAACTTAAATGAAAAAACAAAATTTGCCCTCTAAAATTTGTCCAGTTTGCAAAAGGCCTTTTGTTTGGAGAAAAAAGTGGAGGTTAAACTGGGACAGAGTAAAGTATTGCTCTAAAAGATGTTCTTCTAAATAAATTCTTGTACAATCTTTGGTATATAGCTTTTAAAATTAAAAAAACCTTTATTACAATATTTCCATGAATACTGATCTATTTTTCTATATAAAAAATTAATATTTTTTAAATTATTTTTATTTACATAATCTAAATTCTCACCTATCGAGGGGTATAAGGCCAATAAATTTTCTTCCATACTTTTTAAATCTTGAATATTGATAATTTCGCAATTTAAGGATTTACTCTTTAAATTTTTAATTTGATCTTCAATTAGAGACCTCTTAAAAGTTAAAACCTTTTCATCAAGCTTCATTTGTCTTGTTTGATTTTCATTATATATAAAATAAATATTCTTAAAAGATTGATCTTTGAAATCTGTTTGATCAAATGAAAGATTGTTTTCAAATATTAATAAACTTTGATCATTTGATAAATTTGCATTTAAAAAGTTGTTATTTACAATCGAATAATTCCTATCATCCATAATTGGAACAGGATTTTCATTTAACTTTATGTTGCTAAATCTATTATTGGTAAATTTTTTTATATTCCATTCAGATGCAACATAATTTTTACCTTTAGTTTGAATGCCAGCTACCCATCTCCAACCCAAGGTATTAGAAGCACTATCGCCATCAAAAAGATATTTCATGAAAAACTCAGCACCTAATTGCCAAGGTAAACCGAGAGTAAAAATCCAAATACTTGCGAACCACATTCTTGCATGATTATGAAGATAATTATGATTTTTTAACTCATTTACCCAAGTGTTAAAACATTCAATGCTTGTTTTACCCTCGATTGCATCCAAGTAATCTTTGTTATCTTTGTATTCTAGCTTTAGATTATTTAAATCTATTATGTAATCCATCCAGACATTTGGTCTAAGCTCAAGCCATCCTTTCCAATAAACACGCCACAAAACTTCTTGAATAAATTTTTCAATTTTTGGTAATGAATATTTTTTTAAAGATAATTTCATTACTTCTTTTTCGGTTAAAATACCGTGAGTTATATATGGTGATAGGCAAGAAATATTTGTTCTTTTATCTGGACCAAAATCAAAATTTCTTAGTTTAGAATATTCAACTAAGTTATTATCAATAAAGTTTGTTAATTTTTTTACGGCAAAATCTCTTCTAGGTTCAAACATTTAAAATTGCGCTTTTAGAAATTACTAATTTCCCTTTTTTCTAGGATCTTTTAGACTTCGAAGCACCCCAGCTAGTCCAGATAACTTGATACTAATATAAATTATATAAACTAGTGTCAAACCAAGAGCCATGGTAGAGAAAAATACAAATATTGCAGTTAAAAACTTTTCAGTGAACCAGTTTTCAACATCTGAGTTAGATAAATATAATATATTCCAGAATGCTAAAAATATCAGTTCGTAAGTAATTATAACTTTATACATTTCAATTGCTTATATTATCTACAAATCTTTTTGCAATAGCCCTACAACTAATGAGACAATAATTGCTATAGGTAACCCTACACTCCATGCTTTTAAAAACCTTTTAAAATAGTCATTATCGTAACCTGTATTAATGAAAGTTATAATGAGTGTCATTAAAAGACTCATGCCAAAACCCATTATTAAAATATAAACAAAATTTGAATATTTTTTTGGAATCATGATGAAGTTTTGCCAAGTAAATTTACTATCAAAACACCCGATATAATTAATATCATTCCCAAAATTGTATATAAATCTGGCATTTGATTAAATTTAATAATTCCAATAACAATTGTAGCTATAATACACAATCCTGCAAAAGAAGCATATGTAACACCAACTGGAATTGTTTTCATAACTAAAGATAAAGTATACATACAGCCAACAATTGTTACT
>CACHJZ010000007.1 GCA_902580275.1 uncultured Pelagibacteraceae bacterium | reverse complement strand
ATGAATGGAAAAAAGGAGCTTTGGATTGGGAATAATTAAATGATCGATACAGAAAAAGAAAAAAAAATACCTGATGAATTTAAACAATTAGCAAAAGATTTTGCAGATAAAGGTTTTATTACAACATCATTTGATAATTTAGTAAATTGGGCTAGAACAGGATCTCTTCACTGGATGACTTTTGGCTTGGCATGTTGTGCAGTTGAAATGATGCAAACATCTATGCCCAGATATGATTTGGAAAGGTTTGGAGCTGCACCACGTGGATCACCAAGACAATCAGATGTTATGATTGTTGCGGGTACACTAACAAATAAGATGGCACCAGCTTTACGTAAAGTTTATGATCAAATGCCAGAACCACGTTATGTAATATCAATGGGTAGCTGTGCAAATGGTGGTGGATATTATCATTACTCTTATTCAGTTGTGAGAGGTTGTGACAAGATTGTGCCTGTAGATATTTACGTACCAGGTTGTCCGCCCTCAGCTGAAGCATTGCTATATGGTATTATGCAACTACAAAAAAAAATCCGTAATAATGGATCATTAGAAAGGTAGTTTTATGTTTTCATTGCAAGATTTAGAAAAAAAAATTAATTCAGAACTTACAACTAAAATCAATACATCTAAAATTAATCATTCTCAAATTTTTATAAATATCGATAGCGAGGATTTAATAGAGGTAATTTTATTTCTTAAAAATAATGAAAATACCAAATTTAGACAACTAATAGACATAACCGCTGTTGATTACCCTCAAAAAGATAAAAGATTTAAGTTAGTATACATGTTTTTAAGTCATGAATATAATTCAAGATTAGTTTTAGAATGTTTTATTAATGAGGAAGAAATAATTCCTACAATCACGACGATTTATCCAGCATCAAATTGGATGGAAAGAGAAGTTTTTGACATGTATGGAATTAAATTTAAAGATCATCCAGACCTAAGAAGAATTTTGACAGATTATGGTTTTGAAGGCTATCCACTTAGAAAAGACTTTCCCTTAACAGGTCATAATGAAGTTCGATATAGTGAAGATGAAAAGAAAGTAGTCTATGAACCTGTGAAACTTGAGCAAAATTATAGAAATTTTGATTATGAAAGTCCCTGGGAAGGAACAGAGTATATTAATAAAAACTCTAATGACAAATAATGTCTAAGCAAACAAAAACACTAAATTTAAATTTTGGCCCACAACATCCCGCAGCTCATGGAGTATTGAGACTTATACTGGAACTTGATGGTGAAGTTGTTGAAAAAGCAGACCCTCATATAGGATTGTTGCACCGTGGAACAGAAAAGTTAATAGAACATAAAACTTATTCTCAAGCAGTACCATATTTCGATAGACTTGATTATGTCGCTCCAATGAACCAAGAACATGCTTTTGCATTAGCAATAGAAAAAATTCTAAAAATAGAGGTACCAATAAGAGCTCAATATATAAGAGTTTTATTTTGTGAAATTGGAAGAATATTAAGCCATATATTAAACATAACGACACAAGCTTTGGATGTTGGTGCTTTAACTCCCTCTTTGTGGGGTTTTGAAGAGAGAGAAACGCTTATGACTTTTTACGAAAGGGTTTCTGGGTCAAGACTTCATGCAAACTATTTTAGAGCTGGAGGAGTTCATAAAGATCTCCCAAGGGGTTTAGATAATGATATTTCTGATTTTATAAAAAAATTCCCAAAAATTATCGATGATTTAGAAACTCTACTAACAGATAATAGAATTTTTAAACAAAGGAATGTTGATATTGGAATTGTCTCAAAACAAGATGCTCTCGATTATTCTTTTTCAGGTGTGATGTTAAGAGGTTCAAATATTGCATGGGATTTGAGAAAATCACAACCATATGATTGTTATGAACAAATGGAATTCAATATACCTGTTGGGACAAATGGTGATTGTTATGACAGATATCTATGTAGAGTTGAGGAGATGAAAGAAAGTGTAAAAATAATTGATCAATGTTTAAAAAATATGCCTAAAGGACCTGTTAAAACTTTAGATGGTAAAATTTCTCCTCCTCCAAAAAAAGTTTTAAAAGAATCTATGGAAGCGCTAATTCATCACTTTAAGTTATTCACAGAAGGTTACAGAGTTAATAAAGATGAAATTTATACAGCAGTTGAGGCACCTAAGGGAGAATTTGGTGTATATTTAATTTCTGATGGATCAAGCAAACCTTATAAGTGCAAGATCAGAGCACCAGGTTTTTCTCACCTTCAAGCAATGAATTATTTAATAAAAGGTCATATGTTGGCTGATGTCCCTGCAGTATTGGGATCTTTAGATATAGTTTTTGGAGAGATAGATAGATGAGTATTAAAAAAATATCAAAACAACAGCCGGAGAAATTTGAATTTAATGATGTTAATTTAAGAACATCAAAACAAATTATTTCTAAGTATCCAGAAGGAAAACAACAAAGCGCTGTAATGTCTCTATTGTATCTTGCTCAAAATCAGAATCAAAACTGGATACCACTTGCAGCGATGAAGTACATAGCAAAGCTATTAAATATGCCTTATATAAAAGTTTATGAAGTAGCTACATTTTATTCAATGTATAATTTAAGTCCTGTTGGAAAATACTTCTATCAGGTATGTACCACAACACCTTGTATGTTAAGAGGAGCGTATAAACTAGTTGAGGCATGTAAAGAAAAGATATCAAAAAATGAAAATGAAATTTCAGAAGATGGAAATTGTTCATGGGTTGAAGTCGAATGTCTAGGGGCATGCGTAAATGCACCAATGATCCAAATTAATGAAAATTATTATGAAGATTTGAGTAAAGAAAAACTAATAAAAATTATAGATGAAACAAAAAATGGTAAACAACCAAAACCTGGCTCATATAAAGGCAGATTTAATTCAGCTCCTGAAACAGAAAGAACAACACTAAATAATTTTAAAAATGCTTGAAGATAAAGACAGAATATTTCAGAATTTATATGGCGACAATGGTATTGATGTTGAGTCATCTAAAGTAAGAGGAGATTGGGTGGACACAAAAGAAATATGTTTGAAAGGTAAAAATTGGATCATAGATGAGATTAAATTGTCTGAACTTAGAGGTAGAGGCGGGGCAGGATTTCCAACTGGATTAAAATGGTCTTTTGCACCAAAAGAAATCTCAAAACCTCATTACTTGGTTATAAATGCTGACGAGTCAGAACCAGGCACTTGTAAAGACCGTGATATACTAAGATTCGAACCACAAAAATTAATAGAAGGTTGCCTAATTGCATCTTACGCTGTAGGTGCGCATAAATGTTATATTTATATCAGAGGGGAATATTTTAACGAGGGAGAAAATTTACAAAAATCAATTGACGAAGCCTATGAAAAGAAATTAATTGGAAAAAACGCATGTGGCACTGGTTGGGATTTAGATATTTATATTCATTATGGAGCAGGAGCATATATTTGTGGAGAAGAAACTGCTTTGCTAGAAAGTATTGAGGGTAATAAGGGTCAACCAAGATTGAAACCACCATTTCCTGCATTGATTGGACTTTATGGTTGTCCCACAATAGTTAACAATGTTGAGACAATTGCAGTTGTACCAACAATTTTAAGAAGAGGTGCTAAATGGTTTGCTGGCTTAGGTAATCCAAAAAATACAGGAACTAAAATATTTTGTATTTCAGGCAATGTAAATAGACCATGTAATGTTGAGGAAGAAATGGGCGTTACATTGAAAGAGCTAATTGAAAAACATGCAGGAGGCGTAATAGGTGGCTGGGAAAACCTTAAAGCTGTCATTCCTGGAGGATCATCAATGCCGATGCTTCCAAAAGAAATTTGCGATACAATTAAAATGGATTTTGATTCTTTAATACAACAAAAAAGTGGTCTTGGTACTGCTGGTATAATTGTAATTAATAAAGACCAAGACATAATAGCATGTATGGCGAGAATAGCACGATTTTATAAACATGAGAGTTGTGGTCAATGTACTCCTTGCAGAGAAGGTTCTGGCTGGATGTGGAGAATGTTGGAAAGAATGAAAAATAATGAGGCATCACGGGAAGAAATAGAAATGTTAGAAGAAGTAACGAAACAAATCGAAGGGCATACAATATGTGCATTTGGTGAAGGATCTTCATGGCCAGTACAAGGTCTTTTAAGACATTTTAAAAAAGAGATTATTAAAAGAAATAATTTTAATCCGTTAATAAATACAAATAAAAATATTCCATATTTAGTTGATCAACATCTATTAGATAAAGATAATGCTTAAATTAAAAATTAATGATAAAGAAATAGAAGTAGAAGAAGGGTTAACAGTTCTTCAAGCATGTGAAGTGGCTGGAGTTGAGATACCAAGATTTTGTTATCACGAAAGATTATCTATAGCTGGAAATTGTAGAATGTGTTTAGTGGAAATGGAAAAATCTCCCAAACCAATAGCATCCTGTGCTATGCCAGCTGCTGATGGAATGAACATTAAAACAAATACCCCACTTGTGGAAAAAGCTAGAAAAGGAGTTATGGAATTTCTACTTGTTAATCACCCATTAGATTGTCCAGTTTGTGATCAAGGAGGTGAATGTGATCTTCAAGATCAATCAATGTACTACGGTGTTGATAAATCACGATTTAAAGAGAACAAAAGGCATGTACCAGACAAGTATATGGGTCCACTTATAAAAACTCAAATGACAAGATGCATACATTGCACTAGATGTGTAAGGTTCGCTACTGAAATTGCTGGTGTACCAGAACTGGGAGCAATAGGTCGAGGTGAAGACATGCAAATTTCAACTTATTTAGAAAAAGCTATGGAGTCTGAATTGTCTGCTAATGTCGTAGATCTTTGTCCAGTTGGCGCCTTGACATCTAAACCATATGTTTTTGAAGCAAGACCCTGGGAATTGAAAAAAACTGAAACAATTGATGTTATGGATGCAGTCGGATCAAATATCAGAGTTGATACTTACGGATGGGAAGTAAAAAGAATACTTCCAAGAAATAACGATGATATAAATGAAGAATGGATATCAGATAAAACTAGATACGCTTGCGATGGATTAAAAAATCAAAGATTAGATACACCCTTTGTAAAAAAAAATGGTAAATTTGAAAAAATAACCTGGAATGAAGCTTACGATACCCTAACAAAAAAAATTGAAAGCGTTTTACCTGATAAAATTGCAGGTATTACTGGCGATCTTACAGATATGGAGACAATGTATATTGTAAAAGAATTTTTCGAAAAGACAATTAAATGTTCAAATTTAGATTCTAGAGCTGATCACGTATATGTAGATAATAGCAATCGGTCTAACTATATTTTTAATCCAACTTTAAATGGAATAGAACAAAGTGATTTAGTTCTTATTATTGGTGCTAATCCGAGATACGAAGCCACTATATTAAATTCAAGAATTAGAAAATCTTATTTAAAAAATAATTTAGAAATTTTTAGTTATGGTGATGTAGGAGATTTGACGTATCCATATAAAATTTTACCTAATGATACATCAGAAATAATGAATTTAATCAACAAAGATAATGAATTAAGTAAAAAAATAATCTCTTCAAAAAAGCCAATAGTTATTCTTGGTCAATCGTTTTTTAAACTAAAATCAGCTCAAATTTTATTTAATCAATTAAATAACTTTTTAAAATCTAATGGTAAGATTAATGAGGAATGGAATGCAATAGGAGTTATTTCAAATCACTCATCAACTGTAGGTGCCTACGATTTAGATATAATTAATTCTGAAAGTAATAAAAATTCAACTTTAGAAAAAATTCAAAATAATACAAATGAGCTTTTATTTTTATTCGGACAAGATAATTTAAATTTTACAAAAAAAAATGAATTTGTTGTTTATATAGGTACTCATGGAGATAAAGGTGCAGAAATTTCAGATCTTATCCTTCCTGGCTCTGCTTATACAGAAAAAGAAGCACATTATACAAATCTAGAAGGAAAATTGCAAAAAACTTACAAAGCTTCATTCCCTCCTGGTGACGCATTAGAGGATTGGGAAATTATAAATAAATTATCAGAATTAATAAAAAGAAAAAAATTATTTAAAGACAAAAATGAACTTGTTGACAGTATGCTCAATTATTTGAAATTAAAAAAGGAAAAAGTATTAAATTCTTTAACAAAGCAAAAAAATGAAGTTGTGAATGAAAAAATTAGTGTTAGAGATATTGATTACTATTATAGCAATGTAATTGCAAGAGCCTCTAAAACAATGTCAGAATGTAGAAATAGTCTTTTAAAACTTAAGAAAACAGGAACGGAAGGTTAATGAATGGAATATTTTTACACAATAATCTCAGAAACATATAAAATTTTATTTTTATTGTTGCCTTTATTAACCGCAGTAGCAATGATTGTTTGGTTGGACAGAAGAGTTTGGGCATTTGTTCAAAAAAGAAAAGGTCCAAACGTGGTTGGCCCATTTGGTTTATTTCAATCTCTTGCAGATGCACTTAAATATATTTTTAAAGAAATCATTATTCCTGCAAGCTCAAATAAAGTAGTTTTTATACTAGCGCCAATAACTACTATGACATTAGCTTTAATTTCCTGGGCTGTTATTCCGTTTAGCGAAGATTTTGTTTTAGCAAATATTAATGTTGGTATTTTATATTTATTCGCAATCTCTTCTCTCGGTGTATATGGGATTATTATGGGTGGCTGGGCATCAAATTCAAAATATCCATTTTTGGGAGCAATTAGATCTGCTGCACAAATGGTTTCATATGAGGTATCGATTGGAGTAATAATTATAAATGTTCTACTTTGTGTCGGATCACTAAATCTTACCGATATAGTTTTGGCGCAAGATGAAATATGGTTTATTATACCTTTATTCCCAATGTTTGTTATTTTTTTTATATCTTCATTGGCAGAAACAAATCGTCCACCATTTGACTTACCCGAGGCTGAAGCTGAATTAGTTGCGGGTTATCAAACTGAATATTCAGGAATGATGTACGCAATGTTCTGGTTAGGAGAGTATGCAAATATTTTACTCATGTGTGCGATGGGATCTATATTATTTCTAGGTGGTTGGTTGTCACCAATTAATATTTACCCATTTGACATCGTGCCACCAGCATTATGGTTTATTATCAAAATTCTGCTTTTATTTTTACTTTTTGCGTTGGTAAAAGCAATTGTACCAAGATATAGGTATGATCAACTTATGAAATTAGGATGGAAAATATTTCTACCATTTTCATTAATATGGGTGGTGCTAACAGCAGGTTTTTTACTTTATTTTGATTTATTGCCAAAGGTCTAATTTATGAAAATTTCTAGAATTTTAAAAACAATTTTTATGGTAGATTTCTTAACTGGTTTAGTAATCGCAATTAAAGAAGCTTTCAAAGCCAAAAAAACTTTAAACTATCCTTTTGAAAAAGGCAAAATCAGCCCAAGAGCAAGAGGTGAACACGCTTTAAGAAGATACCCAAATGGAGAAGAGAGATGCATAGCATGTAAATTATGTGAAGCTGTATGTCCTGCTCAAGCTATAACTATAGAGTCAGAACAACGGGAGGATGGTAGCAGAAAAACTACAAGATATGATATAGATATGCTAAAATGTATATACTGTGGGTTATGTGAGGAATCATGTCCTGTTGATGCTATAGTGCAAGGACCAAATTTTGAATTCGCAACAGAAACCAGAGAAGAATTATATTACAATAAGGAAAAATTACTCGAAAACGGAGATAGATGGGAAAATGTTTTGGCTGCAAACATTAAGGCAGATAATCCTTACAGGTAATTAATGATAGCTCACGCCTTTTTTTTTTATTTTTTTTCATTTATTGCAGTTATATCTGCAATTATGGTTACCGTTTCAAAGAACACCGTACATTCAGTTTTCTTTTTAATTTTAGATTTCATTAGTATTTCAAGCTTATTTATAATGATAGGTGCTGAATTTTTAGGGATGATTATGCTTATCGTATACGTTGGTGCAGTCGCAGTTTTATTTTTATTTGTAGTAATGATGCTAAATGTAGCTAAACAAAAAAATACTTGGTTTAAATCTTCAACTGACTCTGCCCATATACCAATTGGTCTTTTAGTAAGTATAATAATATTTTTTGAGGTAATCATCGTAATTGGTGGCTGGAAATATAAACCTGAGTTATCCAATAAAATTATCTTTTCGGATATTACTAATACCCATTCTATTGGAAATGTTTTGTATACAGATTATATACATCTCTTTCAACTATCAGGAATGGTATTACTTGTTGCTATGATTGGTGCAATTGTTCTTACATTTAGAAAAAGAGAAGGTTTGAAAAGGCAAAGTTATTTTAAACAATTATCTCGAGAGAGAATTGATGGTGTCTCACTTGTCAATGTAAAATCACACCAAGGAGTTAAAATAGATGATTGAAATTGGAATTGGTCATTACCTAACACTAGGTGCAATAATTTTTCTTATTGGAATTGTAGGAATATTTCTTAATAGAAAAAATGTTATTGTAATTTTAATGAGTATCGAATTAATCCTTCTAGCCGTAAACATTAATCTAGTATCATTTTCTATATATATGAATGATATCAGCGGACAGATTTTCACTTTATTTATTCTAACAGTTGCAGCAGCAGAAGCAGCAATAGGTCTTGCAATCATTGTTGTTTATTACAGAAACTCTGGAACAATTCGAGTAGAGGAAATAGAAAAATTGAAAGGTTAAAATGGAATATTTCATTTTGTTTTTACCATTAACGGCTGCAATATTATCTGGTTTTTTTAGCAAATTTATAGGAGAAAAAATTTGTAATTATACCACTTGTTTATTCACAACTATAAGTGCAATTCTATCAATAATTATTTTCTACGAAGTAATTATTAATGGATATGAAAATAATTTACTTATCGCGAAATGGATAAACTCTGGAAGCCTCCAAGTGAATTGGTCTATCAAAATAGATGCACTATCAGCTGTAATGTTAGTAGTTGTAAATTCAATTTCATCATTGGTACACATCTATTCCATCGGATACATGTCTCATGATCCGCACAAACCAAGATTTATGGCTTATTTGTCATTATTTACTTTTGCAATGTTAACTCTTGTGACCTCTGATAATTTTTTACAATTATTCTTTGGCTGGGAAGGTGTAGGTCTTTGTTCGTATTTCTTAATTGGATTTTGGTTTAAAAAAAACTCTGCAAATTCTGCAGCCATGAAAGCTTTTTTAGTAAATAGAGTTGGAGATTTTGGTTTTGCATTAGGAATTTTTTTAATCTTCTATTTATTTGGAACGGTAAATTATGAAGAAGTTTTTCAGCAAATTAGTTTATTTATTAATGATGAATTAAATTTTCTTGGTATAAAAGTTAATAGTATAGATCTTGTCTGTATCCTTTTATTTATTGGTGCAATGGGCAAGTCAGCTCAATTTTTTCTACATACTTGGCTTCCTGATGCAATGGAAGGACCCACTCCAGTATCTGCATTAATTCATGCCGCTACCATGGTTACAGCTGGTGTATTTTTGGTTGTTAGGTGTTCTCCAATATATGAATATTCTGAGTTTGCTTTATCAATTGTTACAATCATTGGTATGACAACAGCTATATTTGCAGGTAGTGTTGCTCTAGTTCAGGATGATATAAAAAAAATTATTGCTTATTCAACATGTAGCCAACTCGGGTATATGTTTTTTGCTAGTGGAGTAGGTGCCTATAATGTTGCTATGTTCCATTTATTTACACATGCATTTTTTAAAGCGTTACTTTTTTTAGGCGCAGGATCAGTAATTCATGCTTTCAATGAAGAACAAAATATAAATAATATGGGAGGAGTGAGAAATAAGCTTCCAGCTACTTATGCTTTAATGATAATTGGCACGCTTGCTTTGACTGGCTTTCCATTATTGTCTGGATTTTATTCTAAAGATGCAATAATTGAGTTTGCCTACTTAAAAAATAGTTCACTTGGATATTACGCAGCATCAATAGGAATATTTACTGCTTTGTTGACATCCATATACTCCTGGCGATTAATATTTAAAACTTTTCATGGAGACTTTAATAGTCAGTCAATAAAGATTGATAAAGTTCATGAGTCACCCATGGTAATGACAATTCCTCTCATTATTTTAGCTATTGGCTCAATTTTCGCAGGTTATTTTTTTAAAGATTTATTTATAGATTTTGAAAAAAGTCAACAATTCTGGAATGAATCAATTTTTTTTCTAGAACCTTTGAGTGTTGAACACCCACCGAAATGGTTTATATTTTTAACACCTACTTTAGTTACTCTTTCAATACCTATTGCTTATTATTTTTTTGTTAAAAGAAAAGATTTACTACCTGTGATAGTAGATAGCAATCGACCTTTTTATAATTTTTTAAAAAATAAATGGTACTTTGATGAAATTTACGAATTTTTATTTGTAAAAAGTTTTAAAAAAATTGGTCTTTATTTTTGGAAAAAAATAGATGGTCTTGTAATTGACAGATTTGGTCCTGACGGCATATCTAGTATAATTAAGATACTTTCTAATAAAGCAGTAAAGTTTCAATCTGGATATATATATCAATATGCATTCATAATGCTAGTCGGCTTTTCTGCTTTACTAACCTATTTAATAATTAAATGATGAATATACCGATTTTAAGTTTATTAATATGTGTTCCTACAGTTGGTGCTCTATTTATTCTTTTTACAAAATCAACAGAAAAATATAATAGTCATAAATATATATCTATTTTTATAAGCTTAATTAATTTCATTTTATCAATTTATCTTTGGTATAAATTCGACAACTCAAATTCGTCTTTTCAATTCGTTGAAAACAGAGAATGGATCTATGGCTTCATAAATTACAAAGTGGGTATTGATGGAATATCAATTTTATTTGTAGTTCTCACAACTTTTATTACTCCCTTATGTATACTGTCAGTAAATAGCACTATTAAAAATCGATTAAAAGATTTTCTTGTTGCAATATTAATAATGGAAAGTCTTATGATCGGTGTTTTCTGTTCTTTAGATCTAGTTATTTTTTATTTATTCTTCGAGGGTGGTTTGATACCTATGTTTTTGATAATTGGTATTTGGGGTGGTGAACGAAGAGTTTATTCAGCTTTTAAATTTTTTTTATATACGCTCCTTGGTTCAGTTTTAATGCTTGTTGCAATAATATACATTTATTGGATATCTGGGACTACAGATGTGGAAAAACTTTATGAAATCGGTATTGATGCTAAATATCAAAAAATTCTATGGTTAGCATTTTTTAGTTCATTTGCTGTTAAAACACCAATGTGGCCAGTTCATACATGGCTTCCAGATGCACATGTTGAAGCACCAACTGCTGGTTCTGTACTTTTAGCAGCTATCCTTCTAAAAATGGCTGGATATGGATTTATAAGATTTTCTATAGGCCTTTTTCCAATTGGCTCAGAGTATTTTGTCTCATTTGTTTATGTATTGAGTCTTATCGCAATTATTTACACATCATTAGTTGCACTTATGCAGGAAGATATGAAAAAATTAATAGCGTACTCATCAGTTGCACATATGGGTTTTGTTACGCTTGGAATTTTTACTATGACACAACAGGGATTGGAAGGAAGTATTTTTCAAATGATCAGTCATGGAATAATTTCTGCCGCACTATTTTTATGTGTAGGTGTTATTTACGAAAGAATGCACACAAGAGAGATTAAAAGATACGGCGGTATAGTGGAGGTTATGCCTAAATATTCAATAGTTTTAATGATTTTTACTTTGGGAGCTCTTGGTTTACCAGGTACGACAGGTTTTATTGGTGAATTTTTGATACTTATGGGTGCTTTTAAAGATAATTTTTTAGTTGCTGTAATTGCAAGTTTAGGAGTTATACTTGGTGCAGCATATATGCTCTGGTTATATAAGAGAGTTGTTTTTGGTGAACTAATTAATAAGGATTTAAAAAATTTAGTAGATTTAAACAAATCAGAAATAATTATTTTAACAGCTCTAGCAATGCCAAGTTTGTATTTTGGATTTTACCCTGAACCTCTAATTAATACTATAGAGGTATCAGTAAGCGATTTAATAAATAATTATAATGCAAATTTAGAAATATATACTGCAAACAACAAATGATCACAGACATTTATTACGTAATACCAGAAATATTCATATCTCTAAGTTTAATGTTTTTATTACTTTTAGGAGTTTTTAAAAAAAATGGCACATCCATTGTTTATAGTTTAAGTTTATTAATATTAATAATATCAATTCCCCTGATATTGAACGTTCCATCTAATGATGAATTGTTAGTATTTAATAAAAGTTATAAAATTGATTATTTATCAAGTTTTGTTAAAATATTAATTGTCATTTCAACCTTGTTTGTTTTATTAACCTCGTCACAGTATATAAAATCAATAAAAATATATAATATTGAATATCCAATTTTAATCCTCAGCTCCATCCTTGGCATGATGGTAATGGTTAGTTCTAATGATCTAATAGTATTTTATATAGGACTTGAATTACAATCTCTTGCTTTATATGTATTAGCATCTTTTAATAGAGATAATGTACTTTCATCTGAGTCAGGTTTAAAATATTTCGTTCTTAGTGCTTTATCATCAGGTTTGCTTTTGTATGGTTGTTCTTTAGTTTATGGGTTTTCCTCATCAACTAATTTTTCTCAAATTTCATTTAATTATGACGAGTCAACACAAGGCATAATATTTGGAATGGTATTTATTTTAGTTGGTTTAGCATTCAAAATTTCTGCTGTTCCATTTCATATGTGGGCTCCAGACGTATATCAAGGGTCCCCAACATCAGTTACATTATTTTTTGCAATTTTGCCAAAAATTGCTGCACTAACAGTATTTATAAGATTTTTATATACCCCATTCGTTAATTTGATTGATCAATGGCAAACAATAATTATTTTTTTATCAATTGCCTCTATGCTTTTTGGTGCTGTGGCAGCTATTGGACAAAAAAACCTAAAGAGACTGATTGCATATAGTTCTATAAGTCATATGGGTTATGCATTAGCTGGTTTAACAACTGGCACGAATGAAGGTATACAAAGTTCAGTATCTTATATTTCAATATATTTAGTAATGAATCTAGCATTTTTCAGTTGTATTTTTATGTTAAAACGTGACGATAAATATTATGAAAGTATAGATGACTTATCTGGATTATCAAAAAATCATCCACTATTATCATTTTCTTTATTGATAGTACTTTTTTCATTAGCTGGAATACCACCTTTAGCTGGATTTTTTGCAAAATTTTATGTTTTTATGGCTGTAATTGAGCAATCTATGTTTTTCTTAGCAATTGTAGGTTTATTGGCAACAGTTGTTGCCGCATTTTATTATTTAAGAATTATTAAAGTAATATATTTTGATAATGAAGTTGAGAAATACGATACAAACCACAATATCGGATTAAAATTATCTTTGATTATTACAACAATTTTAATTTTAATTTATTTTATTTATCCCAATAGCCTTATTGATTTCGTATCAAAAATTAATTTGGTTTGATGAGACTTAAAAAATTTTATTATAAAAAAATTAAAAGCACAAACAACAAAGCTCTTATGCACATAAAAAAAGGAGGTGAAAAAGGAGTTATTTTAGCGGAATTTCAGACTAAGGGTAAAGGACAAAGAGGCAACAAATGGATTTCATTCAAAGGAAATCTATTCATGTCAGTTTTTTTTAAAATTGGCAATCAAATAAGCTTGAACAAAATTACAAAAATTAACTGTATGATCGTACAAAAATGCTTACAAAAATTTACTAACTATAAAGTAGTTATAAAAAAACCTAATGATATATTAATAAAACAACAAAAAATAAGTGGAATTTTACAAGAAACTGTTTTTAAAAAGAAAAAAAAATTTTTAGTTGTAGGAATTGGAATAAACGTAAATAAAAGCCCAAAAATTAAAAAATATCCAACTAATTTCATTAATTTTTTTACAAAAAAAAATGTTACAAAGTTACAGATTTTTAAATTACTGTGTATTTCTTATGAAAAAAAAATTAATCAGTTCAAATAATATATACATTGTCGGAGATATAGGAAATACAGATACAAAAATTTTCCTATTAAATCATAAATTTGATAAAAAAAGAAAAATATTTTTAAAAACTAGACTAATATCAAATGCTTATATGAATAAAAATTTGAAAATTTTAAAAAATAAAAACATAAAACTTGGTTTATTCAGTAGTGTTGTTCCCCCTGTATACAGACAATTATCAAATTTTTTCAAAAAAAAGTATGGCGCTTCATGTAGTGAATTAAAAAATAAAAAATTTTCAAAATTAGTAAAACTTAAAGTAAATAGATCTCAAGTAGGATCTGATAGAATAGCAAATGCTATTAGTGTAATTGATAATAAAAATAATTATATAGTTGTAGATTTTGGCACAGCCACTACATTTGATGTAATTATAAAAAATACATATTATGGTGGAGTTATTGCTCCAGGTATATCCTTATCTCTAAGCACTTTAATTAAAAAAGCTTCATTAATACCACTAATAAATTTATCTAAAGTTTCAAAAGTTGTTGGTACAAATACAAATCAAGCAGTTAAATCAGGTTTTTATTGGGGTTATTTAGGTCTAATTGACAACATTATATTAATGATTAAAAAACAAACAAAAAAGCCCTTCAAACTTATTTTTACAGGTGGTTTGGCTCATATGTTTAAAAAATTAAAAAAAAATAAACCCATTATACTAAAAGATCTAACAATAGATGGTCTAATTAAAGTGATTAAAAATAGTTAATGAAAGATGAATTATTATTTTGTCCCCTTGGTGGATCTGGCGAAATTGGAATGAATATGAATCTTTTTGCTTATGGAAAACCTGGTGAACAAAAATGGATTATAGTGGATATTGGCGTCACATTTGCTGATGATACGGTTCCTGGTATAGATTTGATATATCCTGATCCAGGTTTTATCGTAGATAAGAAAGATGATTTACTAGGCATAGTTTTAACACACGCACATGAAGATCATATAGGAGCAATAGCACATATTTGGCCTAAACTTAATTGTAAAATTTATGCCACTCCTTTTACAGCTGTTTTAATTACGGAGAAATTTAAAGAAAAAAAAATAGATATCACTCCATTTATAAATATCGTTCAGTTAAATAGCACTTTGGAGCTAATACCGTTTAAAATTGAATTTATTACACTTACACATTCAATATTAGAACCAAATGGATTAAGAATTCAAACACCAGCTGGTAATATACTTCATACTGGTGACTGGAAAGTTGATCCTAATCCTCTCATTGGAGGAGATATTAACTCAAAAAGATTAAAAGAGATTGGTCAGGATGGAGTTTTAGCAATGATATGTGATTCAACAAATGTTTTTAGTGAAGGAAAATCAGGCTCAGAAGGAGATGTAAGAAAAAGTTTAATTAACATAATGAGTAGATTAAAAAAAAGAGTGATAGTGACTTCATTTGCTTCAAACGTGGCAAGAATGGAGACAATTTTTTATTGTGCGAAACAAACTGGTAGAAATATTTCTTTAGTTGGAAGATCAATGCATAGAATCTTTAAAGCAGCTAGAAAATGTGGTTACTTAAAAGATGTAATTGAACCAATTGACCCAAGGGAGGCTAAAAATTTACCACGTGAAAAAATAATTTACCTATGTACCGGCAGCCAGGGTGAACCCCTAGGAGCAATGATGAGAATTGCCAAATTTATGCACCCAGATGTATTAATTGAAAAGGGTGATGCAGTTATATTTTCATCAAAAATAATACCTGGAAATGAAAAGAAACTATACAAGCTTCATAATAAATTGGTTAAAGAAGGCCTCGAAGTGATTTCCGAAGAAAATGAATTCGTTCATGTTTCGGGACATCCGAACAGAGAAGATTTAAAAGAAATGTACAATTGGATAAAACCAAATTGTATAATACCAGTACACGGAGAGCATCGCCACATGATAGAGCATATAAATTTTGCAAAAGAAATGCAGGTCCCTGAAACAGTATTAGTTGAAAATGGCGACATAGTAAAATTATACCCTGGAATTAAACCTGAAATTTATGATAGGGCCCCATCAGGTAAACTTTTTGTAGATGGAAGTATAAGCGTCGATGAAGATGCTAAATCAATAAAAGAAAGAAAAAATTTATCATCTAATGGTTTTCTGGATGTAACAATTTTAATTAATTCTAAGGGAAACCTTCATGACAGACCAATACTAACTTTTGTTGGATTACCAGTTATAGAAAGTGATGAATTTAAATTTGGACTTGAAGAAGAAATTGATAAAACAGCTAGAACTTTTTCATTAAATAATGAAAAACAGGAAAATAATATAGTGGATACTATCAAAGTAGTTTGTAAAAAATATTCAAAAGAAAAAACTGGAAAAAAGCCAATAACCAACGTAAATTTAGTAAGAATTTAATTGATTATTTAAATTTAAAGAATTAAATAAATTTATGTTCTTTTCAAAATCTTTTATCCCAATATTGAAAAACAATCCTGCAGAAGCAAAAATAAAATCCCACCAATTAATGCTTAGAACAGGAATGATCAAACAATCATCAGCTGGTATTTACTCATGGTTACCTTTAGGTTTTAAAGTTATGAAAAAAATTGAACAGATAGTTAGAGAGGAACAAGATAAGATTGGCGTTCAAGAAATTTTAATGCCAACAATACAATCCGCTGAAATTTGGAAAGAAAGTGGTAGATATAAAGATTATGGTGAAGAAATGTTAAGAATTAAAGATAGACAAGAAAGAGATATGCTTTATGGACCTACGAATGAGGAATTAATAACAGATATTTTCAGATCAAGTATAAAATCCTATAAGTCACTTCCTCAACTTCTCTATCACATACAATGGAAGTTTAGAGATGAATTAAGACCAAGATTTGGAATTATGAGATGTAGAGAATTTTATATGAAAGATGCATATTCTTTTGATTTAAATGACAATGAGGCATTATTCTCATATAATAAATTTTTTCTTTCTTATTTAAAAACATTTAAAAGATTAAATTTGTCCGCAATACCTATGGCAGCAGATACAGGACCAATAGGTGGAAATCTTTCACATGAATTTATTATTTTAGCTGATACTGGTGAAAGTAAAATTTATACTGATAAAAGAATATTTAATGTAAATAGTGAACAAACAAAAATCGAAAAAAATTCTTTAGAAAATTTGAGAAAAGAATTTGAAAAATTTTACTCTGTAACAGACGAAAAATTCAATGAAAAAGAATTTAATAATAAGGTTCCTGAGGAATTTAGACTTAAAACAAAAGGTATAGAGGTAGGTCATATTTTTTACTTTGGAGATAAATATTCCAAACCAATGAATTCAAGTGTTGATCATAATGGAAAAAAAGAATTTGTTAAAATGGGCTCTTACGGAGTAGGTGTATCGAGGTTGGTAGGCGCAATTATTGAGGCTAAATATGATGAAAAAAAAGAAATAATGAAATGGCCACAATCAGTCTCACCATATGATTGTGTTATTATTCCATTTTTTAATAAAAATGATAAAGGAAATCTAGATAAAGCTATCAATATATCTAAAAAGTTAAAAGATAATAATATTGATTTTATTATTGACGACACAGATGAAAATTTTTCATCAAAATTAAAGAAATTTAATTTAATAGGTATACCATCTCAAATTATAATAGGTAATAAAACAGAAGGTGATAATCTTGAATTTATTAATATTGGTGATGATCCAAAAATTTTAAGCATGGATCAAATAATTAAATTTATAAATCAAAGTAAAAAAAATTGATTTCAAAATTAGAGAACAAAATAGCTTTAAGATACTTAAGAACCAGAAAAAAAGATGGTTTTTTGAATGTTATATCAACATTTTCTTTTATTGGAATATCAATTGGTGTTGCTGTTTTGATAATAGTAATGTCTGTAATGAATGGATTTAGGTCTGAACTTATAAATAAAATAGTAGGTTTTAATTCTCACGTTATAATTCATTCCTTTGGAAAGGTAACAAATGATATTTTCGGAAAAGAAATAGATGCTTTATTGGATATTTATCTTGAAACTAATTCAGGTGAAGTAGTTTTAATAAAAGAAAACTTTACAAAAGGTCTTTCTATAAGAGGATACAAGTCAACAGAAATTAAAAATTTACCTATATTTAAAAATAAATTATCCAATATTAAACTAGATAATGAAAAAAATATAATTATAGGTAAAGAATTAAGTTTTGATTTAGGATTAAAAGTTGGTGATAAAATTTTGATAATGTCTCCAAAAGGAGAAGATACAATTATAGGTAACCTGCCTAAGCAGGAAATATTTGAAATTTCAGGTTTTTTCGAAAGTGGATTAGTTGATTTTGACAGAAATATAGCCTTTATGGGTATCGATAATTTAGAGAACTTGCTTAATTTGGATCAAGATAAAAGAAATTTGGAAATTTTTCTAAAAAATCCAATTAAAATTAACAATGCAAAAAAATTTTTCGAGAGAAAATTTCCTAATAATCTAATTTATACATGGGCTGACCTAAATAAACCTTTATTTTCAGCTCTTAAAGTTGAGAGAAATGTAATGTTTATAATTCTCTCATTAATAATAATTGTAGCCACTTTTAATATAATTTCTGGATTAACTATTTTGGTAAAAAATAAAACAAAAGAAATTGCCGTTCTAAAATCTATTGGTGTATTAAATAAGTCAATTACAAAGATTTTTTTTCTTGTAGGTTTTTATATAGGTTTGACTGCAACATTATTTGGAGTTTTAATTGGTGTTACCTTTTCTATATACGTTGAAAATATTCGTTCTTTTTTGAGTAAAATTTTCAATATATCTTTATTTCCTGAGGAAATTTATTTTTTAAGTAAAATGCCATCTGAAATAGATGTAAACTCTATAATTTTGATTTCAATATGTTCAGTTACTGCAACTATTGTAGTCTCAATATTTCCAGCAATTAAAGCATCTAAATTAGATCCAATTAAATCGCTTAAATATGAGTAATTTTATTTCTTTGAAAAAAGTATCAAAGTTTTTTTTTAAAAAAAATAAAATTAGAGCTTTGAAAAATATAAATCTTAATTTTAGAATAGGTCGTATATACTCAATAATTGGTCCATCGGGATCTGGAAAATCTACTTTATTAAATTTAATATCTTTAATAGATAAGCCAACTTCTGGATCAATTTCAATAGAAAATAAAATTATTAACTATGAGAAACAAGACATAAATGATTTATATAGATCTGCTTCGATTGGGATAATTTATCAAAATTACAACTTATTAAATGATTTTACAGCGTTAGAAAATGTAAGTTTAGCCGAACTTGCTTTAAACAATAATCCTAAAATAGCAGATTTAAATGCAAAAAAAGTATTATCAAACTTAGGTCTTTCAAAGAGAATAAATCATTTTCCAACAGAATTATCAGGAGGTGAGAATCAAAGAGTAGCTATAGCTCGTGCAATCATTAATAGACCAAAAATAATTCTTGCAGATGAACCAACTGGAAATCTTGATTTAAAAAATGCGAAAAGTGTATTTAAAACTTTGTTAAATTTAAGAAATAAAAATAGATTAATAATTTTTGCAACTCACAATAGAGAATTTGCTGAAATGTCAGATTGTAAAATTGAAATGATTGATGGTAATATTAAGTCCATTAATGGAAAGCTTTAATAAATTCAATCACATAAAAGTTCATTCTCAATATTCAATTTGTGAAGGAGCTCTAAAAATAGAGGAATTATCAGAATTTTGTAAAAAAAAAAAAGTTAAAGCCTTAGGTTTGTCTGACTCATTTAATCTTTGTGGAGCTTTAGAATTTTCTGAAAATATATCTAAAAGTGGTACTCAGCCAATACTAGGTACACAAGTTAATTTTAAATTTAATGACATTATTGGAAAAATTCCATTAATTGCAAAATCAGAAAATGGATATAAGTCTATAATTAGACTTTCATCAAAATCATTTTTAGAGAATAATAATTTAGAAGAACCACACTGCAAGATAGAAGATTTGTTAAATTATGCAGAGGATATAATTGTTTTGTCTGGTTGTGTGAATGATTTGGTAGGTAAATTATTCGAAAAAGATAAAATTTTAGAGATCAAAAACCTCTATAACAATTTGAAAAAAAAATTTGGAAATGACTTTTATATAGAAATACAAAGACATAATGATCTAAATGAAAAAAATCTTGAAAATTTAAATCTTGACCTGTCTCATAAATTACAGATCCCTATCATTGCAACACAGGAGGTGTTCTATATTAATAAAGATATGTATGAAGCGCATGATGCTTTAATGTGCATAGGTAGTAAAACAAATATCAATGATGTAAATAGAAAAAAACTTTCAGACCAACACTACTTAAAAAGTGACAATGAGTTAAATAAATTATTCTCCGATATACCTGAAGCTTTAGAGAATAATTTCAATTTAGTCTATAAAATAAATTTTAGACCACAGGCATCTAACCCCGTTCTCCCTAATATCGGATCAGATAGAGGTTTAGACCCAGACAATATTTTGTTTGATGAATCTAAAAAAGGACTAAATAAAAAATTTTTAGAAACATTTAATTGTAATGAAAAAGATATTAAAAATAACGATAATTATCAAAAATATTTAGAACGTCTTGATCACGAATTAAGTATCATAATTAAAATGAAATATTCAAGCTATTTTCTAATAGTTTCAGATTATATCAAATGGGCAAAAAGCAAAAATATACCAGTAGGACCAGGAAGAGGATCAGGTGCTGGCTCTCTTGTAGCATGGTGTTTAGAAATAACGGATATTGATCCAATTAAATTTAATTTAATTTTTGAAAGATTTTTAAATCCTGATAGAATTTCAATGCCTGACTTCGATATAGACTTTTGTGAAGAAAAAAGAGATTTAGTTTTTGATTATTTAAACAATAAATATAGAGATAGCGTAGCTCACATAATAACTTTTGGAAAATTAAAAGCTAGAATGGTAATAAGGGATGTTGGAAGAGTGTTAGGTTTTTCTTATGGTTTTGTAGATGGTATTTCAAAAATGATCCCGTTTGATCCATCAAGACCACAAAGCTTGACTGAATGCATTAACAATGAGCCTAGGCTTCAAAAATTGATTAAAGATGATACGAGAGTTAAGAAAATGATTGAATTATCTTTAAAATTAGAAGGATTAAATAGAAACTTTGCAACTCATGCTGCGGGTGTTGTAATAGCTGATAAAAAATTAACTGATACAGTTCCACTTTATAAAGACCATTCATCGAACCTTCTTCTTCCCTCAACACAATTTGATATGTATTCAGCTGAAAATGCCGGCTTAATAAAATTTGATTTTTTAGGACTAAAGACACTTACGGTCATAAATAATACATGCAAAACTATCAAAGAAACTAACCAAAAGTTTGACATAAAAAAAATTAATTACAATGATCAAAAAGTTTTTGATTTATTATCTAAGGGTCACACTGTTGGGTTATTTCAACTGGAAAGCTCTGGAATGAAAGAAGCTCTAATTCAAATGAAACCAAATCACTTAGAGGATATTATTGCTTTAGTAGCACTTTACAGACCAGGCCCAATGGCAAATATTCCAACATATAATGATTGCAAACACGGAAGAAAAGATCCAGATTACTTACATCCACTTTTAGAAGATATACTTAAACCAACATACGGAGTAATAATTTATCAAGAACAAGTTATGCAAATTGCTCAAAAATTGTCAGGTTTTACTGCTGGTGAAGCTGATATTTTAAGAAGAGCAATGGGTAAAAAAAAAAGACAAGAACTAGAAAAGCAGAAAATAAGATTTATAGATGGTGCTGTAAAAAATGGCATAAATAAAGAAACTGCTGCAAGCATATTCTTAAAAATAGAACCTTTTGCTGAGTACGGATTCAACAAAAGCCACGCTGCTGCCTATGCTATTATAGCTTATCAAACAGCATATTTGAAAACTTATTATCAAAAGGAATTCTTTTCAGCATCTATGACTATGGATATTTCAAACCATAACAAATTAAGTGAATTCTATGAAGAATTAAAGAGACTGAATATTAAAATTCAAAGACCAGATATAAATAAATGCTATCCTGATTTTAAATCAAAAAATAATATTTTCTATTACGCACTAGGTGCAATTAAGAATGTAGGCTTTGAGGCTGTTTCTAATATAGTTAAAGAGAGAGAAAGAGGAGGGAATTTTAAATCTATAAACGAATTTATAAATAGGATTAACCCTAAGGACATTAATAAACTTCAATTAGAAGGGCTAGTTAAAGCAGGTGCGTTTGATAGTTTAAATTCCAATAGAAAAGCTGTAAATGACACGATACCATCACTAATAATAAGATCCAAAAATTCGTACGAAAATAAAATAACAAATCAAATCGGTTTATTCCAACTAGAAGAAGAGCAAGATTATATTAATAAAAAAATAGAGGACTGGAAATTTGATGAAAAACTATCAAAAGAATTTGACTCACTAGGTTTTTTTATTTCTGATCATCCATTGAACGAGTATTCAGAAATTTTAGATAATTATGAAATTACAAACTTTAGTGAATTTTATAACGATATAAATAAAAATGAAGCGAGCGTAGCCGCAACAATACTTAAGATACAAGAAAAAAAGACCCAAAAAGGCCAATCTTACGCAATTATAAAATTTAGTGACCGCCAATCAGTTTTTGAACAATTTTTATTTTCAGACTTGCTTGAAAGCAATAGAGAATTTTTAAAAGAAGGTAACTCATTAATACTAACATTAAATAAAAATACCATTGATAGTGTTAATAGAATTAAAAAATTTAATGTTAAAAAAGTTTCACCTCTTAAAAGTCTTGTAAATAAACCTATAAGAAATGTAATTATTTCAGTAGAAAATGATGATTCTTTGAAAAAAATTGATGAAATTTTATTTAAACCAGGAAATACTAACATTAAAATAAAAGTGGTATCAGATAATAAAGAACTTGTTTTTAATTTAAAAAATAAAAGATATTTTGACAGAAACCACCTAAATTTGCTTAAAAATCAGGGTATTAATACAAATATATCGTAAAAAAATGCTTGTTTATATTTCTATTAAGATGTAAATACCATCTCGTAAATACGCACATAACTAATGGTTAAATGCCTCCGGTCCTTAAGTGGAAATAGTTATGGTGGATTAACCGGAAAAAATTATGAAAATACCTACTGTTACAATACAGCAATTATTGGAAGCCGGAGTACATCTTGGACATAAAACTTTGAGATGGAATCCCAAAATGAAAAAATATATTTTTGGAAAACGAGACTCAATACATATCATTGACTTAACCCAAACGCTTGAACTTATTAATTCAGCTATGGAAAAAATATTTCAGACAATTAAAAATAATGGTAAAATTTTATTTATTTCTACTAAAAAACAGGCATCAGAAGCTATAAGTGATTTAGCCAAAGATACTAATCAGTATTATGTAAATTATAGATGGCTTGGAGGAATGTTAACAAATTGGGGAACTATATCAAATTCAATTAAAAAATTAGAAAAAATCAATCTTGATTTAATTTCAGAAAATCGAGGATTTACAAAAAAAGAACTTTTAAAAATGAGTATACAGAGAGATAAATTGCAAAGATCCTTAGGTGGTATAAGTAAGATGAAAAAAATACCTGATCTAGTCTTTATAATTGATACAAATTATGAATCATTAGCAATTAAAGAAGCAATTAAATTAAATATTCCAATTATAGCTATATTAGATACTAATTCTAATCCAGATGGCATTGATTTTCCTGTTCCTGGAAATGACGATGCAAGAAGATCAATAGATCTATATTGTAATCTTATTAAACAAACTATAGATAATGCTCAAAAAGAGGCCTCTGATACATCTGAAAATGCGAAAGACAAAAAGAACGAAAAGAGCTCTGTAAATTAATCTTATTTTAAAATAATTACACATGAATGATTTAAATAAAATTAAACAACTTAGACAAAGTACAGGTGCTGGTTTCAAGGATTGTGGTGCAGCTTTAGAAGAGGCAGCTGGTAATATTGAAAAAGCGTCTGAAATTTTGAGAGTAAAGGGAATTTCTAAAGCATCAAAAAAAATGTCAAGAGAAGCTAAAGAAGGTGTTATTGCTTTATCTGGAAATGAAAGTTCGACGTCAATTATTGAATTAAATTGTGAAACCGACTTTGTTGCTAAAAATAATGATTTTATTAAATTTGCTCAAGAATTAAGTGAGATTAATTACAAATGCAAATCTGATATCGAATTGATAAAAAGAACTAAAATGAAAAACAACCAAACAGTAGATGAAAATCTAATAGCAATAATCGCCAAAATTGGTGAAAAAATAACCTTAGGAAGATCTAAAACTCTAAAAAATGACAGTAATTTGAATTTTAGCTATTTACATTCAGTTATTAAGGATAATTTATCAAAATTAGGAGTTGTTGTATCTTTAAGTTCAAAAGAGAATAATGATAAAGTGAAGACTTTTGGAAAACAATTAGCAATGCATGTCGCTGCCTCAAACCCATTAGCAATCAATTTAGAGGATATAGACAAAGAAATAATACAAAAAGAAGAATTATTAATAAATGAAGAATTAAAAAACTCAGGAAAGCCAGAGGAGATCATAAAAAAAATAAGCGCCGGCAAATTAAATAAATTTAAAGAAGAAAATAGTTTACTAAATCAAGCTTGGGTTATAGACCCCAAAAAAAAAGTGAAAGATATTATCAAAGAATTAAATATAGTTGATTTAAAAATAATCAATTTTTTTAGATTAAAAATTGGAGAGTAAATGTTTAAAATTGAAAGTTTCAATCAAAAAATGAATAAAACAATTGAGGTTTTTAATACAGAGCTCAATACTTTACGCACAGGGAGAGCAAATTCAAATATGCTTGATCTAGTTAAAGTAGATGTCTACGGGCAAAAAATGCCAATAAATCAACTAGGAACAATCTCAACACCTGAGCCAAGAACGATAAATATCCAAGTTTGGGATTTAAATAATGTTCCTTTAATTGATTCTTCCATTAAAAAATCCGAGCTAGGCCTCAACCCTATGATAGATGGACAATTAATTCGACTGCCAATTCCAGATCTAAGTGAAGAGAGAAGAAATGAAATGAAAAAGATGATTAAAACTATGGGAGAGAAATGTAAGATTTCAATAAGAAATATTAGAAGAGAAGCAAATGATCAATTAAAAAATTTATTAAAAAGTAAAGAAATATCAGAGGACGATGAAAAAAAATTTGAGAAAGAAGTCCAAAATTTTACAGACAAACATATTAAAATTATAGATGAAAAAGTTGTTTCAAAAGAAAAAGAAATAATGACGATATGAACCCAATTAATCACGTAGCCATTATAATGGATGGTAATGGCAGATGGGGGTTAAAACATAAGAATTCACGTAATGCAGGACACAAAGAAGGTTTAAAGACTGTCGAGAAGATTATCAAAGAAACAATTAAAAATAAAATTAAATATTTAACATTATATGCTTTTTCAACAGAAAATTGGAAAAGACCTAAAAAAGAAATTAATTATTTATTCGATTTATTAGAAGTTTTTTTGAAAAGTAAAATTGATGATTTAAATAAACAAAATATAAGATTAAAAATAATTGGCTTTAAAAAATTTTCAAAAAAATTAAACAAACTACTCGAATTATCTGAAAAAAAGACGTTTAAAAACAAAAAATTACAAATTAACTTAGCTTTAAATTATGGCTCTAAATTTGAAATAGTAAATGCCTTTAAAAATCTTTGTAAAAATAATGATAAAATAAATTTAAAAAACATGAATAAATATTTGTTGACAAAAAATATACCAGACCCAGATATGCTTATTAGAACTGGTAATACCAAAAGATTGAGTAATTTTTTATTGTGGCAATTAGCTTATTCAGAAATTTATTTTGAAAAAAAATTATGGCCAGACTTTAATGAGAAAGATTATAATAAAATATTAAATAAATTCAAAAAAATAAAAAGGAACTTTGGAAAAATTTAATGAGTGAAGAATTTTTTAAAAGATTGCTAAGCACATTAGTACTTGTTCCTTTATCATTTTTTTTTATAATAAATGGATCACACTATTTTAATTTTTTTATTTTAATTTTATTTATTATATCGGCTTATGAATGGCTTCAGTTATCAAAAAAAAATATATATAAAATATCTGGTATTTTCTTTTTAATCCTATCTTTTTATACAGTATACTGTTTAAGAAATCAGCTCAATGGAGATTACCTATACTTTATTTTAATTTTGTTGATATGTGTTTCAACAGATATTGGGGGATATATATTTGGAAAGTTATTTAGGGGACCAAAATTGACTAAAATAAGTCCAAAAAAAACATATGCTGGTGCTTTAGGTGGATATTTTTGTTCAACAATTTTTGTGTTTGTATTTTTAAACTATTCAAATTTTACTCAAAAAACTTCAATAATTTTTAATTTATCAGATCAAAAAATTAATATTTTTATTTTTTTATTTATAATAATTATTTCAACAATAAGTCAATTAGGAGACATTATTATTTCTTATTTTAAAAGAAAAAATAAAATTAAAAATACTGGAAAAATTATTCCTGGCCATGGTGGATTACTTGATAGAATAGATGGAATGATTTTTGCATATCCATCATCTTATTTAATTTTAAAAATTTTACATTTATGAAAAGAAATATTGCAATTCTTGGATCTACAGGCTCAATTGGTAAACAAACGCTTGAAATTATAAAAAAAAATAAAAAACAATTTAATGTCTTTTTGCTTTCCACTAATGAGAATATTGTTGAAATATTAAAGCAAGTAAAAGTTTTTAGACCAAAATATATAATTATTACAAATAAAAAAAAATTTGAATATTTAAAAAAAAAGGAAAAAAAAATCAAAATTTTTAATAATTATGATTGCTTTAAAAAAATTTTTCGAAAAAAGATAGATTATGTAATGAGTTCAATCAGCGGTTTTGAAGGATTACAACCTACAATAGAGATAATAAAATTTACAAAATTAATTGCAATTGCTAACAAAGAGTCAATTATTTGTGGCTGGAATTTAATCAATTATGAGCTCAAAAAAAATAAGACAAAATTTATTCCAATAGACTCAGAGCATTTTTCAATATGGTCTTTATGTAATAATAAATTTAATCAAATTGATGAAATTTTCATAACAGCCTCTGGAGGACCTTTTTTAAATACAAATAAGAAAATTTTGAAAAGTATAAAACCGAAACATGCAATTAAACATCCAAAATGGAATATGGGAAAAAAAATTTCTGTAGATTCAGCCACGATGGTAAATAAAGTATTTGAAATTATTGAGGCAAAAAAAATATTTAATATAAATATAAGAAAGATTAAAATTCTTTCACATCCAGATTCTTATGTTCATGCGATAGTCAAATTTAAAAATGGTTTAACTAAAATTTTAATTCATGATACCGATATGAAAATTCCAATATTTAATTCTTTATTCCTGAATCAAACCAAATCTATTTTTTCACATGAGCTTAATATTAAAAAATTAAATAACTTAAACTTTAAACCTATAAGTGATAAACAATTTCCTTCGTTAAAGGTAATTAAATTATTTTCATATAACAATAATAGTCTTTTAGAAACTGTTTTAGTAAGCGCCAATGATGAATTGGTAGAACTTTTCTTAAATAATAAAATTAGTTTTTTGGGTATTTCAGAGAAACTTATTACTATATTAAAATTAAACGAATTTAAAAAACTAGCATCAAAAAAACCTACTAATTTAGCCCAAATTATACAATTAAATAGATATGTAAGATTGAAAACACGATCTTTATGTGTAAGATCCTACGACAATGTATAAATTTTTAAATATTATTTTAATTACTTTTTTTTTAGCATCAAAATGTTACTCAGAAATAATTAATAAAGTTGAAATTAAAAATAATAATAGAATTACTAAAGAAACAATATTAGTTTTTTCGAATATAGAATTAGGAAAAGACTATAACCCAAATGATTTAAATCAAATTATAAAAGATTTATATGAAACTAACTTTTTTTCTGATTTATCTTTAAATCTAGCTGACGGTGTCCTAACAATCAATGTTAATGAAAATAAAATAATTCAAGAAATTAAAATTGAAGGTATTAAAAAAACTGAGTTAGTTGATATTTTAAAAAAACAATTATTATTAAAAGATAAAAATCCTTTTGTAGAGAATTTTGTAAAGGCTGATGTTGAAAGAATACAAAAAATTTTAAAAAATTCAGGATATTATTTTTCTAATGTAACAGACAAGGTTATTAATAATTCAAATAATACTGTAAATTTAGTTTTTGAAGTTGATTTAGGTGAAAAAGCTTTCATTAAAACAATAGAATTTACAGGTGACAAATATTACAAAGATAGATTACTTAGAAACATAATTATAAGTGAAGAGAATAGATTCTGGAAATTTATAACCAATAGAAAATTTATAAATCCTGAAAATATCAAACTAGACAAAAGACTTTTAAAAAATTATTATCTTAATAAAGGACATTATCAAGTTTTAATTAACGACAGTAATGTGGAATTAACAGAAAATAATTATTTTAAATTGCAGTATAATATTAATGCTGGTCCAAAGTTCATAATTAAAAAAAGCTCTTTAGTATTACCAGAAGATTATAATGAAAATGACTTTGTCAAAATTAAAGAAAAACTTAAAAAATTAGAAGGTAACATATATTCTTTAAATAAATTAAATAAGATTGCAAAAGAGGTTGATAAGCTTACTTATAGAAATGATTATGAATTTATAAATGCCTCCTTTAATGAAAAAATTATCAATAATAATGAATTAGAATTAACTTTTATTATTAAAGAATTTGAAAAAAGATATCTTACAAAAGTAAATGTTTTTGGCAATAATATTACAGAGGAAAAAGTAATAAGAGATAATCTGGAGGTAGATGAAGGAGACCCTTTTAATGAATTACTTCTTATAAAATCTATAAATAATCTAAAAGCTTTAAATATTTTTGGAAATGTTGAGTATGAACTTGTTTCAGAGGATAAAGATAAAAAAGCACTAAATATTACTATTACAGAAAAACCTACAGGTGAAATATTTGCCTCAGCTGGAGCTGGTACACAAGGTAGTACTATTGGTTTTGGTGTAAAAGAAAATAATTTTATTGGAAAGAATATTTCATTAGACACAAATTTAAGAATAAATGACGAGACAATTAAAGGTGCTTTTTCAATTGTAAACCCAAATTGGAATTATTCAGACAAAACGCTTATTGCTTCCATAGAAAGTAGTGTAACTGATAGATTAACGGATTATGGTTATGAGACAGGGAAAACAGGTTTTGCTATTGGTTCAGCATGGGAACAATATGATGATGTTATATTTTCACCAAAAATTAGAGCATTTTACGAAAAGTTAGACACAAATCAATCTGCAACTGCTAATTTAAAAAAACAAGAAGGAGAATATTTTGATACTTCTTTTTCATACTTTTTAGACTTGGATAAAAGAAACCAGAGATTTCAAACCTCATCAGGTTATAGGAGTAGGTTTAGCCAGTCAATTCCAATTGTATCAGAAGACTCAGCGTTTTATAATAGTTATGAATTTACAACATTCAATCAGATATCAGACATGATAACAAGATTATCCGTACAAGGATCTGCGATAAATTCTATTGGTGATGACGATGTTAGAATTTCAAAAAGATTGTACATACCATCAAAAAAACTCAGAGGATTTGAATCAGGTAAAATAGGCCCTAAGGACTCTGGAGATTATATTGGTGGAAATTATACAGCGGTGCTTAACGCATCTACAACTCTCCCAGAATTTGGTGCAAATTTGGAGACGGTGGATTTTCAATTATTTTTTGATGCTGCAAATGTATGGGGCGTTGATTACGACAGTACTCTTGATAATTCTAGTTTAAGGTCATCAGTTGGTCTTAGTGTTGATTGGTTTACTATCATTGGACCATTAAATTTTTCAATCGCTCAGCCAATATCTAAAGCTGACACTGATAGAACTGAAACTGTAAGATTTAATATCGGCACAACCTTCTAATGAAATCATATAAATTAATAATAATAATTTCTTTATTATTTATTTTTATTTCTGAAAAAATAAATGCAGAACAAATAGTTTATATTAATATGGAAAAAATAATGAAAGCTTCAAAAGCTGGTAAACAAATAATGAATAAAATTGCGAAATCAAATGAAAAAAATATAAATAAATTTAAAAATATTGAGGATGATTTAATAAAACAGGAGCAAGATCTTATTTCAAAAAAAAACGTGTTAAGTGAAAATGAGTTTAAATCAAAACTTGAAAATTTAAAAAAAGAAATTTCTGAATACAGAGCTAAAAGACAAAATGTTATTCAAGAAAGTACAAAGAAAAGAGTTCAAGCCAGCGCAGAGTTTTCACAAAAGATTAAACCAATATTAGGAGATTACGCGGCGAAAAATAATATCGCTATAATTGTGCAAAAAAAAAATATTATTATGGGTAAAAAAGAATTAGATATTACTGATGATATTCTTAAAATTGTTGATGAAAAAATTAAAAAAATAAAATTTGATTAATATGGCACTTAAACTATCAAAAAAAGAAATCATTGATCTTTTACCACATAGAGAACCAATGTTACTTATTGATGAGTTGCAAAATATTGAAAAATTGAAATCAGCAAAAGCAATTGTAAACGTTAAAAAAAATAGCTTCTATGTGCAAGGTCATTTTCCAGGTCAACCTGTGATGCCAGGTGTTTTAATAGTTGAAGCTTTTGGTCAAGCAGCAGCTGCTCTAACAGCACATGGTATTGATAAATCTACTTATGAAAATAAATTAGTTTTTTTAATGAGTGTTGAAAAAGCGAGATTTAGAAATCCAGTTATTCCTGATTGTAGACTTGAGTTACAAATAGAGGCAATCAGATCACATGGGAGAGTATGGAAATATAAAGGGGAAGCATTTGTAGATGGAAAAAAAATGGCTGATGCTCAGTGGTCTGCTACTATTGTTGATAGGAAATAATTAGCAATAAATCTTGATAACTATTTAAAATATGTTTTGATATTAAACTAATTAATGGTCAATCCTTTTTTTAAAAAAACAGGTCCTCATAATATAAATTTTTTGCTTAAGACAATTAATTTGAATAACATCAATTTATCCAATGATTTAATCACTGATATTAAAGATATTAATTCGTCACAAAAAAATGAAATAACTTTTTTTCACTCAAAAAAATATTCAGATCTTGCAAGAAAAACTAAAGCTTCTTACTGTTTAACAACAGAAAATTTTAAATCATTTTTACCAAAAAACTGTAAGGCTATAATTTCGGAAAACGTTTTATTAGATACTGCTAAAATAACAAAAATTTTTTATCCAGATTCTATAATTGACGAATATGATAACACCGTTAGAGATATAAATGAAACAGAATTAAAAAATAAAGTTAAATCAGGAAGAAATGTTCTTATTGGTGAGAACGTAAAAATTGGTAAAAACTGTTTAATTGGCCACAATTCAATCATAGAAAAAAATGTGAAAATAGGTGATAACTGTTCAATTGGATCAAATGTAATTATCAGAAATTCATTAATTAAAAACAACGTTCATATTTTAGATGGTTGCGTGATTGGAAAAAAAGGATTTGGTTTTTTTCCAAACAAAGTCTCAAATATAAGGTATCCCCAAATAGGTATTGTAATAATTGAGGATAATGTAGAAATCGGTTGTGGATCTACAATTGATAGAGGTTCTCTTTCAAACACAATCATAGGAAAAAATACATATTTAGATAATCAAATACATATAGCTCACAATGTAAAAATAGGTGAGAATTGTATTATTGCAGGACAAGTGGGTTTTGCTGGAAGTTCTACTTTAGGAAATAATGTTATGATCGGAGGTCAGGCAGGTATTTCAGGTCATCTTAAGATTGGTAACAATGTACAAATAGGTGGTGGTAGCGGTGTTATAAGGAATATTCCTGATAATTCTAAAGTAATGGGTTATCCAGCGAAAGATTTAAAAAATTTTATAAGAGAAAACAAATGATTGATAAAACAGCCATAATCAATAAAGATGCAAGAATTCATGAGGGTGTTAAAATTGGCCCATATACCGTCATAGGTCCCAATGTAGAAATCGGGGAGAATACAGAAATTCAATCGCATGTTAGCATTACTGGAAATATTAAAATTGGAAAATGGAACAAGATTTATCCATTTGTTTCAATAAATGATCCGCAAGACTTAAAATATAATGGTGAAGAAACAAGCTTAGTTATCGGGGATAATAATAAAATAAGAGAATATGTTACTATAAATCCTGGAACAATTGGTGGTGGAGGTAAAACTATAATTGGAAATAATTGTTTATTTATGATTTCATCTCACATAGCTCATGACTGCCAGGTCGGTAATAATGTAATTATAGCAAATAATGTACCTTTAGGAGGTCATGCTATTATTGAAGATAATGTAGTTATAGGTGGAAATTCTGCTGTTCAACAATTTACAAGAATTGGTAAAATGGCAATGATTGGAGGAATGACAGGAGTTCTACACGATGTTATTCCTTATGGACTATCAACAGGAAACAGAAATTCATTACAAGGTTTAAATTTAATAGGGTTGAGAAGAGCAAAATTTGAAAATAAAGATATTTTAGGTTTAAGCGAGGCGTATAAGGAGATTTTTGCTACCAAAAAAGTCAATGAGAATATAAGTAAATTAAATGGCTCATTTCACGAAAATCCATTAGTAAAAGAGGTAATAGAATTTATTATTAAGGATAAAAAAAGATCTATTTGCACACCATTTTCATAAGATGATAGGACTAATTTTTGGCGATACGGATTTTCCAAAAAAAATACTTAAAACAATCAAGAAAAGAAAAATAAATTATTTAATAATAGATTTATCAAAATCAAAGAAATTTAAAAAAGACAGTAGATCTTATTCAGTATCCATAGGTCAATTTGGAAAAATAATTAAAATTCTTAATGAAAATAATTGCAAAAAAGTCTTATTTGCAGGCAGAGTTAACAAGCCAAACTTTTCTAAGTTAAAGTTAGATATTAAAGGAATTTATTATATTCCAAGAATTATTAAAGCATCGAAGCTCGGGGATGCCGCAATTTTGAGAGAAATCATAAAAATACTAGCTCAAAATAAGATAAAAACTGAAAATTCACTTAAATTTAATCCAGAGCTAACCTTTAAAAAGGGTAATTATTCAAATATTAGACCCAATAATAAAGATCAATTAGACATTAAGAAGGCCATTAAAACGCTAAATAGTTTAAAACATTACAATTATAGCCAAGGTGTAGTAGTGAGAAATAAAAAAATAGTCTTTATAGAAGGAAAAGGTGGAACAAAAAAATTACTCGAAAAAAGTAAAAATAAAAAATTTCGAAATGATGGTGTGCTAGTTAAGTTTCCAAAAAAAAAACAAGACTTAAGAGTTGATTTACCTACCATTGGTTTGAAAACTTTTAAACAAAGTAAGGCAGCCGGATTAAAAGGTATTGTTGTAAAAAGCAAACAACATATATTCTTAGACAAAAATAAATGTATTAGCTTTGCTAATAAAAATAATATGTTTATCTCAGTGAAATGAAAAAAATCTTTATATTAACTGGTGAACCGTCAGGAGATAAATTAGCATCTACTGTAGTTGCTAATCTTCAACAAAATCATTCAAACATAGAATATTTAAGTGTTGGAGGTTCTCACTTAAATAAACTTGGGATCAAATCAATATATGATCTTAAAGAGATAACCTATATTGGATTTACGAGTGTTGTCTTAAATTTATTTCAAATCAGAAACAAAATAAATGAAACTGTAAAAAAAATAATTGAATTTAACCCTGATATTCTATTTAGTGTAGATAGTCCAGATTTTACTCTTAGGGTTGCTGAAAAAGTAAAAAGCATAAATCCTAATATTAAAACAATACATTATGTTGCACCACAAGTATGGGTATGGAGAGAGGGAAGAGTTAAAAATTTTAAAAAGTTTTTAGACCATGTTTTATTATTATTCAATTTTGAAAAAAATTACTTTGATAAAGAAAATATAAATAACACTTTCGTTGGTCATCCTTTACTTGAAAATAAAGAAAATGTTAAAACAAGTTTATCAAATATAATGGATGATAATAAAAAAATTATATCTTTATTTGCAGGAAGCCGAACCTCTGAAACAAATATTCTTTTACCAATTTTAATAGATTTTATTAAATTGATGAATGAAAATTTTACCGAATATAATTTTGTTTTTCATGCAACTGATCAAAACAAAGATTTAATAAGAGATGAAATTAAAAAAACAAACTTTAATAATATTGAAGTAATATCAGAAGAAAATATAAAATCACAAATACTATCAATCTCAGTATTTGCAGTGGCTAAATCTGGAACCGTTTCTCTTGAAATCTGTAATGCAAAAGTTCCATCTATTATAATTTATAAAATGAATTTTATTAATTTTTTGATTGTAAAATCCTTGGTAAAAACAAAATTTGCAAATATAATTAATATAATTAACCAAAAAGAGATAATTCCAGAATTAATTCAAAAAAAATGTAATTCAAAAGAAATTTTTAGATCTGTGGCATATTTTTTAAAAAATCCAGAGGTAATGAAAAAACAAATCCTTGATGTAAATAATACGTTAAATGAAATTAAATCTAAAACATCATCATCTTTAGAAGCCTCAGCAGTAGTTTCAAGCTATCTTAGCTCTTAATCTTTTTTGAACTTCTTCTTTCCCTAAAGATAAAATAATATCATATATACCAGGTCCAAACTTCGATCCAGTTAGAGCAATCCTTAACGGTTGTCCTACTCCCTTAAAATTTGTGTCATGGGATTTTATAAGCTCATTTATTATTGGTTCTAAAATCTCTCGAGAAGGCTGATCTATTTTTTCAAATTGGGAATAAAAATCAGAAATTACTTTTCTTGCTTTATCGTCAATTAATTTGTCATCATCCTTGTTAAAATTAACCTCATCTTTAATAATATATTGACCATTATTAAATATATCTTCTAAAGTTTTTGCTTTATTCTTCAGGAAAGTTAGTGATTTTCTGATCTTTTCTTTCTTATCAGGCTTAATTTCACTTTTATATAATTTGCAATATTCAATTAATTGAATGAACAAATCATTCTCATCAATATTCTTGATATAGTGCTCGTTCATCGACAAGATTCTACTCATATCAAGTTTAGACGGAGATTTTCCGATACCCTCTAAATTAAATAATTTTATACTTTCGTCTAATGTAAATATTTCTTTATCTTTGTAAGACCAACCTAATCTTAAAAGATAATTTCTAAGAGCATCAGGCATAATGCCAATCTTGGAGTAATCATTTAACGTAGAAGCCTGATCTCGTTTTGATAGTTTCTTTCCATCTATTGTATGTATCAATGGTATGTGAGCAAATGAGGGCAGCTCCCATTTCAAAGCTTGATAAATTTGTATTTGTTTGAAGGTGTTAATTTTATGGTCATCACCTCTAATAATGTGTGTCATATTCATTTGGTGATCATCTACAGATGCTGATAAATTATATGTAGGAGTTCCATCGTTTCTTAAAATTATAAAATCCTCAATTGTATTATTTTCAATTTCAACATCACCTTGAACTAAATCTTTCAATACTGAAGTCCCATCAATCTTACTTTTAAATCTTATAACAGGCTTGATATCCTCTGGAGCATCAGATTCTTTTTTATCTCTCCATTTTCTATCATAAATATAAGGAACTTTTTTTTGTCTTGCTCTTTTTTTCTGTTCCTCAATTTCTTCGCTTGAACAATAACATTTATATGCATGACCATTTTTAAGAAGCTCATTTGCAATTTTAATATGATATTCCATTTTCTCTGATTGAATATATTCTTCCCCATCATAATTTATGCCAATCCATTTAAGCGATTGTTTTATTTGATCTTTATATTCTTCTTTAGATCTTTCTTTGTCTGTATCTTCTACTCTTAAGTAGAATTTACCATTTTGATTTTTGGAATATAACCAATTAAATAAGGCGGTCCTGACCCCTCCAATATGCAATGGACCAGTAGGAGATGGAGCAAATCTTGTTGCTACTTTTGACATTTAAGATTTTTAGACTATTTATTTAGAAACTTCTATATAAAGATACAAGCACACCCTGAACTTTTACTCTATCAGGACCAAATATTTTAGTCTCGTAATTTCTATTTGCGCTTTCCAAAGCTATAGTTTTGCCTTTTCTTCTTATTCTCTTAAGCATTGCTTCATGGTCATCAATTAGAGCAACTACGATTTTTCCGTTATCTGCTGTTTCTGTTTTTTTTATAACAACTGTATCGCCATCATTAATTCCTGCCTCAATCATAGAATCTCCTTGAACTTTCAATCCAAAATATTCGCCTTTTTTCTCTATATTTTCTGGTAATGGAATTCTGGCAACTTCATTTTGAATTGCCTCGACTGGGGTTCCAGCAGCAATTTTACCTAAAACTGGGATTTCTGTGCCATTTGTCTTGTCTGCTGTTTCATCTAATCCACCTTTTATTACACTTGGTGAAAAGCTATTATAAATATCATTTGCAGATGCAGTTTCAGGCAATTTAACAACTTCTAAAGCTCTTGCTTTGTGAGCAAGCCTTTTTATAAAGCCTCTTTCTTCTAAGGCGCTAATTAATCTATGTATTCCCGATTTAGACTTCAAATTTAACGATTGCTTCATTTCCTCATAAGACGGCGAAATTCCAGATGATCTCAACTTCTTGTTGATAAAAAGTAATAAGTTTTTTTGTTTTTTAGTTAGCATAAGAACAAATATCGTACAAACAATGTTCTATAAAAGTTCTTATAATTAAACAATAGTAAAAAAACCACGAAAACAAAGAGTTATTTGACTAAAGAACTGAAAAAATTGAGTTATCTTCCAAATTTTTTAAGAGTGATTCACCAATTAAAAAAGTTTGAATTGAAGTTTTGCTTTTTAAATCTAATAGCTCTTCTTTACTTTTAATACCACTTTCAGAAATAAGTGGTCCTTTATGATTTATCAAAACATTATGAATATCATAAGTTGTATTAATGTTTGTTTCAAGAGTTTTAAGATTTCTGTTGTTAATACCTATTAGAGCATCTTTAAATTTTAATGCTTTTTTGGCCTCATCTACTGTGTGAACCTCGACGATGATTGACATTTTGTATTTGAGGGCCTCATTATATAATTCTTCAGCCAGATTTTCTTTTACACCAGCTAAAATAATTAATACAGCATCTGCTCCATAACTTTTAGCAAGAGGGATTTGAAATTTATCAACAAAAAAATCCTTACAAAGAATTGGCAGTTTAATTTTTTGTTTAATCTGACTAATATGATCTAATTTGCCTAAAAAAAATTCTTCTTCAGTTAAGACAGATAAACATGTTGCATTATTCTTATCATATATATTTGCTATTTCTAAAGGATTGTAATCCTCAATAATAACACCAGCTGAAGGACTTGCTTTTTTAATTTCAGCAATTATTGAAATTTTATTATTTTTAATATTCTGGTTAATTTTTTTTTTAAAGTCCACAAAAGATGTATTTTTTTCTATCAGATCTTTTAAATTATTTTGATCTAGAGTTTTTTTTAATTTCTCTATATTAACAATTTTTCTTTTAATTATTTTTTCAAGAATGTTTTTAGCCATTTTGTATTTTAGTTAAATGATCATGTACAGAACCTGATTTGATAAAATCTCTAGCAGCGTTGTAAGCTTTTTCATAATCTTCATATTTTTCTGAAACTATTAATCCAGCAGCTGCATTTAAACATACTGCTTTTGAGAAATCGTTATCTTTGCCTTTAAATATTTCTATAATTTTTTCAGAGTTAAATTTTGAATTCTGACCAATAAGATTTTTGAAATTATCTGCATTTACATTTAAATCATTAGGATCTATTACAATTTCTGAAATTTTACCATCCTTTAGTTGGACTATATTTGTTTTTGCATATGGTGAGATTTCATCTAAACCATCCTCGCTATTAACAATCCAAGCAAACTTTAATTTTAGATTAAGTAAAGCATTTGCAAAAATATTTAATAATTTTTTATCAAAAACTCCCACAACCTGTCTATTTACTAATGCAGGGCTACTCAATGGGCCAATCATATTAAATATTGTTCTTTTTCCGATTTTTTTTCTTGTTGGCCCCACAAATCTCATTGCACTATGATAATTAGGCGCAAACATAAAACCAAAATTATTTTTATTTATTTGCTGTTCAACATTATTCGGTTCAAGATTTATATTGATATTTAAAGCTTCCAATACATCGCCTGATCCACATTTAGATGAAACTGCTTTATTTCCATGTTTTGCTACTTTTACATTTAAACTTGCTAGCAGTATTGCTGAGGCTGTTGAAATATTAAGAGTATTTTTCCCATCACCACCTGTGCCACAAGTATCTATGCAATTTTCTACATTTACTCTTTTAGATTTATTTCTTAATACGGAAACACCACCTGCAATTTCTTCAGATGTCTCACCCTTTGATGATAATCCGGTTAAAAAATCAAAAATTTCATTTTCTTCAGCTTTGCCTTCCATTAAAACTTCAAAAGCAGACTTGCTTTCCTCAAATGTCAAGCTCTGTTTTTTTTTGATTTTTTCAATATAATTTTTCATCATTTTTTAAAATTAACAAAATTTTTTAAAATCTTAATTCCTAATTTAGTTTTAATACTTTCTGGATGAAATTGTACACCATGCACATTATATTCTTTATGTTTAATACCCATTATAAGCCCATCTTTAGTTTCAGCGGTTATTAAAAGATCTTTCGATAATGTTTTTTTGTCAATTATTAAACTATGATATCTAGTAGCTTCAAATTTTCTAGGTAGATTTTTTAAAACTCCTGTTCTATTTGATAATATCTCACTAGTTTTTCCATGCATAAGCTTTTTTGCTTGAATTATCCTTGATCCAAATACTTGACCAATTATCTGATGACCCAAACATACTCCAAAAATTGGAATTTTCTTATAAAGAGATTTAACTATGTTAATACAATTTCCAGCTTGATTTGGATTACCAGGACCAGGCGAAATAACTATAGAGTTATATTTTTTTTTAAGTATTTGATTTGCATTAATCTTATCATTTCTAACTACATCAACATTAATTTTCAAAGATGATAAATAGTGAAATAAGTTAAATGTAAAGCTATCATAATTATCAATTAATATTATCTTCATTATTTTAATGCACCAATTAATGCTTTTGCTTTATTAACCGTTTCTTCATATTCATTATTTGGTTTACTGTCAGCAACTATTCCCGCACCGGCCTGAACATAAAATTTATTATTTTTTGTGACTGCTGTTCTTAAAGCTATGCAAGTATCAAAATCACCATTTGAAGAAAAATACCCAATACCACCTGCATATACTTTTCTTTTTGATTTTTCTAACTCATCAATTATTTCCATTGCTCTAATCTTTGGAGCACCAGAAACCGTTCCAGCTGGAAATCCAGCTAACATTGAATTTAATCTAGAGAGACTTTTATTATGTTTTCCTTCAACATTTGAAACAATATGCATAACATGTGAATATTTTTCTATTAAAAATTTTTCTGTTACTTTCACACTATTAATTTTGGCTACTTTACCAACATCATTTCTTCCTAAATCTAGCAACATCAAATGTTCAGCAAGTTCTTTTTTATCTTTAAGAAGATCTTTTTTATAAAAATTATCTTGTTTTTTTGTTTTTCCTCTAGGGCGTGTCCCAGCAATTGGTCTAATAGTAATTATGTTTTTACGTAATCTAACTAAAATTTCGGGGCTAGCACCTATAATTTGAAAGTCATTAAAGTTAAAAAAAAACATAAAAGGTGAAGGATTTGATATCCTAAGTTTTTTGTAAATATCTATAGGCTTTTTTGTAAGTTTTGCCTCAAATCTCTGACTCAGTACAACTTGAAAAATATCTCCAATCTCAATAAATTTTTTAGCCTTTTTTACCATATTTAAATATTGAGATTTAGTGGTATTTGAATTTACTTTTATTTTTTTCTTATTTTTGGATCTATAAGGGATGTTAAAACTTAATTTAGATTGGTGAATCATAAAGTTAATTTGGTTTTTAATATCGTCGTACTTTTCTTTATAATTTTGGATACTTTGGTCTTTGAACACATTAACTATGTAAAAAATTTTCTTTTTTAGATTATCGTGTATTATTAAAACTGTTGGCCTTAGAAGTCTTACATCGGGCATTTTTAAATCATCTTTACAGTTATTTGGGATTTTTTCTACGTATCTGATTGTATCGTATGAAAAATATCCAGATATTAATGAGCAAATTGGAGGAAGTTTTGTCGGAGTTTTAAATTTAAAATTTTCTAATATATCTTCAATAATATTCTTTGGTTTACCTTTTATAGGAATTTTTTTTTTATTCTGAATTCTAAAAGATTTATCGTTATTAAATTCCCAAATTTTATCAGGTTTTTTCCCAAAAATTGTATATCTTCCTTTTGCACCTTTTTCAACTGACTCAAATATAAAACTATTTTTTTCATTTAAAAAATTATCAATAAGATTTAATATTTGATTATTATCATTTAATTTTTTTTCTAAATATAAAATTTGATTTATTTTATTTTGATGTAGAAACTTAAATTGTTTATAGCTTCTGTTTAACATTATCTAAAATAGTTTTTTACTCTTTCAAGAGTTTTTTCATTTATTTTGATTGTATATTTAGAATTTAAATAAACATCATAAGTTTGAAATATTTTATCTTTTATTAAATTATTTGCTTCAATATAATAAATATTTTTAAGTTCATTATTTTCAAGGATTTTATCTATTTTATGATTTAGAATTTTTACTAAATAAATATTTTTTTCATTGTCAGCAACTAATGCGAAGCTTTTAATTGGAAGAGAGTAAATGACTTCTAATGATTCTGAGCTAAATTTTTCTACATCGTTCTTTGATTTAATTAACGTTTTCTCAATTTTGTTTTTGCCTGAGACTAATTTATTAAAATCACTATTAAAAAAATTATTATCATTAATTTTTTTTAAGATTTTTTTATTAAATTCAAATTTATTCTTATTAAATATAAATTGTTTGACTTGGTTTACAAAATTACTATCATCTATGTTTGGAATTTTATTTTCAATTTTTGTAATTTCATAAATTACAAAAAAATCGGTTTCGTCAATAACACCAGACTTTTCATTGTTTCTAAGATTATAAATTTTAGTTTCAATTGTTTCTTTATCAGATTGTGGAATAAAGTTTTTTTTTGATATACTTTTCAAATCATATGTTTGAATTGTATCTTTAAAACTTACATTATTTAATAATTTACTTTCGATTTCATCTATTTTTGTAAAAAATTCATCATTATATTCGTCTAGACCTATCAAATCTTTTGGAGTTACTTTTGAATAAGAAAAATCTATGTAATCCTTTTTAAGTTTTTCTTTATTTTTATTAATATAATTTTTAACATCATCATTATTGATATTTTCTTTTTTTGAATAAATGTTTTCAAGATTAATAAATTCTATGTTAATTTTTTTAGTTTCGTCTTCATAGGAATTATTTATTAAAAAATTAGGTGATTTAATTCCTCCACCTAAATAATTAAATAGTTCTTCCTGAAATTCATTTTCTTTAAAATTTTTCTCAAACCGACTTGCTGTAAGATTGTTCGAAAGTAAAAATTTTTCATATTTTGTTCGAGAAAAATTTAAATTTTCATCTAAAAAATTCGAGTTTGTTTTTATTTTTTCTGCTAGAATTTTGTCAGATATAACTAAATTTGCTTCTTTTATTTCAAGTTCAATTAACTTATTTGATATTAATTTGCTTAGAACTTCCTCCAAAATATTGTCTTCTAATCTATCCTTTATTAAGTTTTGATTAATATTTAATTCATTTATATGATCAATAAAATCCTCTGTTGATATATTTTCATTATTTACTTTTGCTAAAGAATTTGTATTTCCACTCGTAAATACATCACCCATACCCCAAAAGACAAAAGGCACTGCAACTATAAATAAGAATATTTTTGCAGTTATCGTTTTTGAAAAATTTCTAATACTATTTAACATCGTTTTTTTTAAATTATTGAACTATAAACGACAAACCTATAGATTAAATAATTAAATATGACAAATAAATTAAGATATTTTGTAGCAAATTGGAAAATGTTTGGCCATTTAAATAGCGTTAATTCATTGAATAAAGTTATAAATTTCAAGAAAAAAAATAAAAAAACAAAAAATTTAAAAATTATTTATTGTCCTCCCTTCACATTGATACATCCATTTATACAAAAATTAAAAAATACAAGTATTATGACTGGAGCACAAAACTGTAGCTTTACGTCAAAATATGGCCCTCCTACTGGATCTATAAATGCGAAGATGATTAAATCTTTAAAATGTGAATACGTCATATTAGGACATTCTGAAAAAAGAGCAAAAGGTGAAAAAGATAATATTATTAACAAAAAAATAATTTCAGCTCTTAAATGTAAATTAAAAGTAATTTTTTGTATCGGTGAAACATCAATACAAAAAAAGAGAAGATTAACTAAAAAAATATTATTGAGTCAGATCATTAGAGGTCTTAAAAAAGTTAAAAATAAAAAAAATATCTTAATTGCGTACGAACCTGTTTGGTCTATAGGTTCTGGTGTTATCCCCAAAATAGAGGATTTAGAAAATACAACTAACTACTTAAAATTATTTTTAAGTAATAAAATGAAATTTAAAAATCCAAAAGTTTTATATGGTGGATCTGTAAGTCCAAAGAATATTTCAATACTAAAAAAAATAACGAATCTGGACGGATTTTTAATAGGCGGTGCATCTCAAAATAGTGATAAACTTATTGATATAATAAAAAAAACGTTTAATTAATTCCCATGGAAAATATTCTATTAGTAATAAATATAGTTCTAGCCGTACTATTAGTAATAATAGTTTTATTGCAAAAATCTGAAGGAGGAGCACTAGGAATTGGTGTTTCCCAAGAAAGCTATATGTTATCTAGAACAGCGGGTGATTTTTTTACTAAAGCGACAGCAATAATTGCCACTTTATTTATTATTTGTAGTCTTTCATTGACAATTATATCAAGAGGGGAATTGGAAACAGAAACCTCTATCATTGATAAAATAGAGGAAAATTCAGAAGAAGTCCCAAAAATTCCTGAAAATAACAATTAAGTATTTTCATTTCAAAAATAATTCGCTATAACATAATTCCATGGCGCGATATATATTCGTTACTGGCGGCGTGGTATCATCTTTAGGAAAAGGATTATCATCAGCATCACTTGCATATCTCCTCAAATCTCAAGGCTATAAGGTAAGACTTAGAAAAATGGATCCTTACTTAAATGTGGATCCTGGTACAATGAGCCCATTTCAACATGGTGAAGTTTTTGTTACTGACGATGGTGCCGAGACAGATTTAGATTTAGGCCATTACGAAAGGTTCTCAAATATTTCTGCAAAAAAAACAGACAACATAACTACAGGAAAAATATACAGCGACATAATTAAAAAAGAAAGAACCGGCAAGTACCTAGGTAAAACTGTACAAGTAATTCCTCATGTAACTGATAGAATTAAAGAATTTATAAAAGGCGATATAACTAATGAAGATTTTGTAATTTGTGAAATAGGTGGAACCGTAGGGGATATTGAGAGTTTACCTTTTGTCGAAGCAATAAGACAATTTGCAAATGATGTGGGAAAAAAAAGAAGTCTATTTATACATCTGACACTTGTTCCTTTTTTAAAATCATCTGATGAAATTAAAACCAAACCAACACAACATTCGGTTAAGGAGCTTAGAAGTTTAGGTATTCAGCCAGATATAGTAATATGCAGGTCTCAAAAATCAATTCCGATAGACCAAAGAAAAAAAATATCTTTATTTTGTAATGTACCAATAGATAACGTTATTGAAACAGTTGATGTAAGAACAATTTATGAAGCACCTATAAGTTTTCATAAAGAAAAGTTAAATAAACAAGTTTTAAAATATTTCAATATTAAGCCAAAAAAAAATGCAAATTTAACACCGTGGAAAAGAATAACTAATACAGTTCTAAATTCAAAAAAGAAAGTGAATATAGCGATTATTGGAAAATATGTTAATTTAAAAGATGCTTATAAATCCTTAGATGAGGCTTTAATTCATGGTGGAATTTTTAATAAAGTAAAAGTAAATCTACTAAGAATTGAGTCTGATAATTTAAAGAAACAAGATGTTAAGAAATTACTTAAAAATGTTTCAGGTATTCTAATACCAGGTGGTTTTGGAAAAAGGGGTACAGAGGGGAAAATAGCAGCAATTAATTTTGCTAGAAGAAATAAAATTCCTTTCTTTGGAATATGTTTTGGTATGCAAATGGCTGTTATTGAATTTGCCAGAAATAAACTGAATATTAAGCATGCAGGATCATCTGAGTTAGATAAAAAATGCTTTCCGGTTATTGGTCTGATGAATGAATGGGATAAAGAAGGGAAAATAATTAAAGGTACTAATAAAGAATTAGGTGGTACTATGAGACTAGGTCTTTATGAAGCAAAATTAAGACATAATTCCCTAGTAAAAAAAATATACAATTCAACTAATATTAAAGAAAGACACAGGCATAGATATGAGGTTAATAAACATTTGCAAAGTAAGTTTGAGTCCAATGGTATGATTTTTTCTGGAATGTCGCCAAACAATAATTTACCTGAAATAATCGAATTAAAGAATCACCCATGGTTTATCGGTGTTCAGTTTCATCCAGAATTTAAATCTAGACCTTTAAACCCTCATCCTTTATTCTCTTCCTTTATTAAGGCTGCTAAATCAAAATAATGGAAAATAAAATAATTAATTGTAATGGAGTAAAAATCTCAAATAAAGATACATTCACTTTAATTGCGGGTCCATGCCAATTGGAATCCGAACAACATGCACTAGATATGGCTGGAAAAATAAAAGAAATAGCAGATAAATTTAGTATTGGTTTTATTTACAAAACGTCGTTTGATAAAGCCAATCGAACAAGTTTAAAAGGTAAAAGAGGTGCTGGATTAGAAAAGTCTTTACCAGTTTTTGATAAAATTAAAAAAGAATTAAAAGTTCCTGTTTTAACGGATATTCATAACGAGGAGCAATGCTTGGCTGTATCAAATCATGTAGATATTTTGCAGATTCCAGCATTTCTTTGTAGACAAACTGACTTATTAATTGCTGCTGCAAAAACAAAAAAAATAATCAATGTTAAAAAAGGTCAATTTTTAGCACCATGGGATATGGCAAATGTGACAAAAAAAATTTCTGAATCTGGAAATAATAATATTTTGGTTACTGAGAGAGGAGCAAGCTTTGGTTACAATACTCTAGTATCAGATATGAGATCATTACCAATAATGTCTAAACTTGGATATCCTGTAATATTTGATGCTACTCATTCTGTTCAACAACCTGGTGGGATGGGTGATAAAAGTGGTGGTCAAAGAGAATTTGTGGAATATTTAGCTAGAGCTGCTGTAGCAGTTGGTGTTGCAGGCGTTTTTATCGAAACGCATCAAGATCCAGATAATGCACCTTCGGATGGGCCAAATATGTTACCAATTAATAAATTAGAACAATTATTAAATCAATTATATGAAATAGATAAGCTTGTAAAAATTAAATGAGTAAAATTACCAGAGTTATAGCAAGACAGGTATTTGATAGTAGAGGAAACCCAACCATCGAAGCAGAAGTTTTCAGCAATGAAAAAAGTTCAAGCGCAATTTGTCCATCGGGTGCATCAACAGGTTCTTATGAGGCGCATGAGAAAAGAGACAAAAAAAATAAAAAATATTTTGGAAAGAGTGTTTTTGGCCCTGTCAAATACATTAATTCAAAAATATCAAAAAAATTATTAAATAAAAATGTTCATAATCAAGAACTTATCGATTCAATTTTAATTAATTTAGATGGCACTAAACATAAAACAAAAATTGGGGCAAATGCAATTTTAGCTGTATCAATGGCTGTAAAAAAACTCTCATCAAAAATTAAAAAAATTCCACTTTATAAAAACTTTATAATTAAAAAAAACTTCAAACTACCTTTTCCAATGATGAATATAATTAATGGGGGTGCACATGCAAATAATAAATTAAGAATACAAGAATTTATGATCCGTCCAGATGGCGCAAAAAATTTTTCAGAGGCTGTGAGAATGTGTTTTTTAGTAATACAGTGTTTAAAAAAAATTATTTCAGATAGAGGAATGTCAATTTCTGTTGGTGACGAAGGTGGATTTGCTCCAATGATATCAAGCAATGAAGAGGCATTACGACTAATAGTAAAATCAATTGAAAAAGCTGGCTTTAAAAATGGTAAGCAAATATCAATTTGCCTAGATGTTGCTGCTAATGAATTATATAAAAACAAGAAATATTCAATTCATTCAAAAAAATACCTAAATGTAGAGCAAACAATTAATAAGTATATCAAATTAATTAAAAAGTTTAAAATTAAGTCTATAGAAGACCCTTTTTTTGAAAACGATTGGTTGGCATGGAGTAGATTCAATAAAGCTACAAAAAAAATACAAATTGTTGGTGATGACTTATATGTAACCAATTTGGAGAGACTTAAAAAAGGTTTTTTATACGAGTCTTCCAATTCAATTCTGATTAAACTTAATCAAATTGGGACAGTTTCTGAAACATTAGATGTTATTAGATTTGCAAATAATATTGGATATAAGACCGTCATTTCACACAGATCAGGAGACAGCGAAGATACTTTCATTGCAGACCTTGCGGTAGGTACTAATTCAAATCAAATAAAAACTGGTTCGTTGTCAAGATCTGAAAGAGTTTCAAAATATAATCAATTAATAAGAATTGAGGAAGATTTGGGGTCTAATGCAAGGATGAATTATTTGTGAGTGTTTTATTAAAAATCAAAGAAAATCTAAAAATTATTATTTTAACTATTTTATTTGTATACATTTTAATAAATCTTTTTGGGGGTCAAAGAGGTCTATTTGCATATTTTGAAAAAAAGGAAGTTTTAGAAAATCTAAAAATCCAAGAAAAAGAAACGCTTGAAAAGATAAAAAATATTGAATTAAAAAATACTCTTTTAAATGAGAGGCTTGATTATGATTACATCGATATGCTTATAAGGGACAAATTGATGCTTGGTAAAAAGGGGGAAACGACTTATATAGTTACAGATAATGAAAATTAGACACCCAGAAAAAGTAAATAAACCAGTTAATCCAATAAAGAGGAAACCTCATTGGATTAAATCTAAAATAATTAATAGTAAAGAATTTTTTATTACTAAAAGTTTAATTAATAAAAGTAAATTAGTTACAGTTTGTCAGGAAGCGAATTGTCCAAATATAACTGAATGTTGGAGCAAAAGGCACGCAACTTTTATGATAATGGGAGACACTTGTACTCGAGCTTGTGCTTTTTGTGATGTTAGCACTGGAAAACCACAGCCGCTCGATCCATTTGAACCATACAAAATATCAAATGCAGTAAAAAAATTAGATCTTAACCATGTAGTAATTACATCCGTTGATAGAGATGATTTACCCGATGGTGGATCAAATCATTTTTATGAGGTAATTTTAGCTACAAAAAAATTAAACCCAAACACATCAGTAGAGGTACTAACTCCAGATTTTCTTAGAAAAGGTGATTCCTATAAAAAAGTTATTGAGGCTAATCCAGATGTATTTAATCATAATATTGAAACAGTGCCTAGCCTTTATAGAAAGGTTAGACCAGGAGCTAGATACTTTGCATCTCTAGATCTTTTAAAAAAATCTAAAGAAATAAATAAAAATATATTTACTAAATCTGGAATAATGATTGGTCTAGGTGAAAAAAAGGATGAAGTCGTACAAGTTATGGATGATTTAATATCTGCCAAAGTTGATTTTTTAACAATTGGTCAATATTTACAACCTTCCTCAAAACATCATCCACTCGAAAAATATTATCATCCTAATGAATTTAAAGAATTTGGGGAAATTGCAAAATCAAAAGGATTTTTACTAGTATCTTCAACGCCATTAACAAGATCCTCTTATCATGCAGATGAAGATTTTAGAAAACTAAAAACCCAACGTTTAAAAACAAATGCCCCAAGCATCGGTCAAACGATTAATTCAAATTGAAAAAAAAAATTTAATTGATTTAGTTTTAGATATAGACAAGTATCCCCATTTCATACCTTATTGTATTAACTCAAAAGTTTATGAGCGTAACGATAAAGGGGAGGATATATATATTATTGCAGATTTGACTATTGGAAAGGGAATTTTTAAAGACACATATAAAAGCGATGTGAGATTTAATAAAAAAGAAGACACAATTTACGTTACTAATATTGATGGTCCATTAAAATATTTAGAAAATAGGTGGTATTTTAATCAAAAAGGTAACATGACTGAAGTATCCTTTGATGTAGATTTTGAGCTAAAAAATAAATTTTTAAATATATTAATGACTAAGTCTTTTACATATGGTCTTAATAAGATTGCAGATGCCTTTCAAAAAAGAGCTGAGGAACTATTTAAAAATACTTAAAATAAGGTTTAAAGCTTTTATAACTGTAGCTTTTTGAATTGAATTTCGATTTTTGTGTTTAAATAAATATTTCTTTACGACAATTTTATTTCCTTTCTTTAACCCAATATAAACAAGTCCGACTGGTTTTTCTTTAGTTCCACCTTTGGGTCCAGCTATTCCTGTTATAGAAATTGATAAATTTGTTCGACTAATTTTACTCAAATTCTTTACCATTTCCAAACATGTCTCGTAGCTAACAGCGCCATATTTAGCTATAATTTTTTTTGGAACTTTTAAAATATTTATTTTTGATTGATTTGAGTAAGTAACCATTCCTAAAGTAAAAATTTTAGAAGATCCACCAATCGAAGTAATCGAACTAGCTAATAAACCACCTGTGCATGACTCTGCAAAAGAAATTTTTAATTTTTTCGCCCTAAGTATTTTTACTACTTTGTTAGAAATTTTTTTCATGAGCTGAAAACCATATATAATACCATAACTGCCACAACATATAACCCAGCACAAACGTCATCCATAACTACACCAAAACTATTTTTAAAATTTTTATCATAATAACTAACGGGGTAAGGTTTCGTAATGTCAAAAATTCTAAATAGAATAAACATTATAAAATAAAATGTTAATACTTCGTTAGTTTCTTTTGAACTCTCGTGGGCTATTTCATATAAACATATTGGTATTGATTGACCAATAAATTCATCTATTACAATTTCTTTTGGATCTTTGTTTTCTTTATTTTTAATAAACTGATTTATGGAATAAAGTGAAACAAAAAATATTACAATCAAACAAATTAAAACTAGATCAGGGGCTAAATCTAGAATTTGAAATATAAAAAATAAAAAAATAATAGTTACTAAAGATGCAATACTTCCTGGAATTTTGCTTATTCTGCCAATACCAAATAATGTTACGAATAAAGAATTAAATTTATAAATCATATTTTGAAATTGAAGTAATTACTTCACAAGCAATAGCTTTTTCCTTCCCTATTAATCCCAGTTTTTCTGTCGTCTTACCTTTTATATTTATTTTATTTTTCGGTATTCCACAAATATCTGAAATTGATTTAACAATTTTATGTTTATATTTTGAAATTTTAGGTGTTTGAGTTATTATGTTAATATCCAGATTATTTATATAAAAACTATTTTCTTCCACTTCTTTAATTACTCTACTTAATAATATTGTTGATCTTATATTTTTATACTTAGAATTTTTATTTGAAAATTTCTGACCAATATCACCCTTTTTGCAGGCTCCAAGAATTGCATCTGTTATGGCATGTAAAACAGGATCCCCATCAGAATGTCCCAGTGTGCCTAATGATGATTTAATATCTAATCCACCTAAATAAAGTTTTCTTCCTTTGACAAGTCTGTGGACATCAAAACCAATTCCATAAAACGTTGATATATATTTTAAATCTCTCTTATATGTAATTTTAGTATTCTCTATTTCACCTTTAATAAATTTAACTCTATAGTTATTATTAATGAATAGGCTAGATTCATCCTGAATCTTGTTTTTATTTTTTTTTGCTAATTCATATATATCTTTGAACCTAAAACCTTGGGGAGTTTGTGCTAAATAAATATTTTCTTTTCTTAAGTTAAATAGTGATTTTTTAAAATTGTATTTAATTGCATCTGTAGAATTAATGTATGGCACCACAGCTTTATTTTTTTTCAAACTAAATAATACATTTTTAACTAATTTAAGTGAAAAATTTGGTCTTGCTGCATCATGGATTAAGATATTTCTGACTTTAAACCTCTTAGCATATTTAATGGCGATTAAAGAAGAATCGCTCCTTTCTTTTCCACCTTTTAAAACCTTAATTTTTGATAAATATTTCTTTTTAATAAATGATTTTTTATTGGTTACTAAAATTATGTATTTGAAGAGTTTACATTCTAAGATTTTATCTAATGAATGCTCAAATACAGGTTTACTTCTGTAATATGTATATTGCTTTAGATTAATTGATTTAAATCTTTTGCTTTGTCCTGCGGCTAGTATTATAAAACAATTGCTCATGTCGATATATATAAGATAATGAAATTATTACACAATGCTTGAATTTATCAAAAAAAATATTTTTATTATTTTAATCTTCCTTATCACATTATTTGTTGGTTTTATCACATTTTTAACATTCATTGATAAAAGTTTTATTGAATTAAATGAGGTCAATTTACAATATTTATTACTCGTAAACATAGTATTACTATTATTCTTTTTTGTTTTTGTTTTTCTTGAAATAAAAAAATCGATTAAAAACGAAATCGATGTAAAAGGCTCAAAATCAAATAAAAAATATATCACTTTTTTTGCACTATTCACCTTAATACCATCAATACTAATATCAATTTTTTCTCTCTTTTTGTTTTCTTTCGCACTAGAGAAATATTTTGATAAAAAAATAACAACTGCCGTCAATAACTCTTACGAGTTAGCTAAAAATTATGTTCAAGATGTAAGAAATAAGATAGAGAGCGATATTGTGATGATAGCTTTCGATATAAATAAAAGTGGAAATTTTTATCAAAGTGATCCACTTGATTTCAAAAAATTCTTAATAAACCAAAAAATTTTACGTAACGTAGATGAAATACATATAATTACTGATCAAAAAAAAATTATAATGTCAACCTTAAATGATATGAAGAAATTTATAGCACCAGAACAGAAAGCATTCGAATTAGTAATTAAAGATGATAGGCCTCTTAAAATTATAAATGCATTTGAGAATAAATCTGCTGCATTACTTAAGCTACCTAATTATAAAAAAACTTATATCTATGTAGTTAAATATTTAGAAGAAGATATTTCGAAATATTTGACAGAGTCTCAAGAAGCACTCAATTTTTATTATACAGTTGAGGATAAAAGAACAGGTATACAAATTTCCTTTATACTAATTTATTTAATAGTTGTTTCTTTAATGCTATTTCTAAGTGTTTCAATAGCGATAAGGTTTTCCTCACGTTTTTTTAGATCGATTAATAATTTAGTAAACGCATCAATGAGTATAGGTAGAGGAAATTTAGATACTAAAGTTCCTGAGATAAAAACAGATAAAGAACTTGAATCATTAAATAAAAATTTCAACTTGATGATTGATCGTTTAAAAACTCAACAAGATAAATTACTTCTTACTGAGCGACATGAGGCATGGGAAAATGTTGCTAGAAAATTAGCCCACGAGATTAAAAATCCTCTAACACCCATACAATTAATTATTGACAGATTTAATTCAAAGTTTTCAAATTTAATGAATGAGAAAGATAAATTCAATTTCAATGAAAATTTAAAAATTATTAACAAACAAATCAAACAAATAGAAAATTTAATAAATGAATTTTCTGATTTCGCTAGAATGCCGAAACCAATTTTAAAAAAACATAATATTGTGAAATTAATAAAAGAAAATATAATTCTGATGAATGAAATTGATAAATCAGTAAATATAAGTTTCAAGTATTTCAAAGAACCATTAAATATTAATTGTGACTCAGAGCAATTTAATAGAATCTTTACAAATCTTTTTAAAAACTCCATTGAAAGTTTAAAAGAGAAATTTTTAAAAAACCCTGATTTTACAAAGAAAATTAATATAGAAATTTTAAAAAAAGATGATTATATACAGATCATTATTAACGATAACGGCCTAGGATTTAGTAGTAAAAATTTGGATGATTTGCTTAAACCATATTTCACAACAAAGAGTAATGGCACGGGTTTAGGCCTTCCTATAGTGAATAAAATAATTAATGACCATAATGGAACTTTAAAGCTTGTTGAGAATAAAATTGGAGCCACAATCAAAATAGATTTACCCGTATAAAATGTCTACAGAAATTTTAATAATTGATGATAACCCTGATATAAGAAATATTTTAAATGACCTTATTTCTGATGCTGGTTATAAAACTAGGGTTGCCGCAAATTACAATCAGGCATTAAAAGAAATTGATAAAAAATTGCCTGAAGTAGCTATTATAGATGTGAAATTAGATAAAGGTGACAACGATGGAATTGAGTTACTTAATCATATCAAACAAAAAAACAAAGATATACCAGTAATCATTATCTCTGGACATGCTAATATAGAAATGGCTGTTAAATCACTAAAATCAGGAGCTTTCGAATTTATACAAAAACCATTTGATAAAGAAAGATTAATGAATTTTATAAAGAGAGCATCAGAAAACTTTAATTTATTGAAGCAAAATAAATATTTAGAGACAAAACTTTTTCATTCATTTGATCTAATTGGTTCAAGTAACAATATAAATAAAATCAATGAACAAATACAAAAAGTATCAACTACCGAGTCCAGGGTTTTTATTTGTGGTCCAACCGGATCAGGCAAAGAATTAATAGCACGTAAAATTCATAAAATATCAAATAGAAAAAATAAACCTTTTATCATTCTAAATGGTGCATTATTAGATGTAAAAAAATACGAACAAGAGTTATTTGGTGAAGAAAAAGAAGATGGTTCAATTTCATATGGTGCTTTAGAAAAATCATCAGGAGGTATACTTTTAATTGATGAAATTTCAGAAATACCTTTAGAAACTCAATCTAAAATTTTAAGAGTTTTAACAGATCAAAAATTTAAAAGAATTAATGGAAATCACGATATAAAAGTTGACGTAAGAATTATATGCTCAACTGCAAGAGATATTAATATGGAAATAGCAAATGGTAATTTTCGAGAAGATTTATTTCATAGATTAAATGTATTTCAAATAAATATTGATCCCTTAAATAAAAGAATTCAAGACATACCTTTATTAATAAAATATTTTTCAGATAAGATTGCTGAAAACTATAATTTAAAAAAATTTATAATTGATCCAAATAACCATAATCTGATTGATTATTCTTGGCCTGGAAATGTAAGAGAGCTAAGAAATCTAATTGAAAGAATTGCAATTTTATCACCAGATAGTCCAGAAAAAATATTTAGTATTATTAAAGAGTCTTTGAAAATCAGTGAACCCAGCGAAATATCTGACGAAAAATCTCTGTCAAAACCATTGAAAGAAGCCAGAGAAAATTTTGAAAAAGAATATTTATCTTCTCAATTGAAGAAATTTGGAGGAAATATTTCAAAAATGGCTAAATTTATAGGAATGGAAAGATCTGCTTTACACAGAAAACTTAAAGGCCTAAACATCAAAGATCTTAACTAATGAACATAATAATTTGTGGGGCAGGGAGGGTTGGTTTTACTATAGCAAAACTATTAAGTGAGCAAAATCATTCTATAACTGTTGTTGATCAATCTAGCGAAGATATTCAAAAGATAAAAGATTCTTTAGATGTTAATGCGATAGTTGGAAAGGCTACATACCCTTCAATTCTCGAAAAAGCAAATGGAGAAGATGCGGATATGATTATAGCAGTTACAAGAAATGATGAGATAAACATGTTGATATGTCAAATTGCATACACAACATTTAAAATTCCAAAAAAAATTGCAAGAATAAGATCTCAAAATTATTTAGAGCCTAAATTTGCTAAGCTCTATAATAAAGAAAATCTTCCTATAGACGTAATTATTTCTCCTGAATTGGAAATTGCAAAATCTTTACAAAGAAAATTAGAGGCTCCAGGTGCACTTGATAATATTCCTTTTGCAGAAAACAAAATTAGATTATTAGAAATACTAATAAATGATGATTGTCCTATTAAAAATATTAAATTAAACGAATTAACAAAAAAATTTCCTGATTTAGAAGCAAATATATTAGGAGTGATTAGAAAGGAAAAATTTATAATTCTAAAAAAGGGTGATGTAATGCAAAAAAATGACAAAGCATATGTAATTATTAATTCATCACAAATGGCAAAGACTCTAATTGCATTTGGACATAATGAAAAAATTTCTAGTAAAATTTTGATTATTGGAGGTGGAAACATAGGATTTAATCTTGCAAAAAATATTGAGGAAACTTTTGAATCAGCCAGGATCAAAATTATTGAGAAAAATAAAGATCGCGCTGAATTTATTGCGAATGAGCTAAATAATTCAATAATAATAAATGGTGATGCCTTAGATGAAGATGTTTTAGCAGAAGCAAATTTAGACGAAATAGAGACTGTAATGGCTTTAACAAATGATGATGAGGATAACTTAATGATTAGTGTATTGGTGGAAAAATTTTCTAAAAATAAAAAAACAATAGCCTTAACAAATAAATCAAATTATTCTTTGCTACAGTCATCGTTAAAAATTGATGATTTAATTGATCCTAGAATGAGTACGGTATCAAGTATATTAAAGCATGTTCATAAAGGTAGTATAGAAACGGCATATAGCATTTTAAATGGAGAGTATGAGGTTATAGAAGCAGAAATTATAGAAACTTCTGAATTAATTAATAAAGAATTAAAAAATGCAAACTTGCCCGACGAAATTAGAATTGGCGCAATTTTAAGAGGAAAAGATATAATTATTCCACGTTCAAATTTCACTTTTCAGAAAGACGATAAAGTTGTTTTTCTCGCAAAAAATGATCAGATTGCCGTTGTTGAAAATATGTTCCGTATTAGCTCAATTTAATGATCAATTTTAGTATTTATTACCTTAGATTTTTTAATATCTTAATATGTATTTTATGTTTTTTAAATATCCTGTATTCATACTATTTTGATTTATATTTAAATGTAGATAGTTATTTTTATACGTTAATAATATCTTTTTTGCCTTTATTTAGTTTTTTTTTTGTAAAAAAAAATTTACTTAAAGTAAGCATTTTTACTAAAATATTTTCTGTCATTCTTGGATATATACTTTTACCTATTTTTTTAGCTCTTCCTTACTATTTAAGCATATATAATATAACATTTTTAAATGCCTATTTTGAATCAGTATCTGGTTTTACATCAACAGGTTTTACTATTTTTGATAACATTAAGCATTTAGATGAAAGCTTAATATTATGGCGATCATCATCACAATGGTTGGGTGGTTTATATTTTTTATTTTCAATAATTCTTTTAATCGATATTTTTGATGATAATTTGAAAAAAACTTTGACTAATTTTCTTGCTTTTAATTCAGCAGAAATTTTTAAACAATCTCTAAAAATATTCATTTTTTATTCATTTCTGACTATTATTATCTTTATTATTCTTAATATATTTGATTTTCGGTCATATATCTCTTTAAACTTGTCAATGTCTCTAATTTCATCAGGTGGTTTTTTACCAGTAAATAATTTGGAAATAATTCTTAACAGTCAAACAAAAATAATTATTTTTTCATTACTAATGTTAGTATCTTTTTTAAGTCTATTTTTTTTATACAATTTATTAATATACAAAAAGAAAGGTATAAAATTTATCCAAGAGGATATTTATCTTATTGCGTATCTTATGGTTATCATTTTTTGTTTTTTTTTATTTGTGAACAAAGATATTAATTTTTCGATAATTTTATTATCCATTACTAGTAGTGTATCAAATATTGGTGTATCTTTAAGATCATCACCAGATTATCTATCGTTTTTATTTTTAATATTAATAATAATTGGAGGGTCATTTTTTTCAACGAGTTCAGGTTTAAGATTTTTAAAATTAGTTTCACTATTTAAGTTTTCTATTAACGAAATTATATCTAATGCAAAACCTAAAAATGTGTATATTAATAAATTATTATTTTCAGAAAAAATCATGGAAAAATCTGATTTTTATAAATACTTCCTATCTATTTTAATATTTATAGTATCATTAATAATTTTGTCCTCTTTCATATCCGTATCAGGCTTGTCTTTTGAAAATTCTTTTAAACTTTCGATACTAACATTAATGAATACTGTAAATTCTCATATGACTGAATTATCAGGTATATATTTTGACCAAATGAGCGGTTTAACAAAATATCTTATAATAATTTTTATGATTATCGGTAGAGTTGAATTACTATCATTTTTAATTTTATTTAAAAAATTCTTTTTTAAAAATTAGTTTACTTATATAACTACATTATATTTGCGCCCTTAGCTCAGCTGGATAGAGCAACGGTTTTCTAAACCGTGGGTCGGAGGTTCGAATCCTTCAGGGCGCGCCATATTTTTAATGAAAAAAAAAATATTATATTGGTCGCCATTTTTATCTAACGTTGGAACCGTAAAATCAACTTTAAATTCTGCAACTGCTTTAATGAAATTTAGCAAAGATAGTGTTGATGTAAGTTTAATTAATGTTTGTGGTGAATGGGATAGTTATGAGAATGAGATTAAAGCAAATAATTTAAATTTGATAAAACTCAATTTTAGCTATTTTTCTCTTCTACCAAAAAAAGGCTACATACAGAGTAGATTTTCATATATTTTAATATTTATCATATCTTTTATTCCATTAATAAAACTTTTGTTAAAATATAAACCTGACTATTTAATAATACATTTAATTACATCATTACCACTTTTAATAAATTATTTTTTTAGATCAAAAACAAAATTAATACTTAGAATCTCAGGCTTCCCAAAATTAAATCCTGTTAGAAAATTTTTTTGGAAAATTACTACAAAAAAAATTTTCAAAATCACATGTCCTTCGAATGAATTAGTAATTAATTTAAAAAATAAACAATTTCTAGATAACGAAAAAATTCTTTTTCTTCCTGATGCAATAATCAATATTAATAAAATTTCAAAACTAAAAAATCAAAAAATTGAAAAAAAAACTGATAGGAAGTTTTTTTTAAGTGTTGGAAGGTTAACCAAACAAAAAAATTTTAAATATTTAATAAATGAAACCTCAAAATTTTTTAAAAAGAACCACAACTTTGATTTATATATAGTTGGTGAAGGTGAAAAAAGAGACGAGTTACAAAATTTAATAAATAAAAATAACTTAAATAATAGAATTTTCTTAATTGGATTTTCTAATAACGTTTACGCGTATATGAAAAATGCATCGTTATTTATTTTATCCTCTTTATGGGAAGATCCAGGTTTTGTTATAATAGAGGCAGCTACATGTAATTTATCCATAGTGTCGTCAAATTGCTCCAATGGACCAAAGGAGTTTCTTATGAATGGTGATGCAGGTATACTATTTGAGACAAATAAAAAAGGATCATTATTACATGAATTAGAAAATTATGAAGATGATTTTAAAAAAAAGGTTTTTGCAAAGAAAAATTCTATGAAATATACTAATTTTAGACATTTCAAAAAATTAAACGCGATAATCACACAAATGTAAGCATGCGATTTATCAAATTGGGCCTTTTTTTGATAAAAATTATTAAAAAAACGTTAAAATAAATATAATTTTATTATTGATGGTAGATTTAGTTCATGCTTTACTAAATTATATTCAAAAGTAATTTTGAATTATTTGTTAACAAATAAACTTAAAAACAAGAGGAAGAATATATGTTTAAAGTTATGAAAAAATTGACTTCTTTTATGGCTATGGTGGCTGTGCTATTTGCATTTTCAACAGAAGCTATGGCAAAGAAATCAAAAACTCTTAAGAACACACAAAAGAAAGGTTTCGTAAGATGTGGTGTTTCTCAAGGTCTTCCAGGATTTTCAAATGCTGATGCGTCTGGAAATTGGACTGGTGTTGACGTTGATGTATGTAGAGCCGTTGCTGCTGCAGTACTTGGAGATGCGAACAAAGTTAAGTTCACTCCATTAAGTGCTAAAGAAAGATTTACAGCTCTCACTTCTGGTGAGATTGATATCTTATCAAGAAATACTACTTGGACACTTTCTAGAGATGCTGATATTGGTCTTACATTTGTTGGAGTTAACTTCTACGATGGACAAGGTTTCATGGTAAGAAAAAATTCTGGTATAACATCAGTAAACCAATTTAAAAATGGTATTTCTGCTTGTACTAACATTGGTACTACAACAGAGCTAAATATGAGAGACTTCTTTAATTCAAGAGGAATTTCGTATGAGCCGGTAGCTTTTGAAAAAGCTGACGAAGTTGTTGCTGCTTATGATGCAGGTAGATGTGATACTTATACGACAGATAAATCTGGATTAGCAGCTCAAAGAACAAAAATGAAAAACCCAGATGAACACATTGTGTTACCTGAGACTATTTCTAAAGAGCCTTTAGGACCAGTTGTAAGACAAGGTGATGCTGTTTGGGAAGACATTGTTCGTTGGTCATTAAATACTATGATCGAAGCTGAAGAGTATGGAATTACTTCTTCAAATGCTGATTCTATGAAAACATCAGACAACCCTGCAATTAAAAGACTTGTAGGTGCTGAAGGTGAATTAGGAGCAGCTTTTGGTCTAGATAATGACTGGAGTTTAAGAATTATTAAACAAGTAGGAAACTACGGCGAAAGCTATAAAAGAAATATAGCTGACCCAGGTATCTTACCTGACAGAGGTCCAAATCAACTTTGGACTAAAGGTGGAATTTTATACGTACCACCAGCAAGATAATTCTTGATTTAAATACTTTAAAAAGGGCTAGATTTTTCTAGCCCTTTTTTTTATATTCGCGGTCAAATGAACAACAAAATCAAAAAAATTCTACCACAAATCATAACTGTTCTTTTTGTTTTAGGCATATTTGGTTTTTTTACTTTTAATGCTCAAATCAATATGGATAATAGGGGTATAGATTTTGGTTTTGGTTTTTTAACACAAGAATCTTCTTTTGATGTTCAGTTTTCTCTTATTGAGTATAGCGGCTCACATTCATATGCAAGAGCGTATCTTGTCGGATTACTTAATACATTACTAGTATCTTTTATAAGCATAATTTTTTGTACAATTTTGGGTGTAATATTTGGAGTAGCAAGATTATCTTCAAATTATCTAATTAGAAATTCTGCAGCTTGGTATGTTGAATTTTTTAGAAATATTCCATTATTACTTCAAATCTTCTTTTGGTATTACGCAGCATTAAGAGCACTTCCTGTTCCGGAAAAAGCCGGACCATGGTTTGGCGTTACTTACATGACTATAAAGGGATATTATATCCCGTCTTTTATTTGGACAAATTTAGACATTTTCTTATATTCGATTTTAGCAGTTATAATTTCTATTATTATAATTTCAACTTATGCAAAAAAACTTCAGGAGAATGAGGGAAAACAAATCCCAGTTTTTTTTATTTCCTTGGGATTAATATTCGTACTTCCCGCTTTAACGTTTTTTATAGGAGGTGTATCGTTAGATTTTGGAATTCCTGTCTTAAAACAATTATCAAAAACTTCTTACGTGTTTGATGGAGGTATTGGTTTACCACCGGAGCTAATTGCTTTAGTTTTAGCTTTATCATTATACACATCTACATTTGTTGCTGAGTGTGTTAGAGCTGGTATCCAAGGTATTGGAAAAGGTCAAAAAGAAGCTGCTGCATCCGTAGGTTTAACACCTAATCAAATATTAAAATTAGTAGTTATGCCACAAGCTTTAAGAATTATAATTCCACCAACTACTAATCAATATCTTAATTTAACAAAAAATTCATCCTTAGCAGCAGCAATAGCATATCCTGATTTGGTATTGGTTTTTGCTGGTACAGCATTAATGCAGACTGGAAAGGCAATTGAAATAGTATCTATAACAATGCTTACTTATTTATCTATAAGCTTAGCAATTGCAGCAATAATGAATTGGTATAACAAAAAAATAGAAATTAAGGAAAAATAATGAATAGTTTAAATTTTTTAAAATCAAATAAGCAAAATTTTTATTATTTTCTATATTTAGGTCTTTTCTTATTTTCTATAAGTATATTAGACGTAGCAATAAATGCATTTTTAAAAATAAATGTTACATCTTTTTTACCTGGAATATTAAGTATCTTTCTTCCTTTAATTCTTGGTTTTGTAGGATTGAATTTCATTAGAACCGAATATTCTGGAATTAAAAGTTTAGATATTGTTAATAAAAATATTAATACTAATAATTTTAATGCAATATTAACACTTCTTATTATTTTTGCGATTATTAAAGCAACTCCTCCATCTTTAAGCTGGATGATATTTGATGCAAATATTTCTGGAGATACTAAAGAAGCCTGTACGGGGACTGGCGCTTGTTGGACTTATGTTAAAGTTTGGTTCAGACGTTTTATGTATGGTATGTACCCAAATGATTTACATTGGAGGATAAATCTAGCATTCATTCTTGTTATTGCTTTAGGATTTTTTGGCTTTTTCTTAAGAGATAATTTAAAAAAATATTTAGCCCTATATTATGTAATTATTTATCCAATAATTGCATTTTTAGTTATATATTATCTAATCTCTGGTGGTGCATTCGGTTTAGTTTGGGTCGAAACAGGTGCGTGGGGAGGTTTATCTTTAACATTTATTGTTTCTTTTTTCTGTTTAATTTTCTGTTTCCCTTTAGGTATGGTTTTAGCCTTAGGTAGGCGATCAAGTCTTCCAATGATAAGATATATATCAATTGGTTATATTGAGTTTTGGAGAGGCGTTCCCCTTATTACAGTATTATTTATGTCATCTGTAATGTTTCCTATGTTTTTACCAGAAGATTTCTTCATGGATAAACTTGTAAGAGTGATTATAGCTATTACACTTTTTGAAGGAGCTTATTGTGCTGAGGTTATAAGAGGAGGTCTGCAAGCACTACCAAGAGGTCAGTATGATGCTGCAAAATCCTTGGGTATGGGATATTGGAAGATGCACATATTCGTAATTTTACCTCAAGCTTTAAAATTAGTAATACCAGGAATTTGTAATACATTCTTAGCACTTGTTAAAGATACACCTTTGATTTTTGTAGTTGGATTAGCAGAATTGGCTGGAATGTTAGCTTTAGCAAAAACAAATCCAAAATGGTTAGGATTTGCAATGGAAGGATATATATTTGCTGCTATAATTTTCTGGATAATTTGCTATGCTATGAGCAAATATAGTTATAACTTAGAAGCAAAATATAAAACGGAAAGATAAAATGTCTGAACCAATAATTAAAATTGAAAATGTAAATAAATGGTTTGGAGATTTTCAGGTTTTAAAAGACATAAATCTTGATGTTTCAGCTAAACAAAAAATTGTTGTTTGTGGTCCTTCCGGATCTGGTAAGTCAACTTTAATTAGATGTATAAATAGATTAGAAGAGCATCAAAAAGGAACTATAGTTGTTGATGGTACTGAACTTTCTGAAAATACAAAAAATATTGAACAAGTGAGAGCTGAAGTTGGTATGGTATTTCAACAATTTAATTTGTTTCCGCATTTATCCATTTTAGATAACTGTACCCTTGCACCTATTTGGGTAAAAAAAATGCCAAAAAAAGAAGCTCAAGAATTAGCAATGAAGCAATTAGAACAAGTTCAAATTGCCGATCAAGCAAATAAGTTTCCGGGTCAATTATCTGGTGGTCAACAACAAAGGTCTGCCATTGCACGTGCCTTATGTATGCAACCCAAAATAATGCTTTTTGATGAACCTACATCTGCATTAGACCCAGAAATGATTAAAGAAGTGTTAGATGCAATGGTAAATCTTGCAAAAGGTGGAATGACTATGATAGTTGTTACACATGAAATGGGTTTTGCAAAAGAAGTAGCTGATGAAGTAATATTTATGGATGAAGGTATGATTGTAGAAAAAGCTGAGACCAAAGAATTTTTTGCAAATCCAAAAAGTGACAGAACTAAGCTATTTTTAAGCCAAATTTTATAATTAGTCTAAATTAGTTTACTTTATTTTGTAAAAGCGATTTAGGCTTTTTAACCTTATGTCAAGCCAATAAATACGCTAAAAAAAAAAAATTTTAGGGCTTGCATAAACCTTCAGGATAGAGTTCAATCTTTCTTTTTAAGAGGGGTCTTAATGGAAGAAAATTTTAATAAACACTTAGGCAATAAGCTTAAGCTAAGAAGATTAGCACTTGGCTTAACTCAAACTAAAGTAGCAAAAGCAATCAACGTTACATTTCAACAAATACAAAAATACGAAAAGGGAACAAACGGAGTAAGTTCAATAAGATTACTTCAATTATCAAATTATCTTAAAGTTCCAATAAACTATTTTTTCGAGGATTTTTCAGAATATGCTATTAACGCAGAAAAGATTAAAGAAAATCATATGAATGTTAACTATAACTTTCTTTTAAAACTTTATTCTGAATTAACCCAAGATCAAAAACTCAAGTTTAGTAAGAACTTGCAAGTTGCACAGGTTGGAGTTTCAAAAACAGGTTAATTTTTGGCTCCTCGGGCAGGACTCGAACCTGCGACCAATTGATTAACAGTCAACTGCTCTACCAACTGAGCTACCGAGGAATATAAAAATCAAAATTTACTTTTTTTTTAAGTTAAAACAACTCTTTTTTTGGAGGTAACGCCCGGAATCGAACCGGGATACAAGGATTTGCAATCCTCTGCGTAACCATTCCGCCACGTTACCATTTTGTACTAAATAAAATTTATTATTAATTGCTTATATTAAATAGTCCATCAAATTCAATGTTAATTTGATTATTGTTAATTACGTTTATTAAATTATAAACTATAAATCGTTATATGAGCTCTGATAAATATATTCATACACAGGTAGAAAACAGAATTTACACCTATTGGGAAAAGAAAGGTTTATTTAAACCGAAAAAAAACAAAAAAAAATTTTCAATTGTAATACCACCCCCAAATGTGACTGGAAGTCTGCATATGGGGCATGCTTTAAATAACACAATTCAGGATATGTTGACCAGATTTCATAGAATGAATAATTTTGAGACTTTATGGCAACCTGGAACCGATCATGCAGGGATAGCTACACAAGCGCTTGTAGAAAAAAAACTTCAAAAAGAAAATATTAATAAGCAAGATCTCGGAAGAGAAGAATTTGTTAAAAAAGTATGGGAATGGAAAAATGAGTATGGTGACATTATAATTAACCAATTAAAAAAATTAGGATGTTCTTGTGATTGGTCTAGAAATGCTTTTACCATGGACGAAAATCTATCTAAATCTGTGATTAAAGTTTTTGTGGAGATGTATAATAATGGATTAATTTATAAAGCAAGAAAACTTGTAAATTGGGATACTGTATTAAAAACTGCAATATCGGACTTAGAGGTCGATCAAAGAGAAGTAAATTCGAAGTTATATTATATTAAATATCAAATTGAAAATACTACAGATTTTATAACTATTGCCACAACAAGGCCAGAGACAATGTTGGGAGATACTGCGGTAGCAGTCCATCCCAAAGATAAGCGATTTAAGAAATATTTAGGTATGAATGTAATTTTACCAATATCAAAAAGGAAAGTAAAAATAATAGCTGACGAGTATGCTGACCCAGAACAAGGCACTGGTGCAGTTAAAATTACTCCAGCACATGATTTTAACGATTATGATGTAGGAAAAAGAAATAAGTTAGAAGTTATAAATATTTTTACTGATGAAGGAAAAATCAATAACAATGCACCAATTGATTATCAAGGTTTAGATAGATTTGAAGCAAGAAAAAAAATTCTAAGTGATTTAGGAGACTTATTCGTTAAAGAAGAAAATATAAAAAATAAAGTTCCTTATGGTGATAGATCAAATTCTATAATTGAACCCTATCTTACTGATCAATGGTTTGCAGATGCTAAAAAATTATCAGTAAAAGCAAAAAAAGTTGTCAAAAATAAAAAAACAAATTTTTTTCCAACTAACTGGTCTAAGACATATTTTCAATGGATGAATAATATTGAACCATGGTGTATTTCACGTCAACTGTGGTGGGGACATCAAATCCCAGCTTGGTACACACCAGATAATGAAATTATAGTTGCGTCTAACGAAGATGAAGCAATAAAAATAGCAAAAAAAAAGTATAAAAAAAATGTTGAATTAAAAAGAGATCCTGACGTACTTGATACATGGTTTTCATCTGGACTTTGGGCTTTTGCTACACTTGGATGGCCAAAAAAAAATGATTATCTAAAAAAATTTTATCCAACATCTGTATTGGTTACGGGGTTTGATATTATTTTCTTTTGGGTTGCTAGAATGATTATGTTTGGAATGGAATTTCTTAATAAGGAACCTTTTAAGGATATATATGTTCATGCTCTTGTTAGAGATGAAAAAGGGCAAAAAATGTCTAAGTCAAAAGGTAATGTTATTGATCCCTTGGAACTTATAGAAAAATACAGTGCAGATGCTTTACGTTTTACTCTTTTATCAATGGCTTCACCGGGTAGAGACGTTAAATTGTCTGAAGATAGAGTTAAAGGTAATAGAAATTTTTTAAATAAACTTTGGAATGTAAATAACTTTTTAATTCACAACAAATGTGAACTTAAAAATGTTAAAAAATCACCAAAAGCAAAACTAAACATAAATAGATGGATTTATAGTGAATTGATCAAAACAAAGCAATTAATCGAAAAAAATATAAAAGATTATAGATTTGATGAAGCTTCTCGTAATTTATATCAATTTGTATGGCATTCATATTGTGATTGGTATTTGGAGTTAAGCAAAACCATCTTCAGTTCAGAGAAAAAAACAGACATCAAAGAGACAAAAGAAATGGCTAGTTTCGTATTTAAAGAAATATTGGTTTTACTTCATCCATTTATACCATTTATTACAGAGGAAATTTGGCTGAAAAACAAATTAGATAATAATAGCAAAAATTATCTTATGTATTCAAATTGGATTGCTGATAAATCAAAAAAACAAAAATTTGATGATGTTGAAAAAATTATCAATTTTATTACAGAAATTAGATCCTTTAAAAATGAATTAGGTATTAGTCCTGGATCTTTTATTGATATTTCATTTGCCAAAATAGACAAAACAAACAAAACTTTTTTAAATAAAAACAGTACAGTTGTAAAAAAACTTGGACGTATTTCAAATTTTCTTGAAAAAGATAAGAGCCACCCCTCAGCTTCTATGATAATTAAAGGGAATGTATTTAAACTTTATTTTGAAGAAAATATCGACTTAAATTTAATAAAGCAAAATCTTATTGCTAAACAGGCAAAATATCAGGGAGAAATTGATAAAATAAGTTCTAGATTAAGTAACAAAGATTTTGTCAAACGAGCACCGAAACATATTGTTCATCAAGAAAAAAGTAATTATAATAATTTACAAAATGATGTTAAAAAACTATCATTAACTATAAAAAATCTTTAATGCCAAAATTTAATAAAAAAAAATTACCTAGTCGTCATACATCTGTAGGTCCTGACAAAGCACCACAAAGATCATTTTATTATGCAATGGATTTAACAGAAAAAGATGTTGCCAAACCTTTTGTTGGTGTTGTTTCAACATGGAACGAGGCAGCTCCTTGTAACATTGCTTTAATGAGACAAGCTCAGTCTGTTAAAAAAGGTGTTCATCAAGCGGGTGGAACACCAAGAGAATTTTGTACTATCACCGTAACAGACGGTATAGCAATGGGCCACGAGGGTATGAAGTCTTCATTGATATCTAGAGATGTAATTGCAGATTCAACTGAATTAACCGTTAGAGGACATTGTTATGATGCACTAGTCGGTGTAGCTGGTTGTGATAAATCATTACCTGGTTTGATGATGGCCATGGTTCGTTTGAATGTACCAAGTGTATTTATTTATGGTGGATCTATATTGCCAGGAAGATTTAATGGTAAAGATGTAACTGTAGTTGATGTTTTTGAAGGTGTTGGAAAATACTCCTCAGGAAAAATGTCTGCAAATGCATTAAGAAAATTAGAACTTAAAGCTTGTCCAAGTGCAGGTGCTTGCGGGGGTCAATTTACAGCAAATACTATGGCATGTGTTTCAGAAGCAATTGGTTTAGCTTTACCTTATTCAGCAGGAACTCCAGCACCATATACTCAAAGAGACTCTTACGCTTTAAAAAGTGGAAAAGCAGTAATGAGTTTATTAGAAAAAAAAATTAGACCTAGAGACATTGTTACAAAAAAATCTTTAGAAAATGCAGCCACTATTGTTGCTGCAACAGGTGGATCTACTAATGCTGCATTACATTTACCAGCACTTGCAAATGAAGCTGGAATTAAATTTGATTTAATGGATGTTGCAAGAATATTTAAAAAAACACCTTATCTGGCTGATCTTAAACCAGGTGGAAAGTATGTAGCAAAAGATATGTGGAAAGCAGGTGGTGTTCCAATGTTATTAAAAACACTTTTAGATGGCGGATACATTCATGGTGATTGCATGACTGTTACAGGTAAAACTATGAGACAAAATTTAAAAAACGTTAAATTTAACAAAAATCAAAAAGTTATGAGGACATATAATCAACCATTATCTCCAGATGGCGGCGTAGTTGGATTAAAAGGAAATTTAGCACCTGATGGAGCTATTGTTAAAGTAGCTGGTTTAAAAAGATTACAATTTACTGGTAAGGCAAGATGTTTTGATACAGAAGAAGCAGCTTATAAAGCTGTTAAAAATAAAAAGTATAAAGATGGTGATATCATTATAATTAGATACGAAGGTCCTAAAGGTGGTCCAGGTATGAGAGAAATGCTTCAAACAACAGGAGCAATATATGGTCAAGGGAAGGGTGAAAAAGTTGCACTAATTACAGATGGAAGATTTTCAGGAGCAACAAGAGGATTTTGCATTGGACATGTTGGGCCAGAAGCATCAGTTGGAGGACCAATAGCTCTATTAAGAAATGGAGATATTATTGATCTTGATGCTAAGAAAGGAACAATAAATGTTCGTTTGTCTAAAAAAGAATTAGCAAAAAGACGAAAAAAATGGAAACCAAAGAAAATTAATTTTGGTAATGGAACACTTTGGAAGTACGCACAAACTGTTGGACCAGCATATCTCGGGGCGCCTACACATCCAGGTGCAAAAGAAGAAGTCAGGACATACGCAGATATTTAATGAAAATAAGACCTGTAATTTTATGTGGTGGAGCTGGTACTAGGCTCTGGCCCAAAGGATCAAAACATCAAGCAAAACAATTTATCGATTTTGGCGGTTGGACACTAATTAACAAAACCTTTGAGAGAATTAAAAAAAATATCTACGATTATCCCATCATCAGCACAAATGCTAAGTATATTAAAGAAGTTAAAAAGGCTTTAAAAAAAAGTAAAATAAAAAAATTTAAGATTGTTTTAGAACCGGCAAAAAAAAATACAGCCCCAGCTATATTAACTTCGGCACTAATAAAAGACATCCCAAATAGTCAGCCTTTAATGTATTTTACTGCAGATCACTTAATTGAAAATCCAAATAAATTAAATAAAGAAATAAACAAAAATAAATCTAATCTTGATAATAAAAATGTATTTATTTTTGGTATTAAACCAACTAACCCATCTAGCGAATACGGATATTTTTTAACCAAAAAAGATAAAAGAAATATCAATAAAGTTACAAGATTTATTGAAAAACCAAAGCCTACAAAAGCAAAGCAAGTTATTAAAAAAAAGGGATACTGGAATTCTGGCATGTTTTTTTTAAGAAAAGACTCAATCATTAATAATTTTAAAAAGTTTCAACCAAAAACTTACAAAAATTGTTTAGCATCAGTTCATAAGTCAAAATATCGAAATAACATATATTATCTAAATAAATCATCATTCATTAAGTCAATTGAAAAATCTTTTGATTATGCAATTTTAGAAAAAACAAAAAATATAAATGCGATTAAATTGGATATTCCATGGTCTGATTTAGGTAGCTGGAAAGAAATCTGTAAAATGTATGGAAAAAACAAATCTAAATATTTTAAAAAGAAAAATGTTTTTTATAGACCATGGGGTAGTTATACAAATTTATATAATGGTAAAAATTTTTTAATAAAGGAATTGTATGTTAAATCTAAAGGTATCTTAAGTCTTCAAAAGCATTTTCATAGATCAGAACACTGGCTAGTTACTCAAGGAAAACCTAAAATAACATTAAATAAAAAGGTATTTTATAAAAAAGTAAATGAAGCTACATTCATTCCACTAGGGGCCATTCATAGAATTGAAAATCCTTTTAAAAAGCCTGTTAAAATTATTGAAGCGCAACTTGGTTCAATATTAAAGGAAACCGATATTGTGAGATACCAAGATATTTATGGTAGAATAAAATAATTATTTTACAAGAAAATTCATTTTTTTATTTGACTGATTTAAATGAATTTTTTTATATGAACCAAAATTATCCCCGTCAATTTGAACAGGTATTAAATCATTTCCTTCAATAGTGATATTTTGAGAATAAGTAGTAATAACATTTTTGTTTTTACTTAAGTCGCCATTAAGGATTATTAAAAATATGGAATATAATAAATTGATTCTAGTCAAATCCTTAAATATATAAGTAACTAATTTATCTTCAAAAATATTTGTTTTATTTATTTTATGATGGCCAGCGTAATATTTGGTATTTGAGGATAATATCCAGTCTGCTTGATAAAATTGTCCATCAAAAGTAACATTTAATTTTTTATTATTCATAAATAAGAAATACTGAAAACCCTTGATGCCGAATATAATTTTACCAAGAATCTTTTTAATTTTTGAATTAATTGAATGAACAATTTTTGCATCCCATCCTATACCAGCCATTAAAAAGAAATAACTTTCGTTAATTTTTACAAGATTAGAGGTTTTATAATTGTTTGAAATCAATACATTAACTATATCATCAACTTTTTTATTCATTGATAATTCAGCTTGAAGTAAATTTGCTGTACCAGCGGGTATATAACCTATGGCAAAATCGTGTTTAAAGTTAAAATCATTTTTAATTAGTTCATTAATTGCAAAAGATACCGATCCATCGCCACCAGCTATTATTAGTCGATCGTATTTTTTTTGATTAAAATTTCTAAAAATTTCTTTAGCTTGATTTGTTGTTTTTGTCTCAAAGTAGTCTACAGAATTATTTTCTTTTAACTTAGATAAAACTCTATTTATGAATTGTGATTTTCTTCCTGAAGAAGAGTTTAGATTATAAATTAAACAATATAACATAATTATTTCTTAAATAATTTTTAACAAATTTGTAACATTTGAATGAGATAAGAATTACATGATTCGTGTTACAGTTGTGTTAAAAAAAAGATTTTTAAATGCCTAATATATTAAAATATAAGAGTATATTTATTTCTGATTTGCATTTAGGTACCAAAGGTTGTCAGGCGAATAAAATTTTAGAGTTTTTTAAAAATTCAAGATCTGAAAATCTTTATCTTGTAGGAGACATTATTGATATCTGGGCAATGCAAAAAAGTTTTTTTTGGCCTCAAGAACATAATGATGTAATCCAAAAAATTTTAAGAAAAGCAAGACATGGGACTAAAGTGTTCTACATAATGGGTAATCATGACGAGATGTTAAGGAAATTTATTCCAATGCATTTTGGTGATATTCATATGTTAAATAGAGTAATTCATGAAACAAATAATGGAAAAAAATATGTTGTTGTCCATGGTGATGCTTGGGATGGAGTAATGAAACATGCTAAATGGTTATCTAAAATTGGATCAATAGCATATAATTTATTGTTACAATTTAATGTAATAATTAACTTTTTTAGAAGGTTGAGAGGAAAAGAATATTGGTCCCTTGCAAAATTTTTAAAGTATAAAGTCAAAAACGCAGTCAAATATATTGGTGAATATGAAAAAACAGTTTCAGATTATGCAAAAAGAAAAAAGTTTGATGGAATAATTTGTGGTCACATCCATCATGCTGAGGATAGAGATTTTAATGGTGTCAATTATTTAAATTGTGGAGACTGGGTTGAATCTTGTACTGCATTAGCTGAAAATTATGATGGTAGTTTTGAAATATTATATTGGGATAAAATAAGAGAACAATATTTAGACACTAAAGATATAATTAAACCTATTAAAACTGAAGACTTAAAAAAAGCTTCATAGTTAATGAAAATTTTAATTGCTACAGATGCATATTTTCCACAAGTAAATGGTGTCGTAAGAACCTTGCATGAAACAGGTAATATCTTAAAAGAACAAGGTCATACTATAGAATATATTACTCCAAATTTATTTTTAACCTTTCCGATGCCTAAATATAATGAAATAAGGTTATCTATAAATGTATGGCCAAGAGTTGGTAGTTTAATAAAGAAAATCAAACCTGATGCAATTCATATCGCTACCGAAGGTCCCATTGGGATTATGGCAAGAAGATATTGTTTAAAAAATAATCTAAAATTTACTACGAGTTTTCATACAAGGTTTGATAAATATCTTAAACTATACTTTCCAATTATACCTGCAAAATGGGCTGAAAAATTCTTAGCAAACTTTCATAATAAGGCTGAGAGAATTTTAGTAACAACAGAATCTATGAGAAAAGAATTAATCGATATAGGTATAGATAATAATAAAATGATTACCTGGACCAGAGGAGGAAATCACGGAGCTTTTAAAAAACCTCAAAAAATTAATTTACCCCACAAAAGACCAATTTGGATTTATGTTGGAAGAGTTGCTGTTGAGAAAAATATAAGAGCTTTTTTAGAATGTGATTTAGAAGGTACAAAAATAATAATAGGAAAAGGACCCGATTTAAAAAAATTAAAAGAAGAATTCCCTAGAGATATATTTTTAGGAGAAAAAACAAATGGTGTACTTGCATCATATTTTGCATCTTCTGATGTTTTTGTATTCCCAAGTAAAACAGATACATTTGGAATTGTAGTTACTGAGGCTTTAAATTGCGGTACGCCTGTTGCTGCGTATCCCGTTCCAGGTCCTAAAGATATTTTTGAAGGCTCCAAAATAGATTGTCTAGATAATGATCTTAAAGTTTCAGCTTATAAAGCTTTAAAAGTTGATCGAAATGATTGTCTTGAATTTGCAAAAAAATTCACATGGGAAGAAACAGCAAAAATATTTTTTAATAATATTTCACCAAATCGTTAGCTAATTTTTCTTAATTTGTTTGCATTAAAAAGTGTAATGATGCAAAATTAACCTATCTAAATTTATGGAATATTTCGTCATTCTACTTATAGTTGTTAT
>CACHJZ010000006.1 GCA_902580275.1 uncultured Pelagibacteraceae bacterium | reverse complement strand
GAATTCTTTCTGAAAATTCATATAAAGATTTACATGAGGTATTTTTTGGATAATTAGATTTTAAAATACTCTCATCACAAAATTTTTTTAATAATGCCCTGGAGTCGCTTTCAGCTCTATATTTAACAAATTCTTCGATTGAGTTGAGAGAGTCAATTTCAAAATAATCTTTGTTTTTTGAAATTTTTTCTTTTTTCAATTTTTTTATGTAGTCATCAGAAATAGCTTTTTCTGTTGACATCAAAGCAATTTTAAATTTTTCTTTTATATTGTTCTCTTTGCTCATCAACCCTGAATTTTGATCATAGATTCAGGTAATTCTTCTCCAAAGCATCTTTGATAGTATTCAGATATTATATTTTTTTCGACCTCATCACATTTATTTAGAAAAGTTACTCTAAATGCATATCCAACATCTTTGAAAATATCTGAATTTTCAACCCAATGAAGAACTGTTCTAGGACTCATAACAGTAGATATATCTCCAGCAATAAAACCTTTTCTTGTAAGTGATGCTACTTTTATCATATTTGAAACTTTCTCTTTTCCTTTATTATTATTTAAATTTTTATTTTTAGCTAAAACTATTTCCATTTCCTTTTCTAAACTCAAATAATTTAATGTACTTACAATATTCCATCTGTCCATTTGACCCTGGTTAATTTGCTGAGTACCATGGTAGAGACCAGTTGTGTCACCCAAACCGACCGTATTAGTTGTAGCAAAAAGTCTGAAATATTTGTTTTGTTTAATTACTTTATTTTTATCTAGTAAAGTGAAATTTCCATCTGCCTCCAATACTCTCTGAATGACAAACATCACATCAGGTCTACCGGCATCATATTCGTCAAAAACTAAAGCGATTGAATTTTGAATAGCCCATGGCAATATACCTTCTTTAAATTCTGTAATTTGTTTCCCATCCTTTATAGTAATCGCATCTTTTCCGATTAGATCAATCCTGCTTACATGACTGTCTAAGTTTATTCTTACACATGGCCAATTTAATCTTGCTGCTATCTGCTCTATATGAGTTGACTTACCAGTTCCATGATAACCTTGAATCAAAACACGTTTGTTAAAAGCAAATCCTGATAAAATTGCTAAAGTTGTATCTTTATCGAATATATAATTTCTATCTATCTCAGGCACATAATCATTTTTTTTAGAAAAAGCCTCGATTTCCATGTCGCTATCAATACCAAATGTTTGATTTACCGATATTTTAATATCTGGTTTAATATTTAAATTATTTTCCAATTTTATGCCTATAAGTATTTTTTAGTTGTGTGTACGCTAGAGTAATTACTTTTAGTTTTTCTTCAAAGCTTTTATCTCCAGCATTAATATCAGGGTGAAATTTTTTGACAAGTTTTTTAAACTTTTCCTGAATTTTGTCCCATTTTAGTCCCACTTTAACCCCCAATATTCCAAATGCTTTTATATCATTTTGATTGAAATCTATTTTATTTTTTTCAATAAATTCATCTCTCAAATTCTTATTCGTAGAACTATCACTTAAAACATTGTTCCAAAGCACTTTAAAAAAATTATCAGATGAACTAAATTTTTGTGTTTTTTTGTGCCATGTCATATCAGACTTTAAAAAATCTACAACTTGCTCATCAGACATTCCAGAAAAATAGTTCCAATTTTTATTAAATTCTTTTACATGTTTTAAGCAAAGGAGCCTATAATTTTTAGAGTTATCTTTTTCTATTGGAGCACGATATTCTCCAGCTTCAAAACAATTATTCCAATCGCATATAGTTTTCATGATATAATAATACATAAAAAATTATGAATATAAATGACTTAAATGACACAATTAAAAAAAAAATAACAAATAGAGTAAATATTGACGAAATTATCATTGAAGATAAAACACACTTACATTTAAAACATAAAAATTTTCAAAAAAATAAATTTCACTTAAAAATTTTTATAAAATCCAAAGAACTTTCTAGCATGAGCAAAATTGATTCTACTAAAAAAATTTATTCAATTTTAGAATTGGAATTAAAAAAATATATTCATTCTATTCAGATTGTATTGAAATAGCTCAGAAAAAATTTTTGAATTTTTTCAATAGTAAATTTTTTATTAAAATTAACATTTCCTATTTTTTTTATTAAAATTAAGTTAATTTTATCGTCAGAATTTTTTTTATCTATTTTCATAAATTTAACTATTTTTTGAATATGTCTTTCTTTAAAATAATTTTTTAAAAAAAATTTTCTACTTACTTTTCTTATATGTTGTGAAATTAAGTTATACTCATTTGTACTTAATATCTTGATATCTTGACTAAATTTAGCAGCACTTGATAAACCTAATATTACTGCTTCACCATGATTAAGATTTGAGGAATATTCTAAGGCAGCCTCATAAGCATGACCAAAAGTATGGCCAAAATTTAATATTTTCCTGAGACCGTTTTCTTTAAAATCTTTCTCTACTATATTTCTTTTTATAATGCAGCTTTTAAAAATTGATCTTTCAATATAATTTTTTTCTAAATTTATTATTTTTTGAATATTATCATCTAAATAATAAAAAAAATTCCTATCAGAGATTAATGAATGTTTGAAAATCTCTGCATATCCACATAGTATTTCTCTTTTTGGTAGAGATTTTAAAAAAGTAGTATCTGATATGACGAATTTAGGTTGATAAAAAGAACCAATTAGATTTTTTCCAAACTTAGAATTAATACCAGTTTTTCCTCCTATAGATGAATCTACTTGAGCTAACAACGTCGTAGGAATATTAATGTATAAAAGTCCTCTTTTAAATATACTTGCCGCAAAGGCTGATAAGTCCCCAAGAATTCCACCACCAATAGATACAAGGCAATCATTTCTATTAAAATCATTTTTTAACAAAATATTGATAATTTTATCAACAGTTTTTTGAGATTTATTTTTTTCGTTAGAGTGTAAATATATTGAAAAAATTTTCTTTTTATATGACTCTTTAATTTTCTTTACCATTTTTTTCGGTAGTTTATCATCTATTACTAATAAAACTTTAGATGGGAATAAATTGTTCATTCTCAGAAAATTGCCAAAGTAATTACTTAAACCATTACCAATATATATTGGGTATTTTCCATCAGATGTGTTAACTATAATTTTTTTCATTTTCATAGATTTTTAAAATTTTATTTGCAATTTGATATTTATTTAAATTATCACAATTGATCTTAAAATCTGCTTTTAAATAAGTTTTTGATCTTAAATTAATTAGTTTAAGAATGTCCTTCTCAGTTAAAAAGTCTAATTTTGGTCTTTTTTTGCTTTTAAATATTCTTTCTACAATAGAAATATTTTTCCAATTTAACCAAAAAGAAATATTGCTCTTTAAAACTTCGGTTCTAATTTTCCTATTTAGAAATGAGCCACCACCGAGAGCGATAACTTGATTGGGTAATTTTATAGTTTCTAAAACTATTTTTTCCTCTACTGATCTAAAAAAATTTTCCCCTTTTTTTTCAAATATTTCTCTAATTTTCATTTTTTGATCATTCTCAACTAATTGGTCTATATCTTTAAATTTAAGGCTACTTTTTTTGGAAATTTCTTTTCCGATCGTTGATTTACCAGAACCCATCATTCCTATTAATACTAGGTTTTTATTCATATTATAATTTCAGTGTTGAAAAAACACAAATTTGTCTTAATTTGAAATTATTAAACGTTATATGCATTTTTATAAAAAAACAAGTATAGGCAAATCAAATAATTATATAAAATTATTTATAAAATTAATTTTTGTTTTCCTTATTTTTATAGCCTTGTTATTTATGATAGATCAAATTAATTTTCCTGCACCAAATAAAAAAATTGAAAAATTAATACCTAATGAAAATTTTAAAGTCATTAAGTAAAAAATTTTCATTTTTATTTTTTGTATTAATTTCCAATAGTTCAAATTCAAATGAACCAATTGATATTTGGGATTTAGAAAATATTAAAAATGAAGATAGTATAAAATTAGAAAGCAATAAAAATTTACCCAATGATTTTACAAATTCAAATGTTATCTCTAACAATTCAAATCTTATATATGTGGAGCAAGAGGAAAAAATAGAGTCTAATAAAATCGAATTAATTGGGCTTTATGATCCAGCCGAAAACGATTTAAATCTAAACATGTGGGATTTATCAGATGGGGAAAAAATTATTAAAATAATTGAAAAAATACAAAATATTGAACTATCTAATGATGCGCAAAAAATTTATGAAAAAATTATTTTAACTAATGCTTTCCCTCCTGAAAAGAACATTAGTATTGATAAATTTATAAATCTCAAAATTCACTGGTTAATTAAAAAAGATAATTTGGATCTTATAAAAGAATTTATAATGAAAAATGATCAAGAAAAATTTAATAGTGAACTAATAAAGCACTATTTGGATAAAAATTTATCACTTGGAAAAATTGATAATGCTTGCGAAATATTCTCAATTATTAAAACACTTCCAGAAAATGATTATATTTTGAAGTACAAAATATATTGCTTAATACAAAAGGATCAAAAAGAAATTGCACAGTTGCAGTATGATTTAATAAAAGAGGCGGGTTTTAAAGATAATTTTTTTGATAAAAGTTTTAATTATTTAATGGGATATAACAATAATTCTGAAATCAGAATTTCTCAAGAAAATTTGCTTAATTTTCACTTATCTTATTTATCTATTAAAAATTTTTCATTTGAACCAAATGAAAATACTAAAAAAATTATTTGGCAGTATTTGTCATCTAATAATCTATTAACAAAAGTAAATGACATCGATTTAGAGGATAGAGAGAAAATTAAATCATTTGAAAAAGCTACTAATGATGGAAGTTATAAGCAATCCGATTTATTGGATTTGTACACAAGGTTTCAGTTTAATATTTATCAAATTATATCGGTTTTTGATGCTTATAGACTGTTACCAAATCATGAAGCAAGAGCATTATTATACCAAGCTTTTTTAGTCTCAAAAGATCCAGACACACAAATCAAGTTACTAGAAATACTAAAAAAAGAATTCGACGATGATAGATTGGGTAAAGCTTTTGACAAAGAGCTTCTCAGATTGATCCAAACTATTGATAGAGAAAAAATTTCTGTTGAAAATTTAGAATTCTACGAACTGCAATTATCCAAATTAGGAAAAGATAAACAGAAAATCAAGTATAACAATAAAATTTTACACCAATCAAAAATTATTAATTATTTTAATGGAAATATTTCCAAGGAAAAAATTGAAAAAGATTTGGATAAAATGCTTAAAAAAATAAAAAAAAATAAAAAATATTATTTTTCAACTAAAGATAATATTTTGATTGAATCATTGATATCAGATGGAATTAAAGTTCCAGAAAAATATGAAAATATGCTTGATTTAAATAAATCAAATATACCAACAGATATCGAAGTAATGATAAATGATGGAGAAATTGCTATGATTTTACTTAGATTGGTTGAAATTATCGGTGAAGACGATTTGGTAGATCTTGGTACAGAAACTATATATTTCATAATCAGTACATTAAATAAGCTTAATATTGATAAGATTAGAAATGATATTATCCTTCAAGTTATTCCTGTAAAAGTATAGTAGTTAAAAGATATGACAGTCAAAAAACTAATTACAGTCCCCGATGAAATTCTTAGAAAAAAATCACAAAATATTGAAAAGATTAATCAAGAAGAAAAAAAATTAATTAATGATTTGTTTGAAACTATGTATCATCATAAAGGAATTGGATTGGCTGCTATTCAAGTTGGAATACCTAAAAGGGTTATAGTTTTGGATGTACAGCAGAAAGATGAACAAAAAAAGCCACTATGCTTTATAAATCCAGTAATAAAACATTTGAGTAAAGAAAAATCGAAGTATGAAGAAGGATGTTTATCAATCCCAAATACTTTTATTGAAATCGAAAGACCAAAAACATGTATAGTGGAATACATTGATATTGAAGGTAAAAAAAAAAATATGAAATGTGATGATCTTTTATCAACTTGTATTCAACACGAAATAAATCATTTGGATGGAAAGCTAATAATAGACTTCTTATCAAAATTAAAAAAAGATTTGATAATCAAAAAACTTTCAAAGGTAAAGCAAAATTCTGATAGAATTGTAGTTTAATGTTAAAAAATATTGTCTTTATGGGATCACCAGTTTTTTCCGTTCCGATTCTAAAATCGTTGTATCAAAATGGTTATCCAGTTTCTGTGGTTTATACACAACCTCCAAAGAAGTCTAGCAGAGGAATGAAAACTCAAAAATCACCAGTACACAACATGGCTGAGACTTTAAACATCGATGTAAGGACTCCTGAAAATTTAAAAGGTAATTTAAAAGAATACAGTTTCCTGGAAGAACTTCGAGCCGAGCTTGCAATAGTAGTTGCTTATGGGAAAATAATACCTGAAAACTTTTTAACTTTAACAAAAAAAGGGTTTATAAATATTCATGCATCAATATTACCATCTTGGAGAGGTGCAGCCCCAATTCAAAGGGCAATAATGAACTTAGATAAAAAAACTGGAATAAGCATAATGAAAATTAACAATAAATTAGATGCAGGCCCAATATGTAATAAATTTGAAATTGAAATTAATAAGTATGACAACACAGAAATCATATCTGAAAAACTTTCAATGTTGTCCTCTGAAAAAATTCTCAATGAAATTGATGACATAATAGATGGAAAAGCAAATTTTGTTGAACAAGATGATCATAAAGCAAGCTATGCTCGTAAGATTCAAAAAGCCGAAGGTAAGATAAACTGGAATAATAGAGCAGACGAAATATTAGGCTTAGTCAATGGATTGTTTCCAACACCAGGAGCTTGGTTTACTTACAAAGGTGAGAGGCATAAAATTCTAAAAGCAGAATTAGGAAATGCTAAAGGAGAACCTGGAATTGTTTTAAGTGAAAATCTAGAGATAGGATGTAAAGAAAAATCACTTAAAATAGTTGAAATTCAAAGAGAGGGAAAAAAAGCTCAAAAATCAGGAGAATTCTTACTTGGATCAAGAATTATTAAAGGTTCAAATCTAAATGATCTTTAGATATCATATTCTAATAGAATATGTAGGAACAAGCTTTATTGGCTGGCAATCTCAACCAAAAGGCAAATCAGTTCAGAAGACAATTGAAAATTCATTAAAAAGAATTCTGAAAGAAAAAATATCGGTAGTAGGCCAAGGAAGATTAGATGCAGGCGTTCATGCTATTTCACAGTCTGCTCACTTTGATACCAAAAAAAAAATTTTCGATGTTAAAAAATTTCATAACAGATTAAATTTTATACTAAATAGAAGTTCAATTTCTATATTAACCATTAAAAAAAAAAACGAAAAGTTTCATTCTAGATACTCGGCAAAAGCAAGAGTTTACCAATATATAATCTTTAATAGAGAAAGTGTTCCAACAATTAATAAAGATAGAGGTTGGCATATTAAAAAAAAAATTAACTTGGATGATATTAAAAAGGGAGCAAGATTTTTAATTGGAAAAAGAGATTTTTCAACTTTTAGATCTTCGTCATGTTCAGCAAAAAGTCCCATCAGAACTCTAGAAAAAGTCAATATATCAAAAAAAAAAAATCAAATTTCAATTGAATTTAAATCTAGATCATTTCTTCAGACCCAGGTTAGATCAATGGTTGGTTGCCTTAAATATTTAGGTGAGGGAAAATGGAATTTTAAAAAATTCAAAGAAGTCACTTTATCAAAAAAAAGAATATTGTGTGCACCCCCAGCACCACCCCATGGCTTATTTCTTAAGAAGGTTATTTATTAATCCTAGAGGTTTTTCTAAACTTTTTATTTATTCTCCATCGACTTTCTGATCGAACTATATAACCACAACAATTTTTTGAGCGGCATTTGCATGGAAACTGTTTATAATCCTCATCATATGAAAATCCATAATCATATGTTAGTTCCTCATTCTTTTTAATATTTTTAATTGCAGTTACATAAATTTTATATCCTGTACCATCGACTTCGCAATTTGGATCACAACTATGATTAATATTTTTAGCCACATTCCATGAGAAATCACCATCTAGCGAATATCTTTTATTTATATCAAATAAGTATATGTCTTTGTCATTATTATATTTAGGGTTTCTCTCAACTTCTCTATTGGTAATAATTTTACCTTTATATTGAATTATTCTAGTGCCGACTTTAATATTTTTTGTAGCGTAAAGACCTTTTTTGTCGATATTTGATTTTTTTATTTTATATAATTTCATGTATTATTTTCAGTCAAGGCGTTTACATGATTAAAGGCACTTTCAGCAAGAGCATTAAGGTCATACCCACCCTCTAATACTGATATAACTTTACCTTTTGTAAATTCATTAGTTGCCTTAAGTGCTCTTTTTGTAATTTCATAAAAATCTTCTGACTTTAACTCGAACTGAGCGAGAGGATCAGCAATGTTTGCATCAAACCCCATGCTAAAAATAAGAAATTCTGGCTTAAATTTTACTAATTTATCTAAAATCCTATCCAGTGCATTCATATACTTCTCAGTATTCGTTCCCGCTGGAAGAGGAACATTAAAAATATTGTCATAATTTCCTACTTCCTTATCACTTCCGGTTCCAGGGTAAAAAGGATATTGATGAGTTGATAGGTATAAAACATTTTTATTATCAAAGAAAATGTTTTGTGTACCATTTCCATGATGAACATCTGGATCAAAAATAGCTACCCTTTTATAATTGAATTTTTCAATAAGATAATGAGCTGCAACTGCACAATTATTATAAATACAAAAACCCATTGCTTTATCTTTTTCTGCATGATGACCAGGGGGTCGTACTGCACAAAAAGCATTTTTAAATCTTTTATTTTCAACACCATCAATTGCTTTAATTACAGAACCTACAGCATCTATTGTGGCATCTTTACTTCCTGGTGAGATAATTGTATCTCCATCTAAAAATTTTATTCCCTCATTTGGAAAACTTTTTTGAACCATATTTATATAATTTTCATCATGAGCTTTTTTTAAAATATTATGATCAAAAGGACTTGGCTTATCCCAAATTAAATTTTTTTGTTTTTTAAGTTTTTCAGTAATAGCTACAACTCTTTTTGGCTGTTCTGGATGACCATCACCTGTTAGATGATTTATTGATGTATCCGATGAAATTATTGCTGTCTTCACGAAAAATAATTATCTAAGATTAAAGAATAAATTTTTGTTAATTTTTTTAAATCACCTAAAGATACTGCTTCATCAACTTTGTGCATAGTTTTACCAACTAATCCAAACTCTAAACATGGAGATATATTCTTTATAAACCTAGCATCTGAAGTTCCACCAGTTGTAGAAAGCTTTGGTTTTATCTTTGTTATTTTTTTTACGATATTTTGAATCATAAATGTTGTTGCATCTGGTTTTGTTAAAAAAGCTTCACCAGATAATCTATATTCTATTTTAAATTTAGATTTGTTTTTTTTACAAATTTTACTAAATAATTTGTTAAGTTTTTTTTTCAAAGAATCTGATGAATGTTTATCATTATATCTAATATTAAAAGTGGCTTGGGCCATTCTTGGAATAACATTATCAGCATTATTATCTATATTAATTTTTGTAACCTCTAGGTTTGATGGCTGAAAATTTTTTGTTCCTTTATCAAATCTAAAATTTTTTAATTCATTTAAAATTTTTATTAATGTTGTTGAAGGATTATTTGCTCTATGTGGATAAGCAACATGCCCTTGAATGCCAAGTATTGTAAGTATTCCAGTTAAACTACCCCTACGACCTATTTTAATCATTTCACCTAATCTATTTGGATTAGTAGGCTCACCCACTAAACAAAAATTAATTTTTTCCTTCTTCTTTTTAAGATAGTCTATAACTTTTTTTGTTCCATTAATTGCATCGCCTTCCTCGTCTCCAGTAATTAAAAAACTAATTGATCCTTTAAACTTTTTGTTATTATTTAAAAATATACTCACAGCCGAAACAAAAGCAGCAACAGAACCTTTCATATCATTTGCACCTCTCCCAATTAGGTGACCTTGTTTAACAGATGGTTTAAAAGGGTTAACCGTCCAGTCTTTAATATTACCTGGAGGCACAATATCTAAATGTCCGGCATAGCAAAAATTAGGCGCTTTATTCCCCAACCTTGCATATAAATTTTTAACTGGTTTAGATTTTTTTTCTCTAAATTCTAATATTTTTGTCTTAAAACCAAGTCTTTTTAATTTCTTTTCTAAAAATCTCATCACACCAGCATCTGTTGGTGTTATAGATGGAAATCTTATTAGCTCTTTAGCTAATTGAAGCTCATTAATTTTTTGCATTTTTACTCTCTTAAAAGATCATTAATTGATGTTTTTGATCTAGTTTTTTCATCAACTTGTTTAATTATTACTGCACAACTTAGTGATGGTGCATTTGAATTATTCTTATCAGGTAAAGATCCAGGAACAACTACAGAATAAGGAGGAATTTTTCCATAAGATATTTCACCAGTTTTTCTATTAACAATTTTTGTTGATTGACCAATATACATTCCCATACTTAAAACTGATCCTTCTCCAACTATTACACCTTCAACAACCTCAGACATTGCACCAACAAAAACATTATCTTCAATTATAGTTGGAAGAGCTTGAGCTGGTTCTAAAACTCCACCAATACCTGATCCAGCTGATATATGACAATTTTCTCCAATCTGACAGCAGCTCCCAGCACGGCTGAAGGTATCCATCATTGTTCCAGCTCCAACGTACGCACCTATGTTTACATAACAAGGCATAAGAACAGCATTCTTTCCAATAAAAGACCCAGGACGTACGGGACTATTTGGCGTCATACGAAAGCCCGCAGCTTCATGTTGCTCTTTTGTCCAGCCTGCAGTTTTACCTTTTAACAGATGAGCTTTGTCATACCAACTACTGTATGGACCATTTAAATTTTCCATGGGATAAATCCTGAAACTCAACATAATTGCTTTTTTAAGATGTTGATGAGTTTTCCATTCACCATTAATCTTTTCTGCAACACGAGATTTACCACTATCTAAATCTTTTATAACCTGATTAATTGCATCTTTTAAAGATTGATCTGAATCTTGATTTACTTGATCTTTATTTTCCCAAGCTTCATTTATAATTTTTTCAATAGTCATAGTTTATTTACTTTTTAATAACCTTATTTCTTTTAAAAATAAAGATAGATTTTCAATTTTATAATCAATGTAATCCTTATCGGACTCCATTTTACCCCACTGTTCATCATTTATTAACCAAACTGTTGTGCAACCTCTTTCTTTGCCTATTGATAAATTTTTAGCAATATCTTCTACATAAATTGTACTATTTGGATCTATCCCAAATTTTTTTACCATCAAATCAAATGCTTTCGGCTCGGGTTTAGGTCTATATTCTGCATCACTGATATCAAATATTCCCTCAAATAAATCTTCAATACCCAAATGGCTAAGCACATTTTTTGCATGATCAGTACTTCCATTTGTAAAAATTAACTTTCTCATATCTAAATTCTCTAATTGTTCTCTTAAAACTGTATCTTTCTTCATAAAGGAAAGATCTATATTATGAACATATTTTAGAAATTCCTTAGGTGGAATATCGTGATGTATCATCAATCCATTGAGACTAGTATTATATTTATAAAAATAATTGGTTTGTAATTCTTTGGCTTTAGTTAAGTCTATATGTAATTTTTCAGAAATATATTTTGTCATTAATCTAGAAACCTGTCCAAAAACAGCTTCTAAATCTTGATAAACTGTTCCATCTAAATCTAATAATAAATTTTTTTTAGTTTTAAGTTCTTCCATTTTAAATAATTATCTAATCAAAGTTCCCGAACCTTTATCTGAAAAAATTTCAAATAGGACGGAGTGTTTTTTTCTTCCATCAATAATAGCAACAGCTGTAACACCATTATTTATTGCATCTAAACATGTATTTATTTTAGGTATCATACCTTCAGTTATGGTTCCATTTTTAACCATATTCAAAATTTCAGATGAAGATATTTCCTGTATAAGTTTTTTGTTTTTATCTAATACACCTTCAACATTTGTCATTAGCAACAACCTCCGCGACTTAAGAGATTTTGCTATAGCCCCAGCAGCACTATCTCCATTTATATTATATGCTTGTTTATTAGTTCCAAGCCCAAGTGGAGATACTATTGGAATTAAATTATTTTTAATTTGTTTCTTAATTATATGAACATTGATTTTGTCTGGTATTCCAACAAATCCCAGCTCCTTAGCCTCTGGAATTACTTCAATTACACAGTTCTGCTTTGTATTTAAAGATATAGCTTTAACACCTTTTTCATTTAAAGATGAAACTATATCCTCGTTAAATTCAATTAATACTTTTTCAACAATATTTATTACTTTTGCATCTGTAACCCTTAAACCTCTAATAAAAGTTGAAGTAATATTTGATTTATCTAGCTCTCTTTTTATTCGAGGTCCTCCGCCATGAATTACCACAATTGATAAGCCTAACTTATTTAAAATACCAATGTCTTCGATAAAATTATTAAAAATATTTCTATCAATAAAAACATTTCCTCCGTATTTAATAACTATCAAATCATTTTTATATTTTTCAATATATTTAGAAACCTGATCTATTGGAGGACCATTTTCAGGCAAAATTTTTTTAAGGTCCATCAATTCTAGGTAGTTTTTACTTTGGTCTGTTTCATGATCACAACTTGTTGAGCCATAGTTAATACATTGTTTATTGTCCAATAAATAACTAGACCAGATGGAAATGGAGCCAAGATAATTGTTAAAAATAAAGGGAAAAACATAAAGATTTTTTGCTGTATTGGATCTGGTGGCGTAGGATTTAATTTTTGTTGTAAATACATTGTCAAACCCATAAGACAAGGCCAAACACCAATAATCAAAAATGATGGAGGATCCCAGGGTATTAAACCAAAAAGATTAAAAATTGATGTTGGGTCTCTTTCTGACAAATCTTCAATCCAACCATAAAATGGCTGATGCCTCATTTCTAAAGTCACGAAAAGAACTTTATAAATTGCAAAGAAGAACGGTATTTGTATAAAAATTGGCAAACAACCAGAGACTGGGTTTACTTTTTCTTTTTTATACAATGCCATCATCTCTTGCTGTAGTTTCATTTTATCATCTTTGTACAATTCTTTAAGTCTTGTCATTTCAGGCTGTAAAACTTTCATCTTAGCCATCGATCTAAAAGAATAATTTGCTAATGGAAAAAATAATATTCTTATACAAATTGTAATTAAAATTATAGCAATTCCAAAGTTTCCGGTAAGTTTAAAAAAATAGTCTATTGCAAAGAAAAAGTTTTTTGTGAAAAAATAAAACCAACCCCAGTCAATTGCTAGGTCAAATTTTGCAATTTTTGAACTCTCCGCATATCCATCAATCACATCAACTTCTTTTGCTGCAACAATAACTCTCACATTGCTGGACACATCTCCGTTTGGTTTCAATTCAAGAGGTTTGGTTTCAATAAAGTTTGCCCTAAATTTATTTTTAAAATCAAAATCTGCTCTAAAAGATTTATTTTCTTGGGGTATTAGTGTTGTTATCCAATATTTGTCTGTAATTCCTAACCAGCCAGAATTTGCATTTTTTGAAAATTCTTTTTCTTCTATGTCTTCGTAGTCTTCTTCGACTAGCTGATCATCAAAAACCCCGATTAATCCCTCGTGAAGAATATAAAAATTAGTTATTTCTGGTGCTTTATTTCTGACGATTTGACCATAAGAATAAAAATCGTAAGATTTATCAGTTTTATTTATGATTGATTGATCAATAGAAAATAAAAATTTTTCATCTATTTCAATTTTCTTTTTAAAAATGATACCTTGGTTATTATTCCATCTTAAAGTGATAGGTTGATTAGGTGCAAGTTTATTATTTCCTTCTATGCTCCAAACAGTTTTAGTATCGGGTAGGTCGATATTTTTACTGCTACTGACCCAACCTGTTTCTACATAGTAACCTTGACTAAATTTTTTTGGGTGTAACAATGTAATTTTATTTTCACCTTCTAAAGTTTCTGTATAATTTTTAAAAACTAAATCATCAATGGTTCCACCCAAAAGAGAGATCGAACCTTTAATATTTTTATTTTCAAATTGAACTCTTTCACTTTCTTTAATTGCCTCTTCTCTAGAAATTTCGATTAATTTTTCACTAGTATCAAGTTTTGGTGCTTCTGAGGTTAGATTGGTCTTTTCTTGATCTAATTTTTTTATTTCTTTTGGACTAGGTGCAAAAAATAAACCATATAAAATTATTACTGCTGCACTAAGAGATATGGCTGCGATAACATTTTTTGTATCCATATATTTATTTATTCTTCCTTTTTGAAACTGGGTCATAGCCATCGCCACCACCTAAAAATTTAATCGGATGACAGGTTAGAATTCTTTTTATGCCCAAAAAAGCACCTTTAATTACTCCATATTCTTTTAAGCTCTCAATAAAATAATCTGAACATGTTGGTAAATATCTACAATTACTGCCTAGGTAAGGAGATATTAATCTCTTATAAACTTTTATTAAAAATATTAAGATATTTCTCATCAATCATTTAATTTTTTTAAAATTTAAAAATAATTCCTTTTTTATATCTACAAATTTATCATTAAATACAATTTTTTTTGCAATTATTAAATAAGAATACTTGTAATTTATTTTGAGTTGCTTGACCAAATCTCTCATTATATTTTTTAATCTTCTTTTTATCTTATTTCTTATTATTGCGTTACCTAGTTTCTTTTTTGCTATAAAGCTCATATTTAGTTGTTTAGAACTTAAATGATCCAATTTTTTAAAAAAAATTGTTGAATACTTATTATTTATTTTTTTTCCACTAAGAATAGATTTAAAATCCTCATTTTTACTTAACGAGCAGATTCTTAATTTCATCAAACTGTGAGTTTCTTTCTACCTTTTGCTCTTCGTCTCGCAAGCAGTTTTCTCCCCCCTTTAGTTTTCATTTTGGATCTAAAACCGTGGCGTCTTTTTCTTACTAATCTACTTGGCTGGTATGTTCTCTTCATAAAATATGGTTTAATTTTCTAATAAATTTCGCCCTTTATAATAATTAAATATATAAATAGCAAATAGAACATTTTACAATTACGATTAAAATTAATGGAAAAAGTAAAAAAAATTAAAATATATATTGGTTTATTTTATCTCATTATTGTGGGAATATTTCTTTATTACCTATTTTCCAAGTTTAGTTTGCAAGAGCTTTCTTCCTATGAGTTTATTAAAGATAATGTTGAATATTTTTCACAAATAAAAACAAAGAACATTTTTTTATTATCTCTATTTTTTTTGTTATTCACAATTTTATGGGTTTTCCCTTTTTTAGGATTTGGATCTCCTGTTGCATTATTAGCAGGCTTCGTCCTTGGAAAATGGGTTGGTTCATTTATAGCTGTTTTAGGTTTAAGTATTGGTGCATCATTTTTATATATTTTTGCAAATTTTTTTTTAAAAGATTTTGTAAGGGAAAAATTTTTAAATAAGTTTGAAAATTTAGAAGTTAAATTTAAAAGATCAGAATTTATTTATCTTTTAATCTATCGGTTTATTGGAGGTATTCCATGGCAATTAAGTTGTATATTACCAACCCTGTTTAACGTAAAAATAATAAATTTTTTTTTAGCAACTTTAATTGGTATTATTCCTCAAGTTTTTCTAGTTGTTTCAATAGGAAGTGGTTTAGAAACAATTATTGGTAAAAAATTAAAACCACCTGGAATAATGGACGTTATTTCTTCCCCTGAAATTTATGTTCCTTTGGGAGCCTTCTTTATTTTAATTATTTGTACAATTTTTTTAAGAAAAATTTTTTATAAAAAATAATTATGGTGCCCCTTGCCCGACTTGCACGGACGACTTTTTCCTTACCATGGAAATACTCTACTTCCTGAGTTAAAGGGGCATTTCACAATTATAAATAGTGTATAAATAAATTTTTTTCAAATTATTGCCTTAATTTTTTTGGAAAATAAGTTATATTTAGATATAGGTAATGTCATGGGAATTCACTACGATTATAAGTCAACAAGAGGCGCAAAGGCTATGGAAAAGCAAGCCAAAAGAGAAAGAAAACTTGCTGAGAGAAGAGCGAAAAAAGCTGCAAAAGATGGATTGACTAAACCGAAAGAAGAGTCAAAAATGCATGATATATCAAAAACGATTACTCTTGAGGATTTAACGAATCCTGAAAAAGATAAATGAGCAAAAAACAAAATCTTTTAAAACTTGAACAGGCACTTAAAAAAAATTTAAAAAAAAGAAAACTTTTTCAAAAAAAAATAAATAAAAAGAGTAAATAATGCCAGTCCAGTCTGATAAGTGGATTAAAAAAATGGCAATTGATCATAAAATGATCGAACCATTTGAAGATAAACAAATAAGGGGCAACAATATATCTTACGGTGTATCCTCATATGGTTATGATGCGAGAGTTGGAAGCGAATTTAAAATATTTACAAACGTTAATACTGAAATTGTTGATCCAAAAAACTTTAGACCAACAAGCTTTGTTACAAAAAACAGCTCTGAATGTATAATACCACCAAACTCTTTTGTTCTTGCTAGTACTGTAGAATATTTTAGAATTCCAGATGATGTCTTGGTAATTTGCTTGGGCAAATCGACTTATGCAAGATGTGGAATAATAGTAAATGTAACCCCATTAGAACCATCATGGTGTGGAAATGTTACTCTTGAGTTTTCAAATACAACACCATTGCCAGCAAAAATATATGCAAATGAAGGAGCATGCCAATTTATCTTTTTAAAAGGAAACGAAAAACCAGAGACCACATATTCTGATCGTGAAGGTAAATATATGGACCAAAAAGGGGTCACATTACCTAAAGTCTAGTCATGGACAAATTTATAATAAACGGTCCCTGTAAAATTAAGGGAACAATAAAACTTTCAGGTAGTAAAAATGCTTCACTACCAATTCTAGCAGCCACAATTCTTTTTGATGATCTAGTAGAAATAAAAAATTTACCTAATGTAAAGGATATTTCAACGATGTTAGACTTAATAAAATCACTAGGTTTTAATGTAAAGATAAATAAAGTTAAGAACTCTGTCAAAATTAAAAAAAAAAATATTAAAACATTTGCCTCTTATTCTTTAGTAAAAACTATGAGAGCTGGAATTTTAGTGCTTGGTCCACTTTTGTCAAAATACAAAAAAGCGATAACTTCTTTGCCTGGAGGGTGCCTAATTGGTGCTAGGCCAGTTAATTTTCATCTTAATGCATTAGCAAAGCTAGGAATGAAGCATAAAATTAAAAAAGGATATATTTACGCAAATGCCATAAGAGGTTTAAAAGGATCTATAATTAAGTTTCCACAGATATCAGTAGGAGCAACTGAAAATGCAATTCTTGCAGCAACTTTAGCAGAAGGAAAAACAATATTAAAAAATTGTGCTATCGAGCCTGAAATTAAATTAGATCTAACAAATTTCTTAAATAAAGCAGGAGCAAAAATTAAATGGATTGGAAAAAGATCTGTAGAAATTGAGGGAGTTAAAAAATTAAAAAGTGTGAGCTATTCTGTTATGTCAGATCGAATAGAATGTGGTACTTTTTGTGTTGTAGCAGCAATCTCGAAAGGAGAACTTAAAATTCATGGTTTAAACCCAAGAATAATTGACACAGAAATAAAACTTTTAAAAAAGGTTGGAGCTAAAATCAAAACTTCTGGTGAAACAATTTTTATTAAGGGACCAAAAAAAATAAAAAATATTAAATTTTTAGAAACGAAGGAATACAATGGTTTTCCAACTGATTTGCAGGCGCAGTTTATGGCATTGTTATGCAAAGCTAATGGAAAATCAGTTGTTCAAGAAAAAATATTTGAAAACAGATTTACACATATTGGTGAGTTGAAAAGGTTAGGAGCTAAAATCTCAATTATTAAAAATAAAGCTATTATTAAAGGAAATTCAAATTTAGAGGGTGCTGAATTAATGTCTAGTGATTTAAGAGCTTCAGTTGCATTGGTGATTGCAGCAATTGTTTCTAAAGGAACTTCAATAATTAATAGAATTTATCATTTAGATAGAGGTTACGAAAGTATAGAGAATAAACTTAAAAAAGTGGGTGCCAAAATTAAAAGATTATCCTGATGACTAAAAAATATCTTAAAAAAATTATTGCCCAATCCCCACAAGATTTGCAAGTGATTTCAGCATGTTGTGAAGGCGGAAAAATTAAAATTGACGAAATAAAGTATTTACCAAATAACAAAATTTTTTTGTTTTTAATTAAGAGAATTGCTAGAGAAAAAGAAAATTCAAGAGAATTGGTAAAAAGTATAGTTAAATTCGAATATATAGAAAAATCAAAATCAAAAAATATTGACCATAGAAACGCAGAGTCATTGCTGGAATTAGTTGCAATTAACCTTTTCAAAAATGACAAAGGATATGAAATAACACTATTATTTTCAGATAATGGAATTATAACATTAACGGCAGAAATAGTAGAGGTAGTATTAGAGGATCAAAATTTAAAAAATGATTAAGATTATTAAATACAATCACAGATCAGGACATAATAAATTAATTAATTTTCTAGATCAAAGAAGAAATTCAAATAATAGTGACGTTGATCTAGTTAATAAAATTATAAATGATGTTAAAAAAAACAAGTTAAAAGCTCTAAAAAAATATGAGTATAAATATTCTAAAAATAAGGAAATAATCTTATCTAAAAAAAGGATTAATAATTCAATTAAGTGTCTGGACAAAAATGTAAAAAAGGCAATTGATTATGCTTATGAAAGAATTTCTAAATTTCATAGATTGCAAGCTAGAAATTTAAAAAAAATAAAATTGGTAGATAAATATAAAAATAAATTAGAATATAAAACTATTCCCATCGACTCGGTTGGCGTATATGTTCCAGGTAATTTGCCCTCAACCTTATTAATGAATTGTATTCCTGCTAAAATAGCAGGAGTAAAAAGAATTGTATTAGCTACACCAAAAATAAATAATAAATTAAATCCTGCAGTTCTTTACGCAGCAAAAAAATTAGGTATCAAAGAAATTTTTTCAATGGGAGGAGCACAAGCAATTGCAAGCTTAGCATTTGTTCAAAAAGTAAATAAAGTAGTTGGGCCAGGTAATAGGTATGTGGCAGAGGCTAAAAGACAATTATCCGGAAAGATTTTGGGTACAGAAACAATGTTTGCTGGAGCATCCGAAATATGTGTTCTTGCGGATAAAAATTCAGATTTATCTCAAGTCGCAACATCTTTAGTTTCACAAGCGGAACATGACCCAGATAGTCAATGCATACTAGTCACTAAAGATAAAAATTTGATAAAAAGAGCATTAATAGAAGTTAAACAAATTTTAAGCGACCTACCTAGAAAAATTATCGCCACAAAGTCATTAAGAAAAAATGGTTTATTTGTATTAGTACAGAATAATAAACAAATAATTGAAGCAATAAACGAAATAGCACCAGAACATCTTGAACTTAATGTAAAAAATTTTAAAAAGTATGAAAACCAAATCAAAAATGCTGGCAGTATTTGTAATGGACCTAATACTCCGATGAGCGCATCAGACTATACAGTTGGAACCAATCATGTCTTGCCAACTTCTGGGTCTTCAAAATTTAGTTCAGGTTTAAATTTAAATGAATTTACTAAAAAAATATCAATTGTAACATTAAGTAAATTAGGGGTAGAAAAAATTGGAAATCCAGCTATAACTCTTTCGGAGTTTGAACAATTACATGGTCATACTCAAAGTATAAAATCTAGAATAAGGAGAAACTAAGTTTGTCAAAGCAAGATTTATTGGAATTCAAAGGGAAAGTTATTGACCTACTTCCAAATGCAATGTTCAGAGTTAAGTTAGAGAACAATCATATAGTCACAGCGCATACAGCTGGAAAGCTTAGGAAAAATCGAATTAGAGTTCTTCAAGGTGACAATGTAACTGTAGAGGTAACACCTTACGATTTAACTAAAGGGAGAATAATTTTTAGATTTTAATTAATGGGTCTCTGGTGTAGCTGGTGCGCACGAACGCCTGAAAAGCGTTAGGACCTGGTTCGTTTCCAGGGGGACCCACCTCAAAATTCAAAATTAAACGCTTGCATTAAATTTTAAAATCTAATAACTAGTCTTCAGCTAATTTAGCTATAAGTAAACAATTAGAAGAAAGAGTAAAAAAAGTATGAGTACATTAAACGGGAAGGTCAAGTGGTTCAATGGTAAAAAGGGCTACGGCTTTATTGAGAGAGAAGACAAGGAAAAAGACGTGTTTGTTCACGCAAGCGCAGTAAGAGAAGCAGGACTTCGTTTCCTAAATGAAGGTGACGAAATACAGTTTGAAATAGAAGATGGCCCTAAAGGACCTTCGGCTGTTAAACTTCAAAAGAAATCTTAATTTTCTAAAAATCAATAATTGTAATAGGGATGAATGGTTAAATTCCAAATCCCTATACAATTAATTGTTGCATTTAAAATTTTTTCAGGTATTTAACTCATTTATGATTATAACGATTTACAAAATCGCAAATACACACAGACATCATTTCCATGCTGGCTGCACGCTAGCAATTTAATCATATTATAAATTTAAAATTAACGACAATTAGTATAAAACAAAGAAAGGCCCTGGTGGTGAAATGGTTATCACGAAAGTTTGTGGAACTTTAGTTTTTGGTTCGATCCCAAGCCAGGGTACCAAAAAATGGAAAAAAATAAAAAGCTTATACCTGGATTACCTACAGGTTTTGAAGATAGATGGGAAAAAAAATTATACCTCAAAAAGAAACTTCTTAAGTTAATTGAGGAAAATTTTATAAAATATGGTTTTGAACCATTAGAAACACCATCTTTTGAAATAAGTGAAAATATTGGGTCATTTCTTGCAGATGAAGATAGCAATCCTATGTCTGATGTATTTACTTTTAATGATGGAGAGAAAAATATCACACTTAGATATGACTTATCAAGTCCTCTAGCCAGATTTGTTGCACAGAATAATCAACAACTTCCTCTTCCCTATAAACGTTATGCTATACAAAATGTTTTTAGAAACGAAAAAGCTGGTAACGCTCGTTACAGAGAATTTACACAAGCAGATTGCGATATAGTTGGAAACGTAAATCCAGCACAATCAAATGCAGAATTATGCAATTTAATAGCAAGCACTTTAATAAATTGTGGGCTTAAAAAAGATCAATTTATCATTAACGTGAGTAATAGAAAAATAATCCAGGGTTTAATACAAGACTTAAAAATTCCAGAGGAAAAACAAGTTAAAGTTATGAGAGCAATAGACAAGCTTGATAAACCAGGTTTTGGATTAAAAGGTGTTGAGGATTTATTGAAAAAAGAAAGAAAAGATAAAAGCGGTGCAGTTACAAAAGGTGCAAATTTAAGCGATGATCAAGCATCTCAAATAATCGATTTCTTAAAAATTAAAGACCTTAAAGAACTTAAGAAAAATTTTAAAAATTCACTCACTCTAGAGGGCATCAACGAAATTGAGCAATTATATGAGATTTTAAGTTATGGAGATTATAGCGACCAGGTTAAAACTAATTTTACAATTGTAAGAGGTCTCGCATATTATGACGGATTCTGTGTTGAAACTAATGTGAAATTTAAAATTACTAACAATAAGGGCAAGGAGGTTGATATTGGCAGCATTTGTTCAGGTGGTCAGTACAACAAGCTAATATCAAGGTTTAAAGGAGTAGATATTCCAGGCACCGGATTTAGTATTGGAGTAGACAGACTATTGTTTGCAATTTTGCAGTTAGGACAAATAAAAGTTGATAGCAAGAAACCAGCAATTGTTTGCGTGATGGATAAAAAATACCTCAAGAACTATTACGAAATACTCAAAATTCTAAGAGATAACAGAATTAACTCTGAAATTTTTTTAGATAGTGAAAAAAATCTTGGAAAGCAACTAACTTATGCAAATAAAAGAGGATGTCCGGTAGCGATAATTTGTGGAGAAAACGAGTTTAAAGAGAATACCATTACACTGAAAAATTTGCTTGGCGCAAAAGGGGAAAACAATCAAATTACAATTCCAAAAGAAAACTTTATCAATGAAATCAAAAAATTCATCTAACAAAATCCTTGCATTAATTAAATCGCAGGGATTTAACAAAATTGAACTCGACTCTGTTTTGGAAACCAAATACATTTTGCAAAGATCGGGGGAAAATTTTAGAAAATATCTATTTTCATTTTATAACTCAAACGGCGAAGAGTTATGTTTAAGACCAGATTTAACAATTTCCTCAGTATTACGTTACGCTCAAGGAAACAGATTTAATAAGGAAAAAGTATTTTATACTGGCAGTGCATTTAGAAAATCCTATAACAAGAAAAATATTTTAATAAAACAAATAGGAATGGAAATTTTTTCATCTAAAGATGAAAATAAAGATGATAGAGAAATAATAGATACATCCATAAAAGTTTTAAAAAAAACAGGTTTTAAAAAAGCTAAGGTTGAAATTGGTAATTTTAAGCTATTCGAATTATTAATTCAAAAACTTTCTATACCCCAAAGATGGAAGGATCGTCTTATTAAATTTTATTGGAATAAAGAATATTTTTCACAATTACTAAAAAGGCTAGATAGCAATTCAGACATAGACCCCTTCATTGTTGCAGGAGATCACAAAACATATTTGAAAATGAAAAAGGAATATCCAAAAAAAATGATTGCTGGAAGAACATATGAGGAAATAATTGAACGATATGAGAGAAAAATCAACGATCCAAGATTGACTAGAACAGGAAAAACAAGTTCAAAGATAATTAAAGAATTTCTTAAAATTAAATGTTCTTTAAAAGATGCACCAAAAAAACTAAACACTTTTTATAAAAAATATAATTTAAATATTTCTGTTGCAAAGGAATTTTTTCCCATTTCAACATCCAACCAAAAAAATCTTAAATTCGAATTTTCAGCATCTAGCGGTAGAGGTAGAGAGGTGGAGTTTTACAGCTCATTCTTATTTTCAATAGATGTAAAAATAAAAGGTAAGACAAAAACATTTATTGCAGGTGGAAGATATAACGACTTGTCCTCAAAAAATTTAGGTCTTAGAAAAATACCAGCAGTTGGAGCGGCAGTAAATTTGGGAGTTTATGAATAAAGATATTATTAATATAGGTATTGTCTCAAAAGGAAGACTTAAAGAAGAGTCTGAAAAAATTTTCAGGAAAAATAATTTAAAAATTTACACCGAAGATGGTGAAAGAGGGCTGGTAGCCAAAGTTAAGGGTAGAAAAAATATAAGAGTATTATTTCTTCATGCTAGAGAAATTATTGATCAACTATCTTTAGGAAATATTGATTTAGGAATAAGTGGTTTTGATTTACTGATGGAGTCTGAGATAAATATTCAAAAAAATATAAAAGTTGAAAAGAAACTTAAATTTGGCTTTGCTACTTTGCAGCTAGCTGTTCGAAAAGAATTTATCGATGTTTTCACAACTTTAGATTTAGATGAAGTTGCAGAAGATTATAGAAGAAAAAACAAAAAACTAATTCGTATTGGCACGAAGTACCCAAATCTTACGCGTGATGCTTTGTACAAACGAGGCGTTACAAATTTCACTATTGTAAAGTCTTTAGGAAGTACAGAATTAATGCCCGCAATGGATACTGCTATGTTAATAAGCGATATTTCCAGCACAGGAACTACAATGAAAAAAAATCACCTTAGACCTTTAAGTGATGGTGAAATACTAAAATCACAAGCTTGCTTACTGAGCTCAAAAAAATCAAAAAGTAAAAAAGGGTTACAGGGTTTAATAAAGTTATTTTCTAAATAATAAATCTTTAAAATATATTAATATTATTTTTAAGACATCAAAATTACGTATCAACACATATAAAGCTAATATTAAACTTATTAATACAAATAATTTAATTACTAATTCCATTTTATTCTATATTATCTCATATAATAGAATCATGGATATATTAATAATTATTTTAGTAGCGGCTGTATTGTTTTTTAACGTTTATTTATTTTTGAAACTTCAAAAAAACTCGAATAAAGAAGATTTTACAGAACTGTCAAAGATTAAGGATGACATCACAGGATTAAAAGTTTCACTTAATGAGTCTTTTAGTAATATGAGTAAAGAAGTTGCAAAAGATATGACGGGAACTTTATCAAGGGTAGATGAAAAAGTAGCCTCTTTTAATAAACAAGTTGAGGATATTCAAAATTCACAATCAAATTTTAGCAGAATTTTGGCGGGGGTTAAGCAGTATGGAGGTTTGAGCGAATTTTCACTAGCTAATTTACTTCAGGATTTACTGCCGTCTTCGCAATACATTGCAAATGCTAAAATGAAACCAGATGAGACAAGAGATTTGGTTGAGTTCGCGGTTAAACTTCAAAATGATGTATTGTGCCCTATAGATAGCCATTGGCCGATTGAAAAATATAAGGCAGTTGATGAAGCTTTTCAAAATAAAGATAAAGAAGCATTATCATCTGCTAGAAACGAATTGGCTTCTGCGTTTAGGTCGAAGTCAAAAACTGTTAATCAAAAATATATAAATCCACCAATAACTTGCGATTTTGCGATTATCTACGTTCCTACCGAAGGACTTTATGCTGAATTAGCAAGTTACAGAGATCCAAAAACCAAGGAACTTTTAATGGAGGAACTAAGAAAAAAATACAAGGTTACAATTGCAGGACCAAATACAATTTGTGCATTAATACAGTCTTTTCATTTAGGTTTCCAAACTCTAAAAGTTCAAAAACATGCTACTCAGATTTACGACGATTTAAAAATCATATCGACACGTTTTTCGAAACACTTTGATAATATATTGTTGTTAAGAAAAAAACTTGAAGAGGCAATGACTGTGGTTGATAACTTTGGTAAAGATGCAAGATCTATTTCAAGAACTTTAGAAAATATAAAAGATCCCGAGCAAGTTGAAATTGCTGCAAAAAATGAAAATGTTGAAAAATTTACAGAAAGTTCAAAACAACTTAAAAATTAATTTCATTTTATTATAAATAAACAATATAAGCATTGGATGAAGTGGAATAACAAGTTTAATTATCCTAAGTCTTCTCGTTCAAATGAAGATGGTTTTAGAAAGTACTTATTTGGTGATAAAAAGCTTCCAAGCGTGACATCAATACTTTCGGCCACTAAGTCAGAAGAGGATAAAGCATCGCTTGAATTGTGGAAACAGCGAGTTGGTTATAAAGAAGCAAATAGAATTAAAACTGAAGCATCCTCAAGAGGCTCATCTATGCATTCATATATTGAAGATTATTTAAAGGGCAGAGTGAATGAAAGTTTTTTTGAAAGTAACGAGCAATATAAAATTATGGCTAAAGAAATAATTGAGAAAGGAATTAAGGGAAAGTTAGAAGAAATTTATGGAATTGAAGAAACTGTTTTTTATCCAGAAAAATATGCCGGAACGGCTGACCTAATTGGAAAATTTATGGGTCAAGAAGTATGTATTGATTTCAAGCAGAGCAATAAACCAAAAAAATCAGACTATATTCAGGATTACTTTTTACAACTCGGAGCATATACGCTGGCTCACGATATTGTTCATGGAACAAAAATGAAAGCAGGAGTAATTTTATTATGTACTGTGGATAACTTGTACCAAGAATTTAAAATTGAAGGTGCAGAATTAGAAATGTATCAAAACTTATTTTTAGGAAGAGTAAAAAAGTTTTATGAAATGAGTAATACTTCTTGACTTTATTAAATCAAGTAATAAAAGAGTTTAAGTTAACTAGAAGCTACTTGTTTAGACGCAAAAAGTTAAATTCTTTTTACAATCCTAAATACATCAAAAACTTCTAGAAGAAAAAATTATGAAGATAGCTATTTATGATATAGAGAGCACTGGGGCCATTACAGAATGGTCCTCAATAATTGAAATAGGTGGAGTTCTAATTGACGAAAATTTCAAAGAAATTGACAGATTTAACCTAAGAGGAAGGATTCCTGAGGGAGAAATCCCACAAGCTAAAGCCTTATTGGTAAATGGAACTACAATTGATCAATTAACTAAATCAAATCTTTCAAATTACATGCTACTTGATCAAGTCGAAAAGATTTTTAAGAAGTGGTCGCCAGCAATTTTCATGGGCTTCTCCAATATAAATTTCGATTGTGAACTTATTAGAAAATCTTTCTTTAAAAACCTGAGATATCCCTACATAACTAACGCTTCTCCAAATAAACGTCATGATGCCTTGAATATTATAAGAGCAGCATATGGTGTTAATCCCAAAATATTGAAAACAGAGCTAAATGAAAAAGGCAACGTCAGTATGAAGCTCGAATCTCTTAGCAGGCTTCAAGGCTTAGATGTATCAGCTGCCCACACAGCACAAGTAGACGCAATTAACACTTATAAAATCTTAAAACTTGTAAAAGAGAAAAGTAAACCAGAACTATGGCCATCGCTTTTAAGAACCTACAGTAAGGCAGATACAGAGACCATTTTTAAAAAGGAGCAAATGATTACTTTGGTAGAATACTACTATGGAAAAAATAAATTCCATTTATGCACACCTTTACATCCCAAATATTGTATACATCCTGTTTATCAGTGGGGACAAGCTGTAGACTTAAGAGTTGATCCAGTTCCATTACTCAATATGTCAATAAACGAGCTTAAGGTCGAAATGAAAAAATCACCTAAATTTCTAAGGACAATTAGATCTAATAAGGCGCCAGTGATTTTGGATGCCGAAGAAGGCATGAAGTTCGAACCATATAATGTAATGACATCAGATTTATTAAAAAAAAGAGCTGAGTTGATAAGAACCAATGAAAAATTTTCTCAAAATATCTTAACCGCTTTAAGAGAAAATGCAGAGGAAAAAGAACAAACTAAATCCCAAGAGGATATTTATGCTGAAGAAAGTATATATACAAAATTTACTTCAAACAAAGATACAGCTTTATTTCCAGCCTGGCACAGTGCATCTTGGAAGGATAAACTCAAGTTACTTGATAAATTTGATGATGAAAGAATGAGAGCTTTTGGAAAAAAAATCATATATCAAGAATCACCAGATACTTTACCAAAAGATATTTTTAACTCCGTAAAAAGAGGAATAGCTAAAAGGATTTTGAGCGAAAAAAAAGAAAGATGGTGGACTGTTAATATGTGTTTTTCAGAAATTGATACACTTAGAGATCAGTACGATAATGAGAATGATGCAGAAACACTTAAAACTTTAGAAACTATCAATAGTTATGTTATGTCAGTTCAGCAAAAATATGAAAATGCCTAGTTGACTTTCGACGATAATAATTTAAACAAACTAAATGCTTATAGATTTTTCAGACAGCGACTTTGAGAGTAAAGTAAAAAATGAAGATGTTTCAATTCTTCAATTTTCAGCTTCTTGGTGTGGACCTTGCAAAGTTCTTAAACCGATTATGGAAAAGCTTTCAGATGAGTTTAAAGATAAAGCAAATTTTTACTATGCAGATATAGACGAGAAAGCAATTAATTCCGCATCTGCTGCTGCAGTGCGTGGAGTACCTACAGTAGTCGTCTACAAAAAAGGTGTCGAAGTTGCAAGAAAAGTTGGTGGATTACCTGAACAACAAATGCGAGATTTTTTACAAGAAAATCTTTAATTAAGATTTAGCACTTCTCCTGTTAAATAAATAGATCCAGTTATTATAACAATATCATCTTGATTTAACCTTAAATTTTTCAAAGCTTGCTCAATGTTTTCACTAAAACTTAAATTTGAAAAATTTTTAAATTTTTCTTTTAAATTTTTTCCGCTGATTGCATTTACTTGATTGGGAATATCAATAACAGTCAAAGATGAAATATTTTTAAAATAGCTTATGAATTTTTCATGATCTTTGTTCTCCATCATACCAATAATAACGTGCTTATTGCAATTTAAAGTTTGAAGATACTCATTTAAAGATTTGGATCCACCAGGATTGTGAGATGAATCTAAAATTAGCATATTATCTCTTACTAAATTTTTAAGTTTGCCAGATTTAATTTCCTCAATCCTAGCTGAATTATAGGCCTTTTTTACTCCATTTATTATGTGTTTATCTTTGATATTTAAATTTTCTAAAACTCGCAATGATGCAATTGCTGAAGATGCATTTTCTAACTGAAATTGACCTTTCATGCTTGGTTTAGGTATTTTTAAACCTCCATATTTATCCTCGTAATAAAAAAAATCGTTTTCTTTCAAAATAAAATTATAGTCTTCTTTAAAAAAATATTTATTCGCTTTATTTTTTGAAATATTTTTTTTAATACTTTCAGTAATTTCTTTAGAAGATTGTTTTGCAACTATTATATTCGACTCAAGTAATGATGAAGTTTTTTCAAAAATAATTCTTTCTATATTTCTTTCATTTTCTGGCAGCCAATCTAAATGATCTTCGCTAATTGATGTCACAATATTACAAAGATTTTTGTCTAAGATATTAACTGCATCTCCCCTTCCAAAAAGACCAAATTCCGCAAGAACAATATTATCTTTAAATTTTCGACACCCGTAAAAAAAAGCAGCTGTTAGAGCTTCAAAATATGTAAGAGGTTGGCCGTCATTTATATCCTCCACTTCTTTCAATAATTCTGCAAGTTCATCATCACTTATAATTTCATCATTATAAATAAATCTTTCATTAATTGACCTTACGTGAGGCGAAGTATAAACATTACATTTTATTTTAGCCTCCTTGAGTATCGAATGTAAAAAAGAAATTGTGCTTCCTTTTCCGTTGGTTCCACAAACCTGAATACATTTTATATCGTTCTGGGGATTCCCTAATTTTTCGCAGAGGTTTTTTATACGATCTAAGCTAAGATCAATTTCTTTAGGATGCAACTTTTGAAAGTTGCTGAGTATTTTCTGAAGTTTCATTTCCTGAAGAAGAATTTACCTCAGAATTTTTGTTAAGCAATATTGCTAATAATGTTCCTATTTTTTCAGGCAAATCTTTCCTTGCTATTATTGTATCAATAAACCCACATTTCATTGTGTGTTCAGCAGTTTGGAAGTTTTCTGGCAATTCCTCTTTGATTGTGGATTCTATTACACGACGGCCAGCAAAAATTATTTCTGCTCCAGGTTCTGCTATTTGAATATCGCCAAGCATTGCAAACGAAGCGGTTACCCCACCACTAGTGGGTGAGCACATACATACAATATAAGGTAATTTTTTATTTTTAAGCTCATTAACTGCCAAAACTGTTCTTGTCATTTGCATTAAACTTAAACCAGACTCCATCATCCGGGCTCCACCAGTTGAAGTAAAAATTACAAATGGAATTGAGTTATCAATTGAGTGCTGGATACCTGATATAATTGCTTCTCCTTCAGCAGTACCCATTGAACCACCAATAAAATTAAAGTTCATAGCTGCACAAACTAACTCAATATTATTTATTTTTCCTTTAGCAATTAATACACCACACTCTTGATCATTTTTCTTTCTGGCATCTTTCAGTCTTTTTGTATAAGGTTTTGTATCTTTCCATGAAATTGGGTCATCGATTGGCATTGGCGTTTTTAGAATTTCGTAATTTTCTTTTCCAAAGAAAACATCAAATCTCTGACGTGAATTAATACGATGGTGTTTACCGCACAAGTTGCAGCACCATAAATTGTCTTCTAAATCTTTTTTAAGTATTGGCCCTTTGCAGCATGATGTCCAATCACTCTTTTCCATTTCCTCTTTTGTTGGTCTATGCTTGTTAATTAGTCTTTTTATTTTTTCACCAATTCGAAGAGTTTTTTTTATCCAGTTCATATTATTTTAGATTTAAGCTTTTTTACCATATTGTCTACTTTTGTGACAGGATTTTGTCTTTTTTGCAAACTTTTGGTAATTTCTTTGCATATTGCGCTTCCAACGACCAGTCCATCAGCTGATTTTAATTTTGAAATAGTATTCTCTGTTATTCCAAAACCAATAACACAGTTTTTATTTGGATTGATTTTTTTTATTTTTTTGAAATTTGTCATGATCTTAGATGGCGAAACTTTTAACTTTCCACCTGTTGTTGAAAGCATTGAAATATAATAAATCATTTCATGAGAGTCTTTTACTATAGATCTAAGTCTGCTGGATGACGTTGTTGGCGAAAGAAGCTGGATATAACAGATTGATCTTTGTTTGCATTTTTTAGCAAAATTTTTGTTTTCTGGCCAAGGCAAATCTACTACAATTAAACCATCTACTTTATTTTTCTTGCAGTGATTTAAAAATTTATTTTCTCCATATTGCAATATCATATTAAAATAACCCATAAGAATAATGGGTTTAGGAAATTTAGTTTTTTTAAATTTCTTAACTATTTGAAAAACATCTTTTATTTTTGTATCATTTTTTATAGCTCTATAAGCACTTGTTTGGATTTGTCCACCGTCAGCTATGGGAGTATTATGTGCAAATCCTAACTCGCAAATATCAACATGTCTTGAAATTGACTTTAATATTTCAAAAGATTTTTTTTTTGTATAATCTCCTGCAACTGTATAAGTCAACAACGCGGGCCTGTTTTGTTTTTTTGCAATATTAAATGCTTTACTTATTGGACTAATCATAATGAAATACCTAATCTTTTTTTCAATATTTTTCTGTCTTTATATGCATCTCCACAACTATTAACCACAACAATAGTATCCCTAGAAAGTTTTTTGGCCTCAGTAATAGCCACAGAAAATGCATGGCTGGGTTCCAAGGATGGTCTCAAGTTTTCATATTTTGAAACTATTTTAAAAGCTAGCAAGGCATCTTCGTCACTTGCCGCGGTATATCTTGCGCGTTTGGTATCTTTGAGAAAACAATGAAGTGGTGATACTCCTGGATAATCTAAACCAGCAGAAATTGATTCCGTTTCCTCAATTTGACCGTCAGAATTTTGATTAACATATTGAGCTGCACCATGAAGTACACCAATTTTTGAACCATAAGTTAGCGGTGCCGCATGTTTTTTACTTTTAGCTGGTCCTCCTGCTTCGACACCAATAAACTCTACTTGCTTTTTGTCATAATCCATAAACTCATTCCAAAAACCAAAACTTGAACTTCCTCCCCCAACGCAATTGTAAAGTTTCAATTTTTTTGGAATGTTTCCAAATTCTTCTAAAATTTGTGCTTTAAGTTCTCTGGAAATTTGGCTGGTTGACCATCCGCATATTCTAACAAAAATATTTGGCCCAACTGTTGAACCAACGCACATAGCAGTTGTGTCGCAATTTGCGACCCAGAATCTCATACATTCAGAAACTGCATCAACCAAGGTTTGACTTCCAGTATAAACCGGGACGACCTCTGCTCCATTCTTTTTCATTGCTTTTACATTTGGTTGTTGTCGCTCTATATCTTTTGCACCCATGAAAATTTTACATCTGAGTCCAAACTTCTTTGCAGCCATACTTAGCATCTTGCCTGCATATCCTGCGCCTGTATCTCCACAGATTACTTTTTTTCCAGACCTTTTTGCCAATAAACAATGAACTGTAGCATTGTAAATTTTATGAGCACCACCATTTGCATCAGATACAACTTTAGACCAGATTTGAGCACCTCCTATAAAATTAGTAAGATTATTTAATTTAATAAATCTTGTAGGTGCCCCAACCCAATTATTAAAATATTTATCCCTCTCTTTCAGAAATATTTTGTCTTTTTTCAACTTATCAAACAATAATTCAAGATCATGAATAGGTTTTTTCAGAGTTTCAGGAACAAAATTTCCACCAAATTTACCACCCCAAAAACCATATTTATCATGTTGGTCTAAAACAGATATTTTTTTTTTTAATTTCATACCTTATTTATTTCAGACAAAAATTTGTCAATTTTATCTATATTTTTTTTTCCACTAGTATCTTCAAGGCATCCACTAACATCAATTATATATTTTTTATTTTTGTATTTAAAAATATCGTCGATTTGAATATTTCCAGCAATCATTTTATTAAAATTATCTGTTATATTTTCTAGCATACTATGATCGAACCCTATAGACTTTTCATATCCTTTTGAGTCAAATAATATTATTTCAGAAAAAGGTAATAATTCTTTATATTTTTCTACATCCGTTTTAGCTTCTACTGTAATAGCAGAAATTATTTTTTTATTATATTTGCTTTTTATTGACTTAATTTGTTCCGGTTTGGTGTCATATATTTGATAATAGTCAAATTTTAAGTCTTTTATTTTTTCTAATATATCTTCATTCGGTTTAACCAAAACAGCTACAAATTGTGTATTTCTTTTATCAATGTTTATTAATTCTTTAAGTTTATCTAATTCGACATAACGTTTTGATTTTGGGTAGTTTACAATGAAACCAATAAATTGTGGTGAATATTTATGATTTACAATAAAGTTTAAAATTTTAGAGTCAGAAACTCCACATATTTTACATTTAAGTGTCATTGTTTTAAATGATCGCTTAACTTTTTTAAATTATTTTTAATTTTGCCTTGTATTATAGGTCTTCCAATAACTATCCAGTCGCTTCCATTTTTAAAAGCTCTTTTTGGAGTCATTACTCTTTTTTGGTCATCTAATTTTGCCTCAAATCTAATACCAGGTGTAATAATTTCTTTTTTAAATATTTTTTTTACCAACTTGGTTTCATGCGGACTGCAAACTATAGCATCCAATTTAGCTTTAGCAGCCAACCTTGCTTGCTGTTTAACAAGATCCATAACTTTTGTTTTAAAACCAATCTCTTTTACCGATTTGTTATCTAAAGATGTAAGTATGCTGACACCAACAAGTTTGATCTTACCTGAGGCTTTTTTTGCAGCTTTTAGGGCCTCTAAGCCAGAACTAATATGAATTGTCAAATAATTTATATTAAGATCTTTAATTGCTTTAATAGCTGAGTTACAGGTATTCGGTATGTCATGAAGCTTATAATCAGCAAAAATTATTTTATTTTTTAGTGTGGATAGAAATTTTCTTCCACTTTTTGAATTTAAAAATTCAAGCCCAAACTTATAACCAATTTTAATTTTTGAATTTTTTGTGTGTTTTATTATATTTTTTACTTTTCTAATATTTGCAGTATCGCAAGCAACAAATACTTTATACTTCTTCATTGTTTATTTTATTAAATAAATCTTTAGACATTTTAAACCTTATTGTTTTTTTTTCAGGTGTTCTTAATCTTTCGCCAGTCTTGGGATTTCTAGAAATTCGAGCCTTTTGTAAATTTGAAGACCATGTCCCAAAACCCCTCAATTCAACTCTATTTCCTTTCTTTAGCGAGTACTTTATTTCGTTTAGAATTATATCAAAAAATTTGTCTAAATCTTTTTTGAAAAAATTTGGATAGTTTTTGTAAATTTTTTGGAGTAGCTTTGATTTTACAATAGCCAATTTTTTTTATTCTTTCTTTTTTTTATTCTCTTTTATTTCAAGTTTATCCGATAATGATGAAAATGGAAGATTTTTTCCTGATAAAGGTGAACTAAATTTAGATACGGCTTCTTTATTTTGAAGCTCCTCTAGTAATTTGATACTCAAACTAGCTTTTCTCTTCTTTAAGTCTAATTCTTGTATTGCAGCATCTATTCTATCTCCTTTAATAAATCTGTTTGGTCTTGCATCAGAGGCATTTATAGCAATCTGGGATTTTTTAATATTTAACTCAATCTTACTTCCCTCTGGAACAACTAATAAACCTTTGCTATCAGTTTCTATCACTTTTACTGTTATAGCCTCATTAACTTTTTTATCTTTAAACCAATCAAACGGGTCTTGCTCAGTTTGTTTAAGGCCAACTCTAACTTTTTGCTGTTCAGGTTTTATTTCAAGAATTTTTACTTTTAATTTTTCCCCTTTTTTATATTTTTTAAGCTCTTCTTCAGGTTTTTTATTATAAGTGATGTCGTTAGCATGAAGAAAGCCGTCTATTTCGTATCCATCAATTTTCACATAAATTGCATAATCATTTATTGAGGCTATCTCTCCATCAACAATACTGTCCACCGGATGTTTTTCAGTAAGTAACTCATATGGGTTTTTTTCTGTCAAACGGTGAGAAATCGACACTCTTCTTTTTTCTTTGTCAATTTCTGTGATAACACAAGAAATTTCATCTCCAACCTTAAACATTTTTTTTGCAGATGGGTTTTTCTTTGTCCAACTTAATTCACTTGAGTGAAGCAAAGTTGTTAAACCAGGCTCAAGTTCACAAAATGCTCCAAAGTCCATAAGTTTGACAACTTTTACTTTATAAACTTTATTAAGCTCATAATTTGAAATATGTTCAAATGGATCTGGCGAAAGTTTTTTTATAGAACATCCTACTTGTTGTTTCTCTTTATCAACTGAAATAACCAATAAATCGTGTTTTTCACCAATATTAAAAATTTCCTCAGGGTGATTTACTCTTGAGTAGCTTATTTCTTGAAGGTGGACTAGAACGTCTAACTCAGAATTTACATCAAAGAAACAACCAAAAGAACTGTAACCTTTAACTATTGCATTTTTTATGACATCACCCACTTTATATTTTTCTATGATTTTCGCTTTATCCTCTTTCTTGTTTGAAGAAATTATTTGCCTTCTAGAAACACATGCATTACCTCGTACTTTATCTAGTTTTATTAAAGCAAACTTTTGAGGCTCGTTCATTAAATGTGATATATCTTTTAAAGGTTTGTCAGATATTTGAGATCCAGGGCAGAACATAAGAGATCCAGTTTCAATATGTTCAACTATTACGCCTCCTTTACATTTTGAGGTGATCTTTCCCATTATTGGAGTACTTTTTTCATATGCCTCAACTAACTTATCCCAACCTTTGATTTTTAAAGCTTTTGATGCAGAAACAACAACTTCTCCATTTTTATCTTCTATTCTCTCCAAAAGCACAGAAATTTTGTTACCAATTTTTATTTGTTCTGATAACCCCATGCTCTTTAGTTCATTTATATCTATTACTGGTTCAGATTTAAGGCCTTCAATAAATAAAAATATAAATTTCTCTGTAATTTTTGTTATCTTACCTTCAATTATTTTTCCTTCTGCTAAATTTTTTGTTTTTGAAAGTTGACTGTTTAATAATTCTTTAAACTCTTTTGAGGCTTTTGTTTCGAGACTTTTGTAAATTTCCATTAATTTTTAATTTTCCTATCCATAATTGCTTTTATTTTTTCAAAGCATCGTTTTCTACTAAGTTTAGTTGTATTAATCAATATCGAATCTTTGGTTTTTTTAAGTGGACCATATTTTCTATTTTTGTCAGATTTATCGCGATTTTTAATACTTTTTAACACCTGATCAAAGCTTATTTTTTTCTGTGAGGCTTTAAATTCTTTATATCTCCTACGAGCCCTTACTTTCAGATTTGCTGTTATGTAAAACTTAAACATAGCATCCTTCATCTGTACGCTAGTTATATCTCTTCCATCTAGAACAGAACCAGAAAAATTTGAGGGTGGTGAATAAGCAATTTTTTGCTGAAACTTATGAACTAAAGCTCTAATTTTTTTATTTTTTGCAATTATAGATGCTGCTGTTGCAATTTTATCAGATAGCAAGCTTCTCTCTTTTAGATCATCAAGTTTAAGTTTTTCAATTTTTTTTTTTAAATATTTCAAATTAAAATTTTTTGGTGAGTCCATACTAATTTTACCAATAAACCTATAAATTCTTCCGGTGTCGAGATGTAAAAGGTTGTAGTGTCTCGCTATTAGCTTAGCTTGAGTGCCAGCTCCAGCAGCAGCAGGAGAGTCTATTGCAACTGTTATAAATTTTTTTTTCTTCATTAAATTTTAACTCCAAATTTATTCCTTAGGATTTTAAGAAATGACGGAAAAGAAGTTTTAATTGACTCAGGATCATATATTTTCCAATTCCCTCCAAATGTTAAAGCAGCTATTGTGCACATTGCCATTATCCTATGATCTTTTAAATAATTTTTGATTTCATATTCCTTATTTAAATTAATATTTGGATTTCCATAAATTTTAATTGAGCTATTTGTAAGTTTAGTTTTAATTCCAATCATATTTAATATTTTTGATCCAAGTTTTAATCTTGGGCTTTCTTTTTTATTTAATTCAGAAAGATCTTTAAAATATGAAATTCCTTTAGATTTCGCAGCTATTAGAAAAATTATTAAAAACTCATCTATTGCACTACTATTTAATGAAGCAGGACAATTTATTGATTTAAGTTTGTTAGTACTTTTAACAAAGATATCTCCACATCTTTCACCATTATTAATTTTGATATTACTTGTTTTAATATCTGCACCCATTTTTTTTAAGATTTTTAAAATTCCTAGTCGTGTAGGATTTAAATTGATGTTCTTTAATGTTAGTTGAGAATTTTTTGATAAAAGAGTTAAGGCTATAAAAAAAGCTCCAGAACTTATGTCTCCAGGAATATTTATGTTAAATTTATTTAATTTATATGGACTAGAGGTTTTTATAATGTCTATATCTCTTCCACTACTAATCTTTATGGGAATATTTAGATAATTAAACATTAATTCAGAATGATTCCTCGACTTTTTTGCAAATATCCTCATTTCACCTGGGGTATTTAAAGACGCAAACATAACGCAAGTTTTACATTGAGCAGATCCTTTTTTTTCGAAATAACTGATTGGTCTTAAATAGTTAGAACCCAATATTGAAATTGGAAGTTTTTTTTTACCCCTTGGGTAAAATTTTACACCTATCTCGTTTAATGGATTTATAACTCTTGAAAAATCTCTTCTAGATAAACTTTTATCACCAATTACTTTTATTTTATAAGGTGACTTTATTAAAAGAGATAATATTAATCTTCCTACTGTTCCTGAATTTCCAGCATTTAAAACAATGTTTTTTTTATACTTAAAACCATTGATGCCTCTTCCAAGTATTACGCATTGGTTATTTGAAAGTGTAATTTTAATACCTAATTTTTTTAAACATTTAATCGCACTTAATACATCATCTGATCTTAATAAATTTTTAGCTTTTGAAATTCCTATTGACTGAGATGCAAGCAATAACCATCTTATTGAAATACTTTTATCACCATCAACTTCTAAAAATTTATTAAATTTTTTTACTTTTTCTTTTACTAACAAAAATTTTGAACTCATAAATTTAATTTATTTTAAAAGATTTACCAAAATAAGCATTTTGAGCGACTGGATTATTTATAAGCTCTTTAGGAGTTCCTTGCGCAATTATTTTACAATTTGATAAAATCATTGCAACATCCACACAAGATAATAAGTCTCTTGCTTGATGGTCACATATGATTATTCCAATTCTTTCTTCAGTTTGTAAATTCACTATTATTTTTTGCAACATTTGAATTGTTAAAACATCTAACGCTGCAAAACATTCATCAAGTAATAGAATTTTTGGATCACCGAGTAGAGATAGTGCTATAACTAATTTTTTTTTTTGCCCTCCTGATAAAACTGATGCCTTAATATTTCTTAAGTAATCTAACTCAAATTTAGATATAAGATATTCTATTCTTGAATTTTGATCTCTTTGATCTTTAATTAATATTTCTGCAACAGCTTTCAAATTTTGATAGGTTGTAAGATCTCCAAAAAAACCACCATATTGCGGAACATATCCAATTTTAAATTCTCTCGTTCTTGTATAAATTGGATAATTCGTAGCGTCTTTATTTCCAAAAAATATACGACCATAGTCGGGTTTTAATAATCCAGTAATAAGATTAAAAATTGTTGACTTTCCAGCTCCATTAGGTCCCAATAAACCTAATATTTCTCCTGGATTTATTCTAAAGGATATATTGTCTAAAATTTTTCTTGTCTCAAAAGAAATAGAGATATTTTTAACTTCCAAAAGTGGTTCAATGTTTTTGAAAGATTTAATTCGGAATTTTTTAATTATAGCCATTTAATTTTTTAATGTTATTTTTACTTTTTTATTTTTTTCTTTCATAAAAATTTTAGATTTTTTACCAATTAAATCTAATTGTATCTCATCCGCTCTCAACAAACTATTATTACTGTTATAAATTACATTATTTGTTATTTTTATCTCCTTATCAATGTATTTTAAAAAAAGATCCTCACTTTTAATCATGTGATCTAAATAAAGTAAATTTACTGCCCCAAAAAAATGGGTATCTAATGTTAATTTATCATATCTTGCATTATTAGATTTAATTAAAAAAGTGCCATAATTAAAGATCGAGATTTTTGCTGTTACAGTTTTTAAAAAAAGAACATTTTTATTTCTTGAGTCAATAGTTCCTGAAATTGAGTCAATTTCATATATATTACCTTTCTCGTCGCTTGATCTGTAAGACAAGTCTAAAATTGTATTTGATTGATCTTTAGTTAATGCATTATTCTCATATGATGATTGTATTTGGTTTGTTTGTGATTCTATTGTCAAATCTTCAATGCTACTTGTGTTCAAATATGAGTAGGTGAAATATCCAATTATTAATATTAGTGTTATAAGCCCTGCTTGAATGACTAAAGATTTATTCATTAAGATATATTTTCGTCTAATATATTGTGTATATGTAGAACACCAATTGTTTTTTTAGGTCTATTCTTTTTATGTACACATAAACTTGTTATTTTCTTTTCAGACATTATCCCAAGACTTTTTGCGGCTAACATATCTTTATCTACGCTGATTGGATTTTTTGTCATTAATTTTTTTACTTGAAGTTGAACTAAAGAGTTATTTTTTTCAGATTCTCTTCTGATTTGGCCATCTGTTATAATGCCTGTTGTATATTTTTTTTTATCTATAGCGATCAAGAAACCAAGTTTTTTTTCAGTTATAAGTTTAAGAGCTTTTTTCATATTTGAATTTTCATTTATAAAAGGTATTTTTGATCCTGATAACATCAAGTCTTCAACTGTTTTAAGCTTGGTGCCTAAGCTCCCACTAGGATGAAACTCTTTAAAATTATGTTTTTTGAATCTTTTTTTATTTAACGCTGCTACAGCAAGACAATCACCGATTGCCAACTGTTCACTTGTGCTACTTGTTGGAACTATCCCTAATCCAGCTTCTTTTACTTCAGGTATATTCAATTTGATATCTGATGCTCTATAAAGCAGCGAATTTTTTTTCGACACAATTCCGATTAAAGTAATTCTGTTTCTATTTGCATATTTTATAACTGGTTTAAGTTCTTGAGTCTCTCCAGAATTGCTTATTAAAATAAGTAGGTCTTTTTTCGAAATGCTTCCAAGATTACCATGCGAACAATCATTTGCTGAAATTGAAAATGATGGACAACCAACCGAAGAAAGTGTAGCTGCAATTTTTGACGCTATTAAATAACTTTTTCCAACTCCACAAAAAATGATTTTTGATTGACATTTCACTATCGCATTTACTGCTTGATCAAATGATCTATTTATAGATTTTCTTAATTTTTTTAAAGCTTGTATTTCTAAATCAATAACCTGGTGGGCTATTTTTTTATAAGTATTAATTTTCATAAAGAATTTTAATGTTCAAAAACATTTAATTTAAATCCTGATACTTCCATATCTACCAAAATTGGGATAACTTTCATGCACTTTTCAAATAAATCTTTTCTGTTTTCTCTCACTAGCATTTCAAAAAGCTTTTTTCTAATTTCAAATAAATGTTCAGTGTCCTGTGCGGCATAATTAATTTGTTTCTCAGATAAATTAGGGTTACCCCAATCACTTTGTTGCTCTTTTTTAGAGATGTCTTTACCACAAATTTCTTTAACAAGATCTTTATACCCGTGAGATGAACTTGCAGTTCTAGCTATCTTTGAGGCAACTTTTGTACAGAATATATTTTTGGGATTTACGTTTAAATGATATTTTAACCAAAGTAAATCTTGTCTAGCATAATGCATAATAAATTGCGAACTTGCATTTTTTAAAGTTTTTACTAAATTTGGAGCATAATAGTTTTCTCTGTTCAATTTTATTATAAAAAATTGTTTAGACTGAAGTCCTAATTGAACTAGAGTGAGTGGATCTCTTCCCAAAACAAGACCTAATGCCTCACAATCCAAACTTATTGCTTTTTCACTTGATAAATCAATATCTGGTAGGTCGTTTTCAAAAACTTTAATGTTATTCATTTATAATAATATATATAAATACAAAACAATATTGTCTATTCTTTGATAATGATAACAAAAAAAATACTAATTTTTGGAGCTAGTGGTCAAATTGGACGTTATTGTATACGTAGATTTGTTAAAAATAATTATAGAGTAACCGCTGTAACTAGAAATTTACATAAAAAAGGATATCTATTAAAAACCCAAGCTCCAATTGGTTATCTGGATATAATCGAGACAAATATTTTTGATGAAGAAAGACTAAAAGAATTAATCTCAAATACAGATGTCTGTCTTAACCTTATTGGAATTTTGCACGAGAAAGGCAAAGTTAATACTTTTAAAAATATACATTCAATTTTCCCAAAAAAACTTTCAGAAATTTGTAAATTAAAAAAAACTAAACTAATTCATATTTCAGCTTTAGGTCTAGAAAATGCAAATGATTCTAAATACGCCGTCAGTAAAGTAAATGGTGAAAAGTTTATCAGAGAAAATTTACCTGATTCAACAATTATTCGCCCTTCATTAGTTTATAGTGTTGATGATAACTTAACAACAAAGTTTATGAGTTTATTAAGTGTGTTACCTATATTCCCTTTATATTATAATGGAAAAACAAAATTCACACCCATTCATGCTTCAGAATTGGCTGAGTTAATTTCAAATATTATTTCAAATGAATTATATTCAAAAAATATAGAGGCAATAGGTCCTGAAATATTAACCTTTAAAGAAATTTTACAAATATTAATGAAATGTATAAAAAAAAACCGTTTGCTTTTACCAATGCCATTATTCCTCGCAAAGCTATCAGCATTAGCTATGAAAATTTTGCCTGAGCCTTTAATTACTTTGGATCAAATAAATTTATTAAAATACGATAACATCAAGACAAAGAAAGGAATTACTAATTTTGATATTGGATTTCCAAGTAAGTTAAGATTTGAAGAAACAGTCATGAAGTACGCATTTAATTGGACAGAAGGAGGGCAATTTTCAAATTCTGAAAAATTAGAAAATTAAAAAATGATATTAATAATTTATATATTGATATTTTGTATATTAGTTTTTGTCACTTTTATTGGTTTTAAAGCGGTAGGAACAGGAATAGAAGCTAAAAAGAGAAATAATTCATACAAAATAACGAAAAACATAAAAAAAAACATTAGTAAAGATTTAATAAAATTAGATAAACTGTATAGATCTGGAGCAATAACAAAAAAAGAATTTCAAATTGCAAAGGATAAAATTTTGAAAAGTTAGGCTGATTTTATCTTTTTTTCTATAAATTTTGGTACCTCGTCATCTTTGTCTACCAAATCTTCTTTTTTGCCTTTTGGTTGAAAAGCATATAGCAAATGCAGTTTACAATAAGAAAAATCTTTTAATGATTTTCTACCGCAAAAATAAAAAGAACTTTCATTTGGATGACCAATTGGCCATTTGCATGAATTTTCATCTAATTCTTCGAGTTGTTTAGGACTTTCTGGTTCAAAATCTTTTTCGATTAACAAAGATCTAAATTTAGATCTTGTTAATCTTCTCTTACTAAAACCTTTACTCTCTTGATTGCTAAAATTTAGATTTTGTTTAGGATTATTTTCTTTAAAACTTTTACTCTTCAATTTTGCTGAAAGATTTAGCCTATGAGCTTTACCTATCACAGCATTTCGGCTTATCCCTCCAATAATTTCCGCTATTTGACTCGCAGTTTTTCCTTTACCCCACAATTCTTTTAAAATTCTTACCTTTTCTTCAGTCCACATAAACACTACATATTGTGTTTTAAAATAATATTAATACTATATAAACACACATATAAATCTGAAAAACAAGATTTAATTTTGTTTTTTCAACAAAAAAAAAAAAGATATAAAAATAATAATCTATGGTTGAAATACAAAAAAAATATACTTTAGAAGTTAATAAATTTGGATTTATTAACTATGTAGGATTTTTTTCACTTTACTCGCGTGAATGCAGCAGATTTTTTGTGGTTTGGGCTCAAACTCTTCTCTCGCCACTTGTCTCTAGTTTGCTTTTTTTGTCCGTTTTAAGTCTTGCGCTCGGAAATGAAAGAGGAGACGTATTAGGTCATTCTTTTATAGTTTTTTTGGCACCTGGATTAATTATTCAATCAATGATGCTACAGAGTTTTTCACATTCAACTAGTTCTTTGATGATATCAAAAATGCAGGGAAATATAGTTGATATTCTTTATGCGCCCCTTTCTTCGTTAGAGGTATCATTTTCTATTATTTTGGCTGCAGTTACTAGAAGCATAGTTATAGGAATAGTATCAGCAGTAGTTTTCTTTTTAATTGTAGATTTAAAAATTAACAATTTAGTGTATATTTTTTTTTCAGCATTTTTTGGATCATTCTTTATTGGGAGTTTAGGTTTTATAACTGGACTGTGGGCAACAAAATTTGATCATACTGCAACAATTACAAATTTTATAATAACGCCTCTAGCCTTTTTGTCAGGTGTATTTTATACAATAGACAAATTACCGTCTATTTTTCAAACGATAAGCTACTTCAATCCATTCTTTCATATAATAAATATTTTTAGATACGGATTCTTAGGAGCATCAGATGGAGATATTTCCTTTGGAATTATTTATTTACCTATACTGTCTTTAATTGGTTGGTTTATTGCATATATTCTTTATAAAAATGGCTATAAAATAAAAACTTAACATGTCTTACTTGGCAAATAATTATAATCGTAGAAAAATATCTTTTAAAAGAGGAAAAGGAAGTTTTTTATATTCATCAAAAGGTAAAAGATATTTAGATTTTGTACAAGGGATAGCCGTAAATTCTTTGGGTCACTCAAATTCTCACTTAAATAAAGCTTTATCTTATCAGTCAAAGAGAGTTTGGCATGTCTCGAATGCTTTTCAAATACCTGAAGGAGAAAAGCTTGCAAAAAGACTTACCAAAAAAACTTTTGCAGATTCAGTCATCTTTCAAAATTCAGGAGCAGAAGCAACCGAGGCTGCTATTAAAGTTGCTAGAAAATATTTCTATTCAAAAAAAAAACCATATAAAAATAGAATACTTTGTGTAAAAAATTCCTTTCATGGAAGAACACTTGCTGCAATTCATGCAAGTGGATCAAAAAAAATGATAGAGGGTTTCGGACCAAAAGTTCCAGGTTTCGATCATTTTATATATGGTGATCATCAATCCCTAAAAAAATCTATTACAAAAAAAACCGCTGCTATTATGATTGAGCCTGTATTGGGAGAGGGTGGAATTAAGGTTATCCCAAAATGGTGTTTAAAAGGCCTAAGAAGAATCTGTGATCAAAAAAAAATATTACTTATTTGTGACGAAGTTCAATGTGGCGTAGGCAGATCGGGAAAATTTTTTGCTTTTGAATACTCTGGAATTAAGCCTGATATAGTTCCTATAGCTAAAGGTATTGGAGGTGGATTTCCTATTGGAGCAGTGCTGATGACCAAAAAGGTTGCCTCAGGGATGACACCAGGAACACATGGATCGACATTTGGAGGGAATCCTTTAGCAATGAAAATTGGCAATGCTGTATTAGATAAAATAATGAACAAAAATTTTTTAGATAATGTTAAAAATATTTCAAATTATTATTTAAAAGAATTAAATAAAATAAAAAAAGAATATCCTGAGATAATCAAAGAAGTTCGAGGACTTGGACTATTAATTGGTCTACAACTTCATAATAGTCAAAATAAGTTCATAAAGCTACTTGAGCAGAATAAACTTTTAACAATCAGAGCTGCAGAAAATGTAGTTCGAATATTGCCGCCATTGAACGTAAAAAAATCTGAGATTGATATCTCAATCAAAATTATTAAAAAAGTTTGTAAAAATTATAAGTAATTATGAAGCACTTTATTAACTTAAAAGATATCAAAACAGATGATCTCAAAAAAATATTAAACGATGCTAAGAGGCGAAAATCAAAGAGAAAAAATTTTAATACACTCGATGTAGACAAAGGAGCTCCATTGAAGGGAAAAATTTTAATACAAATGTTTGAAAAGCCTAGCTTAAGAACTAGACTTAGTTTTTATTTAGCAATTAGGCAATTAGGAGGCGGAACAATCACTCTTAGATCAAATGAACTCCATCTTGGAAAAGGAGGAGAGAGTTTAGCTGATACAGCAAAAATTCTATCTACATATGGTGATGGTTTTATGCTGAGAACAGATAGTGACAAAAAAATAAGTGAATTTATAAAATATATTAAAATACCTTTAATTAATGGTTTAAGTCCATCATCTCATCCAACGCAGGTCCTTTCAGATATTTTTACAGTCGAGGAAATAAAGAAAAAACCAATATCGAAGTTAAATATTTGCTGGATAGGTGATTCTAATAATGTTCTAAATAGTTTGATTGCAGCATCTGTAAAATTTTCATTTAAACTAAATATTGGATGTCCTAAAAATTACAAGCCAAAAAAATTTATTTTAGATTGGTTAAATCAAAATAGAAAGACTATAAATATTTTTGACGACCCAAAAAAAGCAGTAATAAATGCTGATGTAATATTTTCAGATAAAGTTATTTCATTAAATGATAAAGTAAATGTAAAAAGCAAAACAAAGGCTTTTAAGAAATTTTTTATTGATGATAAATTGTTAAATTTGGCTCCTAAAAGTATATTTTTGCATTGTCTTCCAAGAGGTAAAGAAGTTTCAGAGAAAGTATTTTTAGGAAAAAAATCTCATGTGTGGCAACAAGCTTATAATCGTGTTCATGTACAAAAAAGTATTTTAATGTATTGTTTTGATAAATTAAGGTAGTGCTTTAGGTTGATTGCTATTTTCATTTAGATACAACATCACAGATGCTCTATCTTTTTCATTTTTGAGCCCGGCAAAACCCATTTTATTTCCTTTAATCCATTTTGATGGTTTTATTAAAAAACCGTTCATTTCTTCCCAGTTCCACTCTTTTTTATACTCCAGCAATGCTTTGGAATATTTGTAATCCGATATAGCACCCACAGGTCTAAACATAACATTCCATAGTTTTGGGCCAATGTTATTTCCACCCCCCTCTTTAATGCTATGACATGCTTTACACTTTTTAAATACTTTTTGACCGTGTTCGACAGATCCAACTGCTAGCAATGCAGATATATCTACTTTACTATCAGTACTCACCGAACTTACTTGTCCATCTTCGTCTACAGCCTCAACTTTATAAGCTACTACAGTTGGTTTATCTATAGCAAACATGAAATCTGATATTTTACCTATCCCTAGTACAATAAGAACTGTAACAAGTATAGCTGCAATTATTTTATTAATTTCGAATGAATCCATTTTATAAATTTAATGAAAGAACATATAACATGTTATTTAATAAATTGCCTAATTTTAAATAGTTGATTTTGCGTCTGTTAGACGCATAAACTAAGTTAATATGAGTAACACTATAATTATAATACCTTCTAGAATGTCTGCTAAAAGACTTCCTGGAAAACCTTTATTAAAAATTAAGGGAAAATCAATAATTGTTCATGTTTTTAATAAGGCAAAAAAATGCGGTATTGGAAGAGTGGTTGTTGCTACTGAGGATATAGAAATTGTAAAGGAAATTAAAAAGAATAAAGGTTTCGCTGTACTGACGTCAAAAAAACATCAATCAGGAACAGATAGGATTTGGGAAGCATATAAAAAAATTAAAAATAATAATATAAAATATATAATAAATCTCCAAGGTGACGAACCTTTAATTGATATAAAAGATATAAAAAATTTAAATAAAATTTCTAAAAAATATAAATTAGGTATTGCAACACTTGCCTTAAAAATTAAAAATAATAAAGTATTCAAAAATAAAAACATAGTCAAAGTAGAGACAAAAAATAAAATTAACAAAAACAGACCCCAAGAAGCAAAAAATTTTACAAGAATACCGAATAAAAGACATGAAAATTTTTACCAACATATTGGCATTTATCATTATAGTGTAAATATGCTTAAAAAATTTTTTAATCTTAAAAGAACTAAAAACGAGATTAAAAATAAATTGGAACAACTTCGAGCATTAGATAATAAAATACCAATCAATGTTATCCTAGCAAAAAAAAATGTTCTTGGGGTTGATACAAAAGAAGATTTTATAGAATTAAAAAAAATTTTAGAATATAAAAAGTAAATGAAAATTTTATATCAAGGAAATGAAGGAGCCTATTCACAATTGGCAGCAGCAGAGATATTTCCTCAAGCAAAGTTGATTTCTTGTAAAACTTTTGAGGAATGTTTTAAAAATTGTGTAAATGACGAGAATTTAAGGACAATAATTCCAATAGAAAACTCGATAGCAGGTAGAGTTGCAGATATCCAGTATTTAATGAATAAGTATAAGTTACAAATTTATGCTGAGCATTTCCATAAAGTTTCTCATAACTTAATTGCAAAACCTGGCTTAAAAATAAATAAATTAAAATATGTAAGATCGCATTCACAAGCAATTTCTCAGTGTCAAAGATTAATTAATGAATATAAATTAGAGCCCATAATAGCTGCTGATACAGCTGGCAGTGCAAAATATATAAGTGAAAATTCAATAGAAAATGAGGCAGCTATTGCGTCAACTTTAGCTGCTAAAATTTATAATTTAGAAATATTAAAAAGCAACATTGAGGATGATAAAAAAAATGTTACACGGTTTCTTTTTATGGGAAAAAAAATTGAACATCCTGAGTTTCATAAAAATAAAAAATTCATAACCAGTTGTATTTTTAAAGTAAAAGATAAACCAGCGGCTTTGTATAAATGTCTTGGGGGCTTTGCAACTAATGATATATCGTTAAGCAAGTTAGAAAGTTTTTCAGATCAAAGTAGTTTTGAACAATACCTATTTTTATGTGATATTGTTGGACACATTGAAGATCCCAAAGTACAAAAATCCCTTGAAGAGCTCGGTTTTCATACGATTAGCTTAGAAATACTTGGTGTATACAATGCAAGTAAGTTTAGAAACTTGTAAAAATTTAAGATATTGGTAGTTGAAGATTGAATTTTATTGCTGATATAATAGATTTGGAGGCTAGAGGTGGATTCTGCTTGAACCCGATCAGATCTTAACAGAAGCAGTCGTAAAGACAGATTTTCAGGTTCTAGTCTCCTAATTAAATTATGGATGTAAAATCAAAAGTACTTGCTCTTAAATATAGACCAGTAGTATTTGAAGATGTGATTGGTCAAAAAATTATTAGTGACACAATATACAATTCAATAAAAATAGAAAAAACACCTAATGCATATCTTTTTACTGGAATTAGAGGTGTTGGAAAAACTACTTTTGCAAGGATAGTTGCAAAGGCTCTTAATTGTAAAAATAATTTAGAAGATTTATGTAAAGAAAAGTTATGTGAAAATTGTTTGTCGATTTCTAACTCAAACCATATAGACGTTATAGAAATTGATGCTGCTAGCAAAACCTCAGTCGATGATGTAAGAGAATTATTAGAATTATCAAGATATGGCCCTACAAATGCTAAATATAAAATTTTTATAATTGATGAGGTGCACATGCTTAGTAAGCAAGCATTTAATGCATTATTAAAAACTTTAGAAGAACCACCCCAATATGAAACTGGAGGTGGATTAAAATTCATTTTTGCAACTACAGAAATAAAAAAAATTCCGATTACAATTTTGTCAAGATGTCAAAGATTTGATTTATCAAGAGTAAAATCTGATGAACTTTTTTTACATATTAAGCAAATATGTGAGCATGAAAATGGAAATATTTCTGATGATGCTCTTAAATTAATTATTAAAATCTCAGAAGGATCTGTAAGGGATGCCTTGTCGTTGTTAGATAGGGCTTTGTTATCAAATGATAAGGATAAACAACTTACAATTTCTGATGCACAAAAAATTTTCGGTTACTTTGATAAATATCATCTAATTGAACTATTCGACTACATCTTTAAAGGAGACCAAAATAAAACGTTAGAAATTTACAGAAAAATTTATGATCAGGGAGTTGAACCAAGAGTATTTCTTAATGATTTTTTAGAAATCTTATATTATTTCAAAAATATAAGCTATTATGAGAAAAATACGAAAAATTTTGATCTAAATACGGAAGAGATTGAAATGGTTAAGAAAATCTCAACTAACCTTGATGGAGGGGTCCTATTACTATTCTGGCAATTTACAATTAAGACATTAGAGGAATTAAATATCGTAGCAGATCAAAATATCTCAGTTGAAATGTTTCTGGTTAGATTGCTTCATATTAAATCCATTAAATCAAATAATATTAATGTAGATCAAAATACTAAAGTTAGCTTTGAGAAAAAAAACTTGCTTTCAGATATTAAGCAAAGCTCTGAACCTATAAGCCAAATTAAAAATATTACTCAAGAAAAAAATTTTAAAAATCCAGGTTTTGATGAAAATAGTAAAAATAATATTAAAATTAAAAATTTAAACGACCTAATAGAGTTATGCAACACAAAAAAAGAGATTAAACTTAAATATGAACTTGAAAATAATGTCAACCTTGTAAGTTTTGAAAATGGCAGAATAGAAATTTCTATAAATGAAAAATTAGAGAAAGACTTTATAAAGATCCTTTCAGCAAAACTTCTAGAGTGGACAAATAAAAGATGGATGATTTCGCTTTCTGTAAAATCGGGAGAGAAAACAAAAAAAGAGAGTAATACGGAATTAAAAAAAAAATCTTTAGATAATATAAAAAATTCTCAAATTTATAAAAAAATTCTTAAAACTTTTTCTGATGCAGAATTAGTGGAGGTTGAAAATAAAGATGAATGATTTTTCAAAAATATTAGATAAGGCTAAAGAGTTAGAAGAAAAAATGAAGGAAAGTCAGCAAAAAATAAAAAATATTACTGTAGAGGGCACTTCTGGTACTGGATCGGTAAAAGTAACTTTAAATGGTGATGGTGAGATGTTAAAAATTTTTATTTCTCCTGACACTCTTGATGAAGAAAAATCAATAATTGAGGATTTAATTACTGCCGCACACAATAATGCAAAAGAAAAACTCAAAACTAGAACCTCTGAAGAAATTTCAAAAGCGGCTGGCGGATTTAATTTACCTGGTTTTAAATGGCCATTATAAATTTATGCAAGAACTTAACGAAATCAATCAACTAATAAAAATTATATCAAAATTACCTGGGTTAGGACCTAAGTCTGCCAAAAGAATCATTCTTGAACTTATTTTAAATAGAGAAAATATTCTTAAACCAATGGTAAGAGCCTTGAACGAAATTAACTCTAATGTGTCTAGATGTAAATTATGTGGTTCTTTAAAATCTATTGAAAATTGTACTAATTGTGACCAGAAAAAAAAAAAGGTTAAAAAAATATGTGTTGTTGAAAATATAGCTGACCAATGGAGTATAGAGTCATCTAACATTTTTGATGGCCACTTTCATGTTTTAGGAGGCACTATTAGCTCTTCCTCAATTACAAAAGAGAATTTTCTCATAGACTCGTTACAAAAAAAAATAGAAAAGGAAAAAATTGAAGAGGTGATAATTGCAACAAGTGCTACGGTTGAGGGGCAAACTACCGCTTATTATATTAAAGATAAATTAAAACATCTAACAATTAAAATTTCAAAACTTGGTCAGGGATTACCAGTTGGGGGAGAGATAGAAAATTTAGATGATGGTACACTTTACTCAGCTTTTAAAAACAGAGTTGGATTGGATACAAAATCAGATTGATTTTTTCATGATTCTGTTAAAATGAAGCAATGGTTCTGTATACCCAGATGGTTGGCTCTTCCCATGAAATACTAAATCACAAGCTGTTTTAAATGCAATTGATTGATAATAGTTTTCTCCCATAGACTGATAAGGAGATTGGTCTTTCATACTTTTATCTTTGAGATTTTGCCTATCTACAATCTTTGCCATTTTTTTCATGATTTCTAAAACTTGCTTTTTGCTACATACACCATGATGCAACCAGTTTGCTATGTGTTGGCTGCTAATTCTACATGTGGCTCTATCCTCCATCAATCCCACACCCTTAATGTCAGGAACTTTTGAACATCCTACAGATTGGTCAATCCATCTTACGACGTAGCCTAAAATACCTTGAGTATTATTTTTAAGCTCCTCAGATATTTGAAATTTTGACCATTTATTATTTGATGGATTAATTGGTATTTCTAGTAAATCATCTAATTTTGCTTTCTTTCTTTTCAAAATTTCTTTTTGTCTCGAAAAAACATTGACCTGATGGTAATGCAAACTGTGTATTGCTGCAGCTGTGGGTGAGGGAACCCAGGCACAATTAGCACCAGACTCGGGATGAGAGATTTTTTGCTTCAACATATCATTCAATAGATCTGGCATAGCCCACATTCCTTTTCCAATTTGAGCCTTACCAGAAAACCCACACGACAAGCCTACTTCGACATTGTTGTTTTCGTAAGCACGTATCCATTTTGATGACTTCATGTCGCCTTTAAGCACCATTGGACCAAATTCCATAGATGTATGGATTTCATCACCAGTCCTGTCCAAAAATCCAGTATTTATAAAAAATACTCTTTTTTTTAATGCCCTTATACATTCCCTCAAATTTACCGAGGTACGTCTTTCCTCATCCATTATTCCACAAAGAATTTGGTTTTCTCTGAGTTTTAAAACTTTTTCTACTTTCTTAAAAATTAAATCAGTAAACAAACATTCATCTGGCCCATGCATTTTTGGTTTTACAATATAAATACTTTTATTTCTCGAGTTTCCATTAATTTTAAAATCATGCAAACATGCTGCAGAAGTTACAAAAGCATCTAATATACCTTCAGGGCATTCAGACCCATCTTTTAATAAAATACATGGATTTGTCATCAAATGTCCAACATTTCTATTTAATAAAAGTGATCTTCCATGAAGCTTAAGTCGAGATCCATTTGGTGAAATATAACTCTTATCTTTATTTAACTTCCTGTAAACTTTTTTACCATTCTTAAAAAATGAAGAATTTAGTTTCCCTTTCATTAGAAGTAGCCAATTTCTATAACCTAGGACCTTGTCCTCTGCATCTACAGCAGCCACACTGTCCTCATGATCACATATTGTTGTAATAGCTGACTCTATAAAAATGTCATGAATTTTTAATGGATCTTGATTTCCGTCAGGGTTATTAATTTCCATTTTTCCTGTTTGATCAAATAATATTTCAATATGTAAATTATTATTTTTAAAAAATATTGAAAATAAACTGCCTGATATCTTGGAATATCCTACAAATTGTTTGTTGTTGATTAATTTTAAATTAACTTTATTGTTTTTAATTTTAGGGATCTCTTTTAAATTTTTCCAACTTTCTTCTTTTAAAGGAACTAACTTATCCAAAATATTCCTTGAATATGAAATTACCTCCTTACCTCTTATAGGATTATAAGTGTTTCCTTTAACCGCACCTTTTGTTTCTGGAATTATATCTGACCCATAAAGACTATCGTACAAACTTACCCATCTCGCATTAGCTGCATTAAGTAGAAATCTTGCATTTGAAACCGGACAAACTAACTGTGGACCGCAAATATCTGAAATTTCTTTATCAACATTTTTAGTTTGTATTTTAAAATTTGGCTTATTTTTTTTCAGATAGCCTATCTTCCTCAAAAATTTTTTGTAATCTTTCTTATTTAATTTTTTACCTCTTTTTGATAGCAGATAGTTATCAATTGATCTTTGCATCTTATGTCTTGATTGAATTAATTTTTTATTAATAGGTGCAAGTTGGTGTACTGCCTTGTTGAAGCCACTCCAAAATCTTTTTTTGTTAATATTTGTTCCACGTAAAACCTCATTATTTATGAAATCAAATAAAACTTTTGATACTGACAATTCAAATATTTTTATAAATTTTTCTTGTTTTTTCATGCTTTAGTCAATTTTTTATAGATTTTTTATTTTAACTATTTTATTGCCTATTGAAAATTGATAAAGAAATATATTTAAATAATGAAAAACTACTTAAATTTCGAGACAAATATTAAAGAACTAGAGGCAGAACTTGAGAATCTGAAGGATCCATTTAATAAAGAGGGCTTGACCGAGGTAGATACAAATAAAATTTCACACCTTCAAGATGATATAGATAAAAAACTTAAGGAAATTTATTCAAACCTTAATCCGTGGCAAAAAACTATGGTTGCAAGACATGAGGAAAGACCTAAATCGAAGTTCTTTATTGATTATTTATTTTCCGATTTTATTCCACTAAGTGGAGACAGATATTATGGTGAAGACAAATCTGTTATTGCTGGATTTGGGAAATTCATAAATACTTCTGTTTTAATAATTGGACAAGAAAAAGGTGATAGTCTTGAGACGAGAATTGAAAGAAATTTTGGAATGATGAAACCAGAGGGCTATAGAAAAACAGTAAGACTGATGAAACTAGCTGACAAATTTAATTTACCAATCATTTTATTTATAGATACACCAGGAGCATATCCAGGAGTAGGAGCAGAGGAAAGAGGGCAAGCCGAGGCAATTGCTAAGTCAATAGAATGTTGTATGGAATTAAAGGTCCCAACCATATCAGTTATAATTGGAGAAGGTGGATCTGGTGGTGCAATAGCACTTGCATCATCAAGTAAAGTTTTGATGTTAGAAAATGCTATATATTCAGTTATATCACCTGAAGGATGTGCATCTATTTTGTGGAGAGATCCAAAGAAAACTCTAGAAGCAGCGACTGCTATGAAACTTTCCGCTGGTGATTTATTAGATCTAAAAATCGTTGATGAAATTATTGAAGAACCCATCGGCGGAGCACATAGAGATAAAAATAAAATGTTAATAAATGTAAAAAATTCAATTCAAAAAAGTTTAATAGAATTTTCAGATTTAGATCGTAACGAAATATTAGAAAAAAGAAAAAACAAATTTTTATCAATGGGAAGATCAAAAGGATTGTATTCAAGTGAAGGTAAAGATAAACTAATTCTCCAGCAAAATATAATAGAAAAAATAAATCAAAAAATTAACTTAAACAGAAAAAACTTTTTTATTATTTTTATAATTTTGATTGTTTTAATAATATTTGGTCTAAATTTAGATTAATTAAAATCTACCACAACAATGCTTATATTTTTTTTTAGAACCACAATAACATGGTTCATTTCGACTCATCTTTTTTCCTGCATATTTTGGATCAATATTTGGTTTTCCCAAATTTGATTTATTATTCTTATTGTTGTTTATAACAGTAAGATTAATAAGTACTTTTATTAAATCATTTTTAATTTTATTAAGCAGATTTTCAAAGAGCGCAAAAGCTTCCTTCTTATATTCTATCAAAGGATCTCTTTGACCATAGGATCTTAACCCTATTACTTGTCTTAACTGTTCTAAATACTGTATATGTAGTTTCCAATTAATGTCTATTGACTGTAACAAAATCCTTTTTTCAATTTCTGCAGCTTGCTCTTCACCAATTAAATTTTTTCTCTCATTTCTTTTCTCGGAAAATTTTATTTTTATTTTTTCTTTTAAACTACTTTCATCATCTTTTATTAGTTCATTAATCTCATCATCACTGAAACTTTTACCTAATAAAGTTATTATTTGGGTTTGAAAATCTTTACTATTTTTGTATTTAATTAATTCAGAAGTTACTTCTTTTAGGAAATTATCTGTGTAATTGAAAATCTTATTTGTATTTATAATATCTTTTCTTTGATTAAAAATTACATGTCTTTGATCATTAAGAACATTATCGAATTTTAAAAGAGTTTTTCTGATGTCAAAGTTTCTAGACTCAACTTTTTGCTGTGCTCTTTCTAATGCTTTGTTTATCCAAGGATGATCAATGCTTTCCCCATCCTTTAATCCCAATTTTTCTAAAACATTTGTCATAGACTCAGAGCCAAATATTCTCATCAAATCATCCTCTAAGCTTACGTAAAATATAGAATTTCCCTCATCTCCTTGTCTTCCCGATCTTCCTCTTGCTTGGTTATCTACTCTCCTTGACTCCATTCTTTCTGTTCCCAGAACAAATAAACCACCTAAATTTTTAATTTTATTTTTTTCTATTTTATTTTCCTGATCTAAATTTTTTTCTTTTTTACCTCCTAACTTAATATCTACACCTCTGCCTGAAATGCTTGTTGTGATAATTATCGATTTAAATTTTCCAGCGTCAGCTATAATTTCTGCTTCTTTTTCGTGATTTTTTGCATTTAGAACTGTATGTGGAATACTATTTTTTTTAAGAAGATTAGAATAAATTTCTGACTTATTTACACTAGAAGTAAAAACTAACATTGGTTGTCCAATTTTATAACATTCTCTAATTTTTTTTAAAATTGCTTGATTTTTTTCTATCTCTGTCCTAAAAATTTGATCATTAAAATCTTTTCTGATCATTTTTTTATTTGTTGGAATTACAGTAACACCCAAATTGTAGATTTCTTGGAACTCTTCTGCCTCAGTTAGCGCTGTTCCAGTACAACCTGATAACTTTTCGTACAACTTAAAATAATTTTGATAAGTAATTGAAGCTAAAGTTTGATTTTCAACTTGAATATCTACTCTTTCTTTCGCCTCTAAAGCTTGATGTAAACCATCTCCATATCTTCTTCCTTCTAGAATTCTTCCAGTTAGTTCATCAATAATTTTAAGTTCTCCATCTCTAATTAGGTAATCTTTACCTTTTTTGAACAAATGATTTGCTCTTAGAGCTTGATTCACAAAATGCACCAAAGACAAATTATTTGGATCGTACAAATTATTATTTTTAAGCAATCCTGCTTCATCAAATATCTTTTCAACATTATTTATTCCAGTATTTGTCAAAAAAATATTTCGATCTTTTTCATCTATCTCATAATCTGAAATTTTTAATTTTTTTACAAGTTTATCTATAGCTATGTATTGGCCTTGATTATTTTCTGCTGCTCCTGATATTATCAAAGGCGTTCTAGCTTCATCAATAAGACAAGAGTCAATTTCATCTACTATAGCGTATTTATGGCCCCTTTGGACAAGGTCACTACTAGAAAATTTCATGTTATCTCTTAAATAATCAAAACCCAGTTCACTATTTGTTGCATAAGTAATATCACAATTATAATTTGTTTTTCTTTGTTCATCATTTTGATCATTATTAATATAACCTGAGGTGAGTCCTAAAAATTTATAAATCACTCCCATTTCTTTACAATCACGCTTTGCTAAATAATCATTTACAGTTACAATGTGAACTCCATCTCCCTTTAGAGCATTGAGATATGCCGAGAGAACTATGGTAAGGGTTTTACCTTCTCCTGTTTTCATTTCAGCAATATCTCCACGATGAAGCATAATTCCACCCATAATTTGGACATCAAAGTGTCTTTCTGACCTGGTTCTTTTTGAAGCTTCTCTTACAAGCGCAAAAGCTTCAGGTAATAAAATTTCTAAATTTTCTCCTTTACGAACTCTTTCTTTTAAAATTTCAGTCTTTTTCGAAAATTCTTCATCTTTAAGAAGAGATATTGTACTTTCGAGCTCGTTAATTCTTATTACAATAGATTTAAGTTTATCTAACTTCTTTTGATTATTAGATTTTATGAATTTTGATAGTATGTTTAAAGGATTAAGCATTTAACTCTTATGATATATATATTAAATATAATTTATTATATAAGTATTATACTAATAATTTAAATAGCATGGTTATAAATTTAAGTAATTTTTTTAATATAAAAAATAAAAACTCAAAAATAAGCGACTTTCAAGATTTAGAACATTTAGATGGTGTTGCAATTTCAGTAGTAAATGCAAAATTATATAATCCCCCAAGGGATGACTTAGTTTTGTTCTATTTTAGAGATGGCGCAAATTTCGCATCTGTCTATACTCAATCCACAATTATCTCTGAAAATATAAAATGGAACAAGCAATTAAACAGTAAGAAGATTAATGCAATACTGATAAATACAAGAAATGCTAATGCCTTTACTGGAAAAAATGGCTTTCAAGGTTTAAAAGAAATAGCTGAGGAGCTTTCTGTTCAACTAACTTTAAAAAAAAAAAATGATGATGAAGAATTTGAAAAAATAAAACCGAAAGATATTTTATTTGGTTGTACCGGTACAATAGGTGAGTTATTCCCTACCCGTAAAATAAAAGACTCTATTCCTGAGCTAGTTAATAAAATTAAATATAATCAAAATAAATATTTATGGGTTAAAGCAAGTCTTGGAATAATGACAACTGACTTAGTTCCTAAACTTGCTATGGAAGAGTGCAAAATCGGAAATGTAACTGTAAAATTATATGGAGTCGCCAAAGGGTCAGGCATGATTTATCCAAATATGGCAACTACACTTGCATATGTATTTACAGATGCAAAAATTTCCTCAAAAATTTTGAAAAAACTTTTAAAAAAAAATATTGAAAATACTTTTAATGCAATTAGCTGCGATGGCGACACAAGTACAAATGATATGGTTGCTTTATTTGCTACAGGTAAAGCAAAAAATAGTATTGTGAATAATATAAATGATGAAAGAATAAAAAATTTTGACAATTGTTTAAATAATTTATTACTTAATTTAGCAAAACGAGTTACTGCAGATGGTGAGGGAGCATCTAAATTTATTTCAATACATGTTGAAAATGCAAAAACTGAACAGGATGCAAAAAAAATTTCTTTTTCTATAGCAAATTCTCCATTGGTCAAAACTGCATTTGCAGGGGAAGATCCCAACTGGGGCAGGATAATCATGGCAATTGGAAAATCACAGATTTATATAAATCTTAATAAAATTAATATCTCTTTTGGTGATTATAAAATCATAGAAAGAGGTGAGTTATCCAAAGATTATGACGAAGTGATTTTAAAAGAGTATATGAAAAATGAAAAAATTGATCTTAAAATAGATTTAAAAATGGGATCTAAAAAGTTTACCGCGTATACAATGGACTTGACAAAAAAATACATCGAAATTAATTCTGATTACAGAAGTTAAATTTTAAGAGTAAAAAATATTAAGATATCTATGATAAAGTACAAATTAATTTGTAAAAAATGTAAAAAAAGTTTTGATAGTTGGTTTTCTTCATCAAAAGAATATGAAAAATTAAAAAAATTAAAACTAATCGATTGTAATTATTGTAACTCTACACACATCACTAAATCTCTAATGGCACCAAACGTAGTGAACTTTTCAAGTGAAAATTTAAATTATCAAAATAGCGATAAAGAAAGATTAGTCAAGGTCAGAAAAAAAATAAACAACTACCAAAATTTTATCAAAAATAATTTTAAATATGTAGGAGAAAATTTTGCTTATGAAGCAAGATCAATTCACTATAATAAAAAAAAAAAATTGAAAGGTATTTTTGGTAAAGCTACAAAAGAACAAATACAGGATCTTAATGATGAAGGAATAGAGACACACACTATTCCTTGGATAGAAAATAAAGATAATTAGATTTTTTTAAATAATGCGATATAATTTACTGATTTGTCAGTATCTATGTTCCATTTCTGGTTAAATGGATTAAAAATTACACCATCAATTTTTTTAATTTCTAGTGAGCTCTTTTTAGCATATTCAATTAGTTCAAATGGTTTAAGAAATTTATTCCAATCGTGAGTACCTATCGGTAGCCACCTTAAAATATATTCAGCACCTACTATTGCAAAAAGATAAGATTTTAAAGTTTTATTTAGTGTAGCAATATACATTAATCCATTTTTCTTTAAAAACCTTGAGCTATTTTTTAAAAAAAAATTTACATCATCTACATGTTCTACAATTTCCATATTCAAAATTACATCAAATTTTTCATTGGTTTTAAGATTTTCGGGTGATGAACAAATATATTTTATTTTAAGTTTATTTTTTAAAGAATGAATTTTAGCTACATTAATATTTTTTTCTGAAGCATCTATACCAGTAACTTCAGCACCAAGTCTAGACATGGGCTCACTAAGCAGACCACCACCACAACCTATATCTAAAATTTTCAACTTTTTGAGAGGAAGAGATTTAGATTTAATTTTATAATGATCAATAGTGTTTTTTTTAATATAATTGATTCTAGTTGGATTGAATTTATGCAAAGGTTTAAATTTACCGTATGGATCCCACCATTCAGATGCAATTTTAGAAAATTTTTCTATTTCTTTTTTATTAATTGTGTTATTTTTCATATTTTATTGACATAATAATAAACATGTTATTTATCAACATACTTTTAAATTAAATAAAATAGTATTCAATGAAAATTGTTGTATTAAAATTTGGTGGTACATCGGTAGGCTCAATAGATAGAATTAAAAAGGTAGCTAAAATAATTTCTAACCATATAAAGACAAAAAAAAAAATTATTGTTGTCTCGTCAGCAATGGCTGGTGTTACGAATGATTTAATTTCTAAAACAAAGAACATAAGCAGCAATTTCGCCCCTTCTGAATATGATGTATTAGTTTCAGCAGGAGAGCAAATTTCTTGTGCGCTCATATCTGGAAGATTAAATCATATAGGGATTAAATCTAGATCTTGGTTGAGTTGGCAAGTTCCAATTTTTACTGAGGGAGAGCATAAAAAATCTAGAATTATAAATGTATTTAAAAATAGAATTTTAAAATATCTAAAAAGTGGAGGCGTGCCTATAATAACGGGTTTTCAAGGTGTGAATAATAAAAATCGCCTAACCACTCTTGAAAGAGGAGGATCAGATGCAAGTGCTATTATGATTTCAAAGTACTTTAAAGCAGAAAAATGTATTATTTATACTGATGTAGAAGGTGTTTTTAGCACAGATCCAAATTTCATTAAAAATGCAAAAAAAATTAAAAAAATTTCTTATGAGGAAATGTTGGAAATGTCATCTTTGGGTGCAAAAGTAATGCAGCCCGCCTCAATACAAGACGCTAGATTAAATAGAGTTAATATTAATGTAAAGTCGTCTTTTATAGACAAACCAGGAACCTTGATAACAAAAAGAAAAAATATTTCAAAAGATAGGATCATAACTGGAGTATCGTTTACAAAAAATGATTCAAAAATAACTCTTGTTGGTGTAGTTGATAGACCTGGAGTAGCTGCATCTATTTTTGAACCTTTATCGAAAAATTCTATTAATGTGGACATGGTAGTTCAAAATATATCATCTGATGGAAAGGAAACTGACTTAACCTTTACAATTAAAAATGAAGATGTTTTTAAAACAGAAAAACTAATAATGAAAAATAAAAAAATTAATTTTAAAAGCATTCTTATTAAGAAAAATGTTTCAAAAGTGTCAATAATTGGAGTTGGAATGATTACCACTCCCGGTGTAACATATAGAATGTTCAAAGCGTTAGCAAAAAATAAAATTAATATTCAAGTGATCTCAACATCTGAAATAAAAATTTCTGTTTTGATTAACAAAAAAAATATTAAAAAAGCTGTAAATGCGCTCCATAAAGAATTTAATTTAGATAAATGAGCATAAGACCCTTTAGAGATATAGTAAGAAGAAAAACCAAGGTGATTAAAGTTGGCAAAGTTGATGTAGGTGGAGATAACCCAATTAGTGTTCAATCCATGACAAACACTTTAACTACTGACACAAAAGGGACAATTAAACAAATTCAAGAAATTTCTCAAGCAGGGGCAGATATTGTACGTGTTTCATGTCCAGATGAAGACTCCTCCAAATCGTTAAAAGAAATTGTTAAACATGTGGATGTGCCTATAGTTGCAGACATCCATTTCCATTATAAAAGAGCTATAGAGGCTGCTGAAAATGGTGCAAATTGTTTAAGATTAAATCCTGGAAATATTGGAGATCAAAATAAAATTAAAGAAGTAATTAAAGCTGCAAAAGATAATAATTGTTCTATTAGGATCGGAGTTAATGCAGGGTCATTAGAGAGAGATATATTAGAAAAATATAAAGAGCCCTGCCCAGAAGCCTTAGTCGAGAGCGCTCTAAGGAATGTAAAAATTATTGAAGATCTAGACTTCAACAACTTTAAAATTAGCGTTAAATCTTCAGATGTATTTTTGTCTGTTGAATCTTATAAACAGCTATCAAAAAAAATCAATTACCCTCTTCATTTAGGAATTACAGAGGCTGGGAGTTATATTCCAGGCAGCGTAAAGTCGGCAATCGGGCTAGGCAATTTATTGATGCAAGGTATTGGAGATACTATTAGAGTATCTTTATCAGACGACCCTGTTAAAGAAGTTAAAATTGGAAATGAAATTCTTAAATCACTTGGATTAAAAACTAGAGGAGTAAAAATTATTTCTTGCCCTTCATGCGCAAGACAAGGTTTTGAGGTAATTGATACCGTAAAAATACTAGAGGAAAAACTTTCTCATATAACGGAGCCAATAACACTCTCGATAATCGGTTGTGTAGTAAATGGACCAGGCGAAGCGGCATTTACTGATATTGGAATAACTGGAGGAGGTAGAGATAGTAATATGCTTTATTTGAATGGAGTTCAAACTGAAAAATTAAACAATAAAGAAATTATTTCTAAAGTTGTAGATTTAGTAGAAAAAAAAGTTAAAGAAATTCAAAATACCCACAAATGATACCCTTAGAAAAAGTTAAAAACATTATAAGTAAACATTCTAAATTGGAGGTTGATCTATCATCATCAAATATAGATAAAAAAAAATTTGCTGATATGTCGAAAGAATATTCAGATCTAAATGAAATTATTGATGACGCTAAATTTTATACTTCTTTTGATGTTGAAAAAAAAGAATTAGAAAAAATAATTAATGATAAATCAAGTGATAAAGATATGATAGAGCTTGCAAATAATGAGTTATCTCAATTGACAGCTAAAATAGAAAAAGTAAAAAAAAAATTAGTTATTTTTTTACTACCTAAGGATGAAGCAGATAAAAAAAATGCAATACTAGAAATAAGAGCTGGAACAGGTGGTCTTGAAGCAAGTCTCTTTGCGGCAGATTTATTTAAGATGTATGAGAAAATTTGTAATAATAAAAAATGGTTTTTAGAAATTATAAGTATTTCAAAAAGCGAGGCAGGGGGTCTCAAAGAAGTAATAGCATCTATCAAAGGCAAAAATATTTACTCAACTTTAAAATATGAAAGTGGAGTACATAGAGTACAAAGAGTTCCAGAAACAGAAACACAAGGACGGGTTCATACTTCAGCTGCAACTGTTGCGGTTTTACCAGAGGCAGAAGAAATAGACGTAAAAATTGAGGAGAAAGATTTAAGAATAGATGTTTTCAGAAGCAGTGGTCCTGGTGGACAAAGTGTAAATACAACCGACTCTGCAGTTAGAATTACCCATATTCCAACAGGCATTGTTGTTAGTCAACAAGATGAAAAATCACAAATAAGAAATAAGGAGAAAGGTTTAAAGATTTTAAGATCCAGAATATATGAATATGAGAGAAAGAAAAAAGAGGATGAAAGATCAAAATACAGAAAGAGCAAAATTGGTACTGGAGACAGGTCAGAACGAATTAGAACTTATAATTTTCCTCAAGGGAGAGTAACTGATCATAGAATAAATTTAACCCTCCACAAGTTGAGTGAATTTATGGAGGGAGAGATTTTTGATGATATGATTGAAAATATAAATTTACAAGCTCAAGAAGAGCTAATGAATACAAATTAAATTTATGAATATAAACTCAATATTGGATGATGGATATAAAGATCTTATAAATTCTTCATCTAAAACGTCAAAGCTTGATGCCGAACTTCTGCTATCAAGTGTTATAAAAAAAAATGTAAAGGAGATAATATTTGACAGGTCAATTAAAGCTACCAAAAATCAGCTTAAAAGCTTTAGAGCACTTATAACAAGAAGAAAACTTGGTGAACCGATAGCATATATATTAAAAAAAAAAGAATTTTGGAAAAATATTTTTTATGTAGATAAAAATGTCTTAATACCAAGACCTGATACAGAAATTTTAATTGAGGAGGCGATTAAACTTTTGAATAAAAAACAAACAAAATTTGTTTTAGATATCGGCACAGGTTCGGGATGCATAATTATATCGTTAGCTAAAGAACGACCTAATATCGTTGGAACTGCAATTGATATATCTAAAAGCGCGATAAAAGTGGCTAAAATTAATGCAAAAATGCATCATTTAAAAAATAGAATTAAATTTTACAATTCATCTGTTGACAATTTTTTTAAAGGTAAATATGATTTAATTATATCAAATCCTCCTTATATCAGTAATTTAAAAATAAGATATTTGGTTAAAGATATCTTGGGTTTTGAGCCCTTGGTATCATTAAAGGGGGGCCCCGATGGTTCCGCAATATTAAATAGGGTGATTAAAAAATCCTCTAATTTAATAAAAACTGGCGGAAAGCTGGTTTTAGAAATTGGATATGATCAAAGATATATGGTTACTAAGTTATTAAAAAAAGAAGGGTTTTATATAAATAGATTAGTCAAAGATTACGCAAACAATGATAGATGTGTCGTTGCTACAAAATTATAAATTTTTTAAATGAGAACATACAAAAATAATCATAAAAGACAAAAATTTAGATCTAATGGAGATCGAAATTTGAGCAGAAATTTAGAAAACCAGCATCTAGTTTCAAATTCAAATTTTCAAAGAAAAAATCATAGGATGAATAATCAAAATGCATCTAGAATGGTAGAAAAATACAACTCACTTGCTAGAGAGGCATTGTCAACTGGTGACAAAATTTTATCCGAAAGCTATTTCCAGTTTTCAGATCATTACTTAAGAATTCTTAATGAGAGAGAAAAAAATCAAAATTCATTAAATAATAGTAAAGAGAAGTCAATTAACCAAAACTCAAATCAGATTAAAGATGAAAAAATTGAGGAAAAAAAAATAGTAACTAGTTAATTCCAGCAATAATCTCTGATTTCAAAACATTTATTTTTAATTTACTAACTTCGAACATCTCTCGTGCTTTATTTTTCAGCACTTTTCCTGAAGGAAGTTTTAATGTTTGAGAATTAATTCTTTTTCCATTGTGGATTACTTCATAATGCAAATGTGGACCTGTAGATTTTCCAGTTGATCCCACGTAACCAATTGTTTGTCCTTGTTTTACTCTTTTCCCCTTTTTGATATTGGCTGCAAATTTTGACATATGCGCATATACGGTACTGTAAGAAGAATTATGTTTTATTTTCACACAATTACCTCCACCACCACACCAGCTAGCTTTTGTTACAACCCCATCCCCAGATGCCATTATAGGAGTTCCTTCAGGTGCAGCAAAATCTGTACCTCTATGCATTTTATTGTAACCATCTATTGGATGTTTTCGCATTCCATATGGAGAAGATAATCTTGCTCCATTAATAGGAGTTTTCATTAACGCTTTTTTGACACTTCTTCCATTTATATCGTAGTGTCCCTCATCTCCATTATCATTATAATAGTAAAAAGCATTGCTTTGATTACTTAAATTTAAATCAGCAAAAATAATATTTCCTGAATTAAATATTTTTTTATTATCATCTTCAAAAACTTCATAGATTATTTGATATGTATCGTTTCTTCTTATATCTCTTTGAAAATCTATTTGAAAACCATATATTCTTGCAAATTCAACTATTATATTTGCAGGTATTTTATTCTTTACTGCACTTCTATATAAACTCTTTGAAATTTTGCCTTCCTTATAAATAATTTTTTTATTTAAGTTAGTTATAATGTCTGTTGATACAAAAATGTCTTTTTCGTAGTCCCTATTTAATAAAATTTTTCTTGCTTTAGTTATAGGGAAAATTAATTTTGATATTTTGTCATTTTTTTTATCAATAGTTAGATAAATTTTCTGATTCACTTTAAGCGTATAGTTTTTGAGCTGTGCATTTAATTTCTCATTTATCATTTTTGCCTCTTTTTCAGAGACATTATACTTCTTCAAAATGCTGTTAATGCTTTCATTTGGAATGACAACATGATCTATATTTAGATATTTAGGAGGGAAATTATCGAATATATTTTTTACAGTTTTTTTAAAATAAAGATTATTTAATATTTTTATATACTCTCTCTGAGCGTGAATTTTTGATGAGTTATAAAATTGCGTTATAACTATAGATATAAATATTAGTATTATAACTAAGAAAAATTCAAAATTCTTGAAGATTTTTGACTGAATTATCTTTAGATTTAATTTCATTAGAATTTCCCCAAAAATTATTATTAATATTATAACTTACGAAAAAACCCCGATTTTGCTAGCTTTTTTATCAATTTTTTTTGTCCATACACCTTGATTTACTGCTATTTTCGATTATAAGCGTCACACTTTCTCAATAAAAATATTGTGAACATTAAGCTTTAAGCTTAATTAGTTTTGTTAATTGTTAATTTAAAGAAGAGAAGTGTGGACGGTTAAGGTTACCAAAATTTGTCGTACACACTTCAACATTTATATAAATTTTATTCTTAGAATTTATATAGAAGCTAGTGTGCGCCGTTTTTAAACTTGAGAGTTTGATCATGGCTCAGAACGTACGCTGGCGGCACGCCTTATACATGCAAGTCGAACGAAGTAGCAATACTTAGTGGCAGACGGGTGAGTAACATGTGGGTATCTTCCCTTTGGTGAGGAATAACACGAGGAAACTTGTGCTAATACCTCATAAGTCTTTACGGAGAAAGCTTTATGCGCCAATGGATGAGCCCGCACTTGATTAGTTTGTTGGTGGGGTAATGGCCTACCAAGACTTTGATCAATAGCTGATTTGAGAGGATGATCAGCCACATTGGGACTGAGACACGGCCCAAACTCCTACGGGAGGCAGCAGTAAGGAATCTTGCACAATGGAGGAAACTCTGATGCAGCGATGCCGCGTGAGTGAAGAAGGCCTTTGGGTTGTAAAGCTCTTTCGTCGGGGAAGAAAATGACTGTACCCGAATAAGAAGGTCCGGCTAACTTCGTGCCAGCAGCCGCGGTAATACGAAGGGACCTAGCGTAGTTCGGAATTACTGGGCTTAAAGAGTTCGTAGGTGGTTAAAAAAGTTGGTAGTGAAATCCCAGAGCTTAACTCTGGAACTGCTATCAAAACTTTTTAGCTAGAGTATGATAGAGGAAAGCAGAATTTCTAGTGTAGAGGTGAAATTCGTAGATATTAGAAAGAATACCAATTGCGAAGGCAGCTTTCTGGATCATCACTGACGCTGAGGAACGAAAGCATGGGTAGCGAAGAGGATTAGATACCCTCGTAGTCCATGCTGTAAACGATGTGTGTTAGACGTTGGAAATTTATTTTCAGTGTCGCAGCGAAAGCGATAAACACACCGCCTGGGGAGTACGACCGCAAGGTTAAAACTCAAATGAATTGACGGGGACCCGCACAAGTAGTGGAGCATGTGGTTTAATTCGAAGATACGCGCAGAACCTTACCAACACTTGACATGTTCGTCGCGACTTTAAGAGATTAAAGTTTTCGGTTCGGCCGGACGAAACACAGGTGCTGCATGGCTGTCGTCAGCTCGTGTCGTGAGATGTTGGGTTAAGTCCCGCAACGAGCGCAACCCTCACTTTTAGTTGCCATCATTTAGTTGGGCACTCTGAAAGAACTGCCAGTGATAAGCTGGAGGAAGGTGGGGATGACGTCAAGTCCTCATGGCCCTTACGTGTTGGGCTACACACGTGCTACAATGGCATTTACAATAGGAAGCAAGATGGCAACATTGAGCAAATCCTAAAAAGATGCCTCAGTTCGGATTGCACTCTGCAACTCGAGTGCATGAAGCTGGAATTACTAGTAATCGCGGATCAGCGCGCCGCGGTGAATACGTTCCCGGGTCTTGTACACACCGCCCGTCACACCATGGGAGTTGGTTCTACCTTAAGGCAAAGTTTAAAACCTTTGACCACGGTATAGTCAGCGACTGGGGTGAAGTCGTAACAAGGTAGCCGTAGGGGAACCTGCGGCTGGATTACCTCCTTTCTAAGGATAATTAAGAAAATTTTCTTAATTTAAATATTTAACAGGATAATGTTGACCGTCCTCATTTCTCTTCTTTTAGTGTTTATTATTAAATGAATAGGGCCGGTAGCTCAGTTGGTTAGAGCACACCCTTGATAAGGGTGGGGTCGAAAGTTCGAGTCTTTCTCGGCCCACCACTTTTTTGGGGGATTAGCTCAGCTGGGAGAGCGCCTGATTTGCATTCAGGAGGTCAGCGGTTCGATCCCGCTATCCTCCACCATAAACACTTAGTTTTTAAAAATTGTAAATAATTTAATATTATCAATATCTATATCCGATTGTTCGAATAGATGAACAATCAATGAATGTTTAAATATTTAAAAACATTCAATAAAAATTTGATTCAACACAGAATTTTTTTCTGTGCATAAATCAAGCGTTTAAGGGCGTGTGGCGGATGCCTAGGCACTGAAAGACGAAGAAGGACGTGGTATACTGCGATAAGTTTCGGGGAGCTGTATGCAAGTTTTGATCCGAAAATTTCCGAATGGGGAAACCCACCACTTTATGTGGTACTTTAAACTGAATAAATAGGTTTAAAGAGAAAACCTGGAGAACTGAAACATCTAAGTAACCAGAGGAAAAGAAATCAATTGAGATTCCGTTAGTAGTGGCGAGCGAAACCGGAATAGGCCTGTAAGTATGTTAAAAAAATCTGAAAAGTCTGGAAAGACTTACCAAAGAGGGTGATAGTCCCGTAAGAGTAATGTTTAATATACTTCTTGAGTAAAGCGGGACACGTGAAATCTTGCTCGAATATAGGGGGACCACCCTCTAAGCCTAAATACTCTTCAGTGACCGATAGTGAACTAGTACCGTGAGGGAAAGGTGAAAAGAACCCCTATTAGGGGAGTGAAATAGAACCTGAAACCGCATGCCTACAATCAGTCGAAGCTCTTTTTAGAGTGACGGCGTACCTTTTGTATAATGGGTCAGTGACTTAATTTATTAAGCAAGCTTAAGCCATCTAGGTGTAGGCGCAGCGAAAGCAAGTCTTAATAGGGCGATTAGTTTAATGAATTAGACCCGAAAACGAATGAGCTTACCATGAGCAGGTTGAATGCAAGGTAACACTTGCTGGAGGACCGAACCAGTTGACGTTGAAAAGTCTTTGGATGACTTGTGGTAAGGGGTGAAAGGCCAACCAAATTCGTAGATAGCTGGTTTTCCGCGAAAACTATTTAGGTAGTGCGTTAAATAAATATACGTTCAGAGGTAGAGCACTAAATGGGCTAGGGGGAAGAGATTCTTACCAAACCTAATAAAACTCCGAATGCTGAGCGTAGTTCTTTAACAGACAGACTGTGGGTGCTAAGGTCCATGGTCGAGAGGGAAAAAGCCCAGACCACCAGATAAGGTCCCAAAATTGTGATTAAGTGTGAAAGGATGTGGAAATTCCTTAACAGCCGGGAGGTTGGCTTAGAAGCAGCCATCCTTTAAAGATAGCGTAACAGCTCACCGGTCTAACAGAGTTTCTGCGCCTAAGATGTAACGGGGCTAAAATCATATACCGAATCTGTGGGTTTATAAAATTTTCGAATTTTATAAGCGGTAGCGGAACGTTCTGTAAGCCTGTAAAGGAATACCCGCGAGGGATTCTGGAGGTATCAGAAGTGCGAATGCTGACATAAGTAACGATAAATAAAGTGAAAAACTTTATCGCCGAAAATCCAAGGGTTTCTGCGCAAGGTTAATCCGCGCAGAGTTAGTCGGCCCCTAAGGCGAGGGCGAAAGCCGTAGTCGATGGGAACAAGGTTAATATTCCTTGACCAGATGGTAGTGACGGATTTTGTAAGTTGTGAGTTCTTAATGGATTGAACTTGCTGCGAAAAAGTCCCAGGAAATAGCTCCATCATAAGACCGTACCCTAAACCGACACAGGTGGATTAATAGAGTATATTTAGGCGCTTGAGAGAATGATGTTGAAGGAACTCGGCAAAATGCTTCTGTAACTTCGGGATAAAGAAGACCTTTTAATAGGCAACTATTAAAGGGTGGCACAAGCCAGGGAGAAGCGACTGTTTATCAAAAACACAGGGCTCTGCTAACACGTAAGTGGATGTATAGGGTCTGACGCCTGCCCGGTGCTGGAAGGTTAATGCGATGGGTGCAAGCTCATTTCTGAAGCCCCAGTAAACGGCGGCCGTAACTATAACGGTCCTAAGGTAGCGAAATTCCTTGTCGGGTAAGTTCCGACCTGCATGAATGGCGTAACGATTTCTCCGCTGTCTCCAACATCAACTCAGTGAAATTGAATTCTCCGTGAAGATGCGGAGTTCGCGTAGTTAGACGGAAAGACCCCGTGCACCTTTACTGCAACTTTACATTGGTGTTAGGAAAAACATATTTAGCATAGGAGGGAGACATTGAAACTAGGGCGTCAGCTTTAGTCGAGTCGCCAGTGAAATACCTCTTTTGTTTTTCTTGATATCTAACTGATCACCGTTATCCGGTATCAAGACATTGTATGGTGGGTAGTTTGACTGGGGCGGTCGCCTCCCAAATAGTAACGGAGGCGTGCGAAGGTAAGCTCAGAACGGTCAGAAATCGTTCGTAGAGTGCAATGGCATAAGCTTGCCTGACTGCAAGACTGACAAGTCGAGCAGAGTCGAAAGACGGTCATAGTGATCCGGTGGTTCTGAGTGGAAGGGCCATCGCTCAACGGATAAAAGGTACGCCGGGGATAACAGGCTGATACTGCCCAAGAGCTCATATCGACGGCAGTGTTTGGCACCTCGATGTCGGCTCATCACATCCTGGGGCTGGAGCAGGTCCCAAGGGTTTGGCTGTTCGCCAATTAAAGTGGTACGTGAGCTGGGTTCAGAACGTCGTGAGACAGTTCGGTCCCTATCTGCTATGCGTGTAGAAGAATTGAGAGGAGCTGTCCCTAGTACGAGAGGACCGGGATGGACGTACCACTGGTGGACCGGTTGTAGCGCCAGCTGCAGTGCCGGGTAGCTAAGTACGGACGAGATAACTGCTGAAAGCATCTAAGCGGGAAACTCACCTCAAAACTAGTTCTTCCTATAGAGCCGTGGTAGACCACCACGTTGATAGGCTGGGTGTGGAAGTGCGGTAACGCATGTAGCTGACCAGTACTAATAGCTCAATTGGCTTGATTTATGCACTGAAAAAAATTTTTAACTAGATATGTCTTAGTATATCTATATGCAATATTTTCCTGTAAAATATTTTTGATGAGTAATTTTCTTATTTTGATGTCTGGTGGGACGACCCCAGTTATCAATTCAACTCTTGCAGGTATCTTAAAAACTTTAAGAAAAAAAAAAATTAAAGTTTTCTCAGGATCACCAGGTTTAGAAGGATTTTTACGAGGTCAAATAAAAAACTTATCAAATTTATCTTTGGCAAAAATAAAAAAAATGGGTGAAACACCCGGTTCTCACTTTATTGGAACTTCTAGATTAACTAAATTAAATGCAATAGAAGTAAAAAAGTTAAAATCAATATTAGATAAAAAAAATATAACAAACATCATAAACATTGGAGGAAATGGGACATTAAAACAATCAATTTATCTTGCATCAACGATGCCAGAGATAAATTTTATATCTTGTCCCAAAACTGTTGATAATGATTTAGGAGACGTTAACTTTAAAAAAATGCTTTTCAATCCTGGTTTTATTTCATGCATTGAGATTTGGAAATTTTTTTTAAAGATGATTAATATTGAAAACATAGGGGCAAGTTCCCATGATAAAATAATTATTTCGCAAACTTTTGGAAGAGAAACAGGCTTTATTTGTGGATCTCTAAGATATTGGGATAAAAATAAGAAGTTACCGATGATGCTTCTTCTGCCTGAGGATAATACTGATTTTTCAAAAATTTTGAGGACGGCTAAAAAAATTTTAAAAGAGAAGGGTAGATTGATGATTTTTATGTCTGAAGGTTTTAAAGTTGGAAATATTAAACCAACAAAAGATAAAAGTGGACAAATAATGTATGGCTCCAGTGGCAACACAAATTGCCAACTACTAAATAACAAATTTATTAAAAAGGGCATTCAGTCAAGAATATTTAACCCCAGTATTTTACAAAGGGTATTTAAGTTCCAAAAAAATAGGGCTTATGAAAAAGATAAAAATATCGCTCAAAAAATAGGAGAAACTGCTGTAAAAACATTATTGAACAAAAAAAAATCTTTACTTGTTAGTCTGGATCAAAATCATAAAATAGACTTAATTCAGTATAAAAATTGTGAAAATTTCACAAGAAAAATGCCAAATAAATTCATTTTAAAAAATAAATTTGATGTATCAAAAAGCTTCTTAAAATATTTAGATAAGGTTTTAAAATGAGAATTGGAACTGCTGTATTAGCATACAATCGTCCAAAACATTTTAAAAAAGTAATCGAGGGCATAATTAAAGAAAAAGTAAAAAATATAAGCGTATATATTGATGGACCAGAAAATTCTATTATTGAGAGAGAACAATCGAAAATTATTTCATATATTAAAAAATTTAAAAAAAAAATAAGTATCAAGTTAATTCGTCAAAATAAAAATCATGGTCTGGCTTTTTCAGTGTTAAATGCCATTAAAACTGAATTTAAAACAAATGATGCTATAATCTTAATTGAAGATGATTGTGTGCCCCAAAAAGGTTTTTTTAAATATATTTATAAATCTCTTAAAAAATATAAAAATGAAAAAAAAATTAAAAGTATTTGTTCATATAATAACTTAAACTTAAAAAATACGAATAAAACTTTCTTGTTAAAACGTTTTAATCCATGGGGATGGGCGACATGGAGAGATAGATGGAAAGAGTTCAATCCAGATATTAAAATTATGATTGAACAATTACACTCTTTGGGTAAAATTAATAAATTACCGTTAGACTTAAAAATCTATTGCAAAAACAATAATATTCTTCAAGGTAAAGAAGATATTTGGAGTCTATCTTGGACTTTTGCTCATTATCTTGATGATGCTTTGGTTCTATATCCACCCTATTCATTAATTAAAAATATAGGATTTGATGGATCAGGTATACATTGCACCAAAACAAAAGTTTTTGATGTAAGCAATAATTATAGATCAAAAACAATTAGCTATCCAAAGAAAACAAATGTAAATTTAATTAATGAATTGAAAAACGAAAACTTTTTAGTACAAAACTCCTCAAAAACCTTTTTTAAAAATAAAAAACTCGACAATATCCAACCATATAATTTATTAAGAAATACCAACTACCTGCCGTACGATCAAATTAATTATTATTTAGAACGTTTTGTATTTTCAACTAAAATTGTTGATATTCATACTCACCTTTATCCCTCAAAATTTAAAAATTTTTATAAAACAGGTTTAATCGAACTTCTTAATTACCATTATTTGGCTGCTGAATTTTTATCTGTTTCAGGATTTAGTCCAAAAAAGTTTTATAATTTGACAAATTTAAAAAGAGCAAAAATCATATGGAACGAATTATTTTTAAAAAGAATACCACTTTCAACATCAACTATGGGCATACTTAAAATTCTTGAGAAATATGAAATTAAATATGAGAAAAATTCATTTAATGAAATTTTAAAAGAGTTCAATAAAAATAATCTTTCTGAAAATGATATATTTAATATATCAGGAGTGAAAGAAGTTGTCATGACAAACAACCCTTTTGATAAAATGGAAGAAAAAATAATTCAACAAAATAGTGACAAAAGATATAAAGTATCAATAAGGCTTGATGATCTATTTAAAAATAATAAAATTTTTTTTAAAAAAAAAGTAAGTGTTGATAAATATTTACAAAGGTTAATTAAAAATTACAAACCTGTATATTTTGCAATATCAACTAATAATTTTGAGGAACTGAGTTTTAAAAATTATTTTGATGATGTTCTTAAAGTATTGAGAAAGTTTAATATACCACTAATGATTTTGATGGGTGTAAAAAGAAATGTAAATACTAATTATAAATTAGCTGGTGATGGACTAGGCAAATTAAATGTAGATAACTTAGAAATTATTTTAAGAAATAACCCAAAGAATGTTTTTTTAGTTAGTTGTTTGGATTATTCTGATCATTTTAGAATAAATGTTTTAGCTCGAAAGTTTTCTAATATTAAAATATTTGGGTACTGGTGGTTCACAAATCAAGAAAGCATAATAAAAAATGTTATGAGATTAAGAATTGAGATGTTAAATGATAATTTTATACCCCAACATTCAGACGCTCGTGTAATAGATCAGTTAATTTATAAATGGAATGACTTCAGAAATTATTATATTGATGTTTATTCAAAAAAATACAAGCAATTGATTGAAACTGGTTATAGAATTAAAGCAGAAGATTTAGAAAAAAACGTTTATAATCATTTTGTAGAAAAACCAGCAAAGTTACTTGGTATCAAATCGTGAATTGGATAATACCAATAGCAGGAAAAGGAAAAAGATTAAAAAGTTTAGGTGCTTTTAAACCATTTATTAAAATTAAAAATAGAACTATAATTGAGTGGTTTTTAATTTATTTAAAAAAAAAAATTAAAAGTGGTGATAAATTTTATTTTGTAACCACTTATGAGCATGAGATTAAAAATAAAGTAGAGTTGAATATAAAAAAAATACTTAAAAAAATAAATTTAAGAAATAATACTAATATTTACATTCTTGATAAGACACCCAAAGGGCCAGCAATTACTGTCTATAACATATTAGATAAATTAAAAGGTATCGATCCATGCGTAATAATAAATCCAGATCAAGTAATAGACTACAATTTGCCAAAAAAAATTAATAAAGGTAAAGTTTATCTACCAATACATTATAACTCTCATGGTAAATCAAGTTACGTGAATATAAACAAAAAAGGTAAAATAAATGGAATTTCTGAAAAAAAATTAATTTCTTTTTATGCAAGCAGTGGAGTTTATATATTTGGATCAATACATCTATTGAAAAATTGCTATCGAAAAATAAAATTTGATAAATTTAAAAAAGAGGTAAATTTGAGTGATGTAATAGATAATCATCTTAAACGAAGCAAACAATTAGCTGAACCTTTAACAACCCTATATAAATATGATTTAGGGAATATAACTGGCATAAATTATTTCAAGAGTCTAATCGAAAGCAAAAATTAATGTGTGGGATAGCAGGTATATTTCAAAACAGTGTTTATAATTATTCAGAGGTTTGTAAGATAATTAATACCATAAATCATAGAGGACCAGATGCCAAAGGTATTTGGTATAATGAGTTTATTTCAATTGGAAGCGTAAGATTAAAAGTTGTTGATTTTGACGAGAATTCAAATCAGCCGTTTGTAAGTAGATGCAAAAATTATATTTTAGCATATAATGGAGAAGTTTATAATTATTTAAATCTTAAGAAAAAATTCAATTTAAAAACAAAAACTGATAGTGATACAGAGATAATAATTGAGCTATTTTCTAAGATTGGTCCTAAAGCTTTCTCTTTACTGGACGGGATGTTTGCAATTTCAATTTATGATATTAAAAATAACAAATTATATTTAGCTAGAGATTGTTTTGGTATCAAACCTTTATATTATTTTAAAAAAAATAAAAAAATAGTATTTTGTTCTGAAATTAAGGGTATTTTAGAAACAGAAAAAAACGTTGAAACTAATCATGCCTCAGTTATAAATTTTATAAAATGGGGAGGTCTTGATAATTCTACAAAAACATGGTTTAAAAACATAGAGAGCCTTGAACCTGGTTCATATTGCGAGATAAATACAAGTTTCAAATTAAAGAAGGTAAAATATTACAAACTTGAGGAAAATTTAAAAAAAAAAAAAATCTCGTCAAAAGATATTCCTTATATTTTTAACGAACTTTTAAAAAGATCTGTAAAAAACCAATCACAAACAATTAGATCAATTGGAACAAATCTTTCTGGAGGAGTGGACTCATCAATTGTTACGTCGTTCCTTGGGGAAATCAATCCAGATATTAACTCTTATACTTTTGGTTATACAGAAAAAAAATATGATGAAAGACCATATGCAAAAACTATTTCAAATAAATTAAATATTAAAAATTTTTCTTCAGTTACAACTTCTCATGATATAAATAATAATTTTTTAGATACATTAATTATGCAGGACGAGCCTTTTACATCTTTTAGGCAAGTATCTCATCATAAGTTATACAGTGATTATAAAAGAAACGGTTCCACAGTAATATTAGAGTCGAGTGGTGGCGATGAAATAGGCGCTGGTTATACAGGTTTTATTTGGCCATTTTTTCTAGATCAAATAGATAAGTTAGGATTAAGTAAGGCCACTGACAATTTATATAAATCTCTAAAATTTCAAAATTTAAGTGAAAAAAAAATAAAAAACTTTATTAACGCTGGAATCATAAACCAAGAGTTTTATGGTTCATCAACTTCTGATGGTCAAAAAATTATAGATAAAGATTGTATTTCAAGCTCTTATCAAAAAAAAAATGATGAAGGTCCTCCAGTATATAAAAAATTATTCAAGAGCAATCTTCTTAATTCACAATATATTGAATTATTTAATACAAAACTTCCTAGGGGATTGAGATATGTAGATAGAGCATCTTCTGCTAGTGGGAGAGAAGCTAGAGTTCCCTTATTAAACAAAGAGATTGTTGAATTTTGTTTTTCAATACCCAATGAGTCAAAAATACATAATGGTCAATTAAGATGGTTTATGAGAAAATCGTTAAATTATTTAAATAAAAAGAAAATTAACCTTACAAACAAAAGAAGTATCGCTGATCCTCAAAGAATTTGGGTTAAAAAAAATTTAAAAAACTTATTTTTACAAGTTTTTAAATCAAAAAAATTTAAATCAAGGGGAGTATTTAATCAAAATGAAGTTTTAAAATCTTATAATAGATTTATTAAAAATGAAACAAGCCATAGTTTGGGAATATTTCAGATCTTCATAACTGAAATTTGGTTTAGGTTATTTATAGATAATAATGCATATAAATTTCAAGGTGAAAAATTAGATAACTTTATAGATTATACTAACTATAATTAACTTTTATTTCTTATTTTTTCCATATCCTCTCTATACTCCTTTACGCCTTCTTTTAACCCTTCAAAATTGTTTTTTTGAAAATACATGATAAATCCACTGTATTTTAAATGAGTTTTACATTTTATACCTATCAGATTTAAATACCATGCAAAGCTTTGTTCAGTTGCAAAATAATCTTCTGATCCTGTTAATTTAAATTCATCGCTTGGTTTAAATTTATAGTGAAATAACTTTTCATAATTTTTTTTAATTTTATTATGGATAAATTCACTTGTTGGTCTTCTGTCTGATGTTTCTACAATTTCTTTTGGATATTTTAGGTAAGCAAACCTTGTTGCACCAGGATCAGAGTTTAAGATTTGAGTTGGATTTATTGGCATATATTCAAGATTATGGAAATCGTTGCGGTAACACCATTCAGCAAAATTATAGAAATTTCTTAGTGGGAGAAAAAATTCTCTCCGACCACTAAAGTGTAAATCGCTCTGAGAGAACAAACAATCTTCGAAATTTTCAAGTCTCATATCTAATAAATTTTCAGAATTATAATAATAAAAATCGGTTCTTAACTTTATAAAATTTTTGAAAAAAATAGAGTTATTTTTTTCAAATTTAAAAACTTCATCAATTATACATTGCAGTTTAAAATATTGACTCAAAACAAGATTTGAAATTTTTTTAAAATCATCTTTATAAACAGACCTTTCTATAATTGTTGAATGTATATTTTTATGATTTATTTTATTTATAATTTTTTCATCAGTTTGATCAGTCATGATGAATACTTTATGTTTTTCTGCAATTGAATAAATTAAATCTTTTGATTTTTCCCAACACCTCAACCTTCCTGGAATAAGAACAGCAGTTTCCTCAGGTGCTTTTGATTTATTTATAATTTTATTATTTGGATTGTTTTTTAAGATAGTTTGCCAATTATCGGCATCAAAAAATTGTTTAAGGTGCAAAGTATCAAAAATTAAATATCGTATTTTATCATTACTAGTAAACAATAATCTTAACAAAAAAATTGTTAATTTGAATTTGGCAAATGTTTTTTTTAAAAATCTGTTTTTAAGCATCAAACTTCATAAGCAAAATTTTTTTGTATATTCTTTAATTTATTCAAATATACATACATTAAAATATAATAATAACATTTTAAAAGTCGAATAAAAGCTTAAGATCTATTAATATCGAAAATTTGATGGATAAAAAAAATATTCTTATAACTGGAGTAAAAGGCTTTATTGGAAGTAATTTATTTATGTACCTGAAAAAAAAAGGTTATAAAGTTTTTGGTGTTAGTAAAAGATTAGAATATGAACTTAAAAAAATTAAAAATGTTGATTTTATAATACATTGTGCTGGCAGTGGCACAGCCAGACTTGGTAATAAAGAAAACTATAAAAAAAATTACTTACCGACAAGATCAATCGTTAAGTTTTGCAAAAAAAAGAAAAAAAAACCTACAATTATATTTATGTCAAGCTATTCAATTTATGGTTTTATAAAATCTTCATCAGCAAAAGAAAATGACCTCCCTATGCCTATTTCATCTTATGCAAAAACAAAAAAATTGTGCGAAGACCTTTTGTTAAAGCATAATAAATCAAATAAAATAAATATAAAAATTCTAAGACTTTCATCTATTTATGGAAATGGAATAAAGAAACAAATATTCTTTGATGCATGTAAAAAAATTTCTCAAAAACAAAGTACATTTTTTGGAACGGGTAATGAAATTAGAGACTGGTTACATATTTCTGACTTATGCGATTTTATAAGTAAAATTTTAAGAAATCCCAAAAATAGATATAAAATTATAAATTGTGGGTATGGCAAAGGATATAAGGTTAAACATGTTATTAAACAAATTAAAAAAAATTTAAAATCAAATTTAAAAATTAAATTTATAAAACAAAAAACTACTGAACCAAAAAAGCTTTTAATCAACATCAATCTAGCAAAATCGTTTAATTGGAGACCAAAAATAAATTTAAATAAAGGTATCAAAAAATATACAAATTGGTTTAAAGAAAATAATGATTAGAATTGCATTTTTAATTAACTTCAAAGCAAAAAGCTGGATAGGTGGATATAACTTTATAATAAATTTAATTGATTCTTTAAGGTTTTTAAATAGTAAAAAAATTCAACCCGTTTTAATAGTTGGTAAAAAATTTAATACTAAAAATTTAAAAAATAATAATCTCGAAATAATTAAAACTAATCTTTTTAATGAAAATTTACCAAAAAGAATTTTTAATAAATTTTTAATTTTTCTTTTTGGAAAGTCATATATTTATGAAAAATTTTTTAAAAAAAAAAGAATTGATGTATTTTCACACTCACAGATACCCTTAGGAAAAAAAAGTAATATAAAAAGTTTTCCATGGATAACAGATTTTCAATACTTACACTACCCTGAAAACTTTAGTTTAAAGAATAGAATTCTAAAAACTATAAATGTTAAGTTTTTAGGTATTCATTCGAATCAAATAATATTAAGCAGCAAAAATGCAAAAAAAGATCTAAAAAAAATTTCATTAAATGCCCACAATAAATCCACTGTTAATTCATTTGTATTTAATTTGATAAGTCAAAAAAAAATTATCAATATAAATGCGCTAATGAAGAAATACAAATTAAGTGAGAAATTTTTTTATCTACCAAATCAGTATTTTGTCCATAAGAATCATATTGTCGTTTTAAAGGCTTTAAATCATATTTTAAAAACCAAAAAATTTAAAAAATTTGAGATTGTATCAACAGGACATAATGTTGATCATAGAGACTTAGGTCATTTTAAAAAAATAAAAAATTATATATATAAAAACAATTTGAAAAAAAATTATATTTATTTGGGCGTAATACCTTACAATGATATGATGTCATTGATGTACCATTCAATAGCTGTTTTAAATCCCTCTAAATTCGAAGGATGGAGTAGTTCTGTTGAGCAAGCCAAATCAATGGGAAAAAAAGTAATTTTATCTAATATTCAGGTTCATAAAGAACAAAACCCTGAAAGAGCAAAATATTTTAATGCCAATAATTCGTTAGAACTAAGCAAAATACTCATTAAAGAGTGGTTAGTATTCAATAAAAATTTAGAAAAAAGAAAAACTAAGGCCAGCTATCTAAAATTAAAAAAAAGGCTTTCAATATTTGCAAACAATTATATCAAAATAATAAATGCTTAATTTAAATATTAAATATTTTAAAAAAAATGAAAAAATTTAAATATCTTATCTTTTTAATATCACTTCTTTTTAATAAAAAAAAATTTATATCAATGACAAGTTCTCAAAACGATAATAAGGAAAGTGAATTTTTAGACAGTTTAATTGAGAAATTAAATAAAAAAGAATTTATTGAATTTGGCTTTCACCCTTTCGAATTTAATACGATAAATTTAATGATAAAAAATTATAGAGGAACATTAGTTGATGCAAATTATAAAAATGTTTTATTTATGAGAATATTAAATTTTTTCCATAACTATAAAGTTAAACTAGTCCATAAATATTTGGATAAAAAAAATATTTTGGAATTAACAAATAAAAAATACGACATATTTTCTATTGATATTGATGGCAATGACTATTGGCTTACAAAGGAAATTTTAGAAAATAATATAAATTTTGAACTTATGATAGTTGAGTACAATTCTAGCTTTTTAGATAAATCTATTTCTGTTCCTTATGATCCATATTTTGATAGACATAAAAAACATTCTAGCGGATGGTATCATGGCGCTTCTCTTAATGCTTTCATAAAATTATTTGGTTATAGTGGTTATTCTCTAGTAAAGACAACAGGGGGAAATAATGCCTTTTTTGTTAAAAGAGAATCACTTAAAAAATTTAATTTAAATGAGTTAACATTTAATGAAGCTTTTGAGGAAAGTAAACTAAGAAATTCTTGGTCAGGCATTAATGCTAAAGAACAATTTGAAAAAATAAAAAACTTAGAATTTATTGAAGTTTAGTTTTTCTTTGCGACAGCTCTAGATTGTCTATACTTATGATTTAATTTTCCATAAAGCCTACATAAAAAGTGAAAGACATTCCAAGATACAAATTTTTTTATTCTTAAATAACCAGGTATCCATGTATGAATAAAAGGTTTACTTTCCAGGACATCAAATCCTGCAACCTTCAATATATTTCCCAAATTTGACGGGGACCAGCTATACAAATGCATAAATCTATCATTTTTAACATAATTATTTTTTTTATTATCGATTGGCACAACAATACAAATTAATCCACCCTTTTTTAATGAACGATATAGTTCTTTTAATTCTAAAAGTGGATTGTCACAATGTTCAAGTGCGTGATTACTTATAATTAAATCAAAAAAATTATCTGGTAGCTCAGACGATCTTTTATAGACTTTCATTTTTCTTTTTGCTTCCTCTCTGGCTATATCACTGATCTCTACACCATATTTTTCTATATTATTAAATGTAGAAAGCATATATCCTCCACCACACCCAAAATCTAAAACTTTTTGATCTTCCTTAATAAATTTTTCAAATTTTATTCTATTAGCTATTGCCCCAAAAATACCTACATTTGATTGCCATTCAAAGTATTTGTCACTGTAATGGTGTTCGCTTGTCATATTTAGAATTAGATGTAAAAATATATAAACTATAAAAAAACATAATTCTACTATAAATTACTGATATCAAAAAAATGAAAATATTTAAATGCATGCTAAACTTGATATTATCAAGAAATTTTAATTTAATTAATTCGCCTTTTCAATTTTTATGTTTTGTTGAATACTATAAAACTAATAAAAATATAAATTTAAATAATGTAATTTATGTAGGTTATTGTTCTTTATCTTCCAAAAATCAAATTAAACAAACTAATAAAGCAATATATAAAACTAATTTTGAAATTTTTTATCTAGATGAAATATTTAATATCAAAATTTTTCACTTTATTTTTTTTTTATTAAAAAAAATAAAAAGAAAATTTCTATTTTGCATATGTGGTACTGCAAAATATTATTTATTTAAAGAATTTGTTAAAAAATCAAAAAAAGTTATTTTTTTAGACGAAGGATTTGACTTAACATACAAAGAAAATCAAGAAAAAATAGAAAAATATGACTCAAAAATTTTTACAATTTTTGACATAGAAAATAAAAATCTTAATTTTATAAAAAATAATTTAAATTACTTAAAAAGTTTTAAAAAAAAGGAAACAAAAATCAATCAAAATTTAGTTTTTTTTTTAGGAACATCCTTTTTTGAAAGTGAAAATAGATCTGGAGAAATTAAAAAATATTTAGAAGATGTAAATAAACGATTTAGTTATAAAGAAATCCAATACTTTCCCCACAGAAGTGAAAAAATTGATAATGAACTTTTTAAAAAATTTAAAATAATGAGTATTGATGCCCCTATAGAGCTTCATGTTCTCAATTGCGATCAGCTGCCTGCAATAATTTGTGGATTTTACTCAACAGCACTATTTACTTTAAAAAGAATCATTAATAATGACAAGATCAAAATAATTAATATTAATTTCTCACTAGACTCACATAACTGGGATGATTCCCCAGATGTTGAAAAACATTTAAGCTTCACCAAAATTTTAAATAAAAATGGTGTTGAAAACTTTTATTGATTTAAGATTTTAACTCAAATAATACGGAATAACCAAATTTACTATCTAAAGAGTTTTTTGGCATCTTTTTAAAAATAATTTTACTGATTTTTTTATTATGACGAAAATTATTAATAAAAAATTTTTTTTTATAAAACCTTAAAGGTGTAAATTTATATTTTTTAAAAAAATTTTTTTTACTTAATTTTTGTCTTTTTCTTAAATTCTCAAAATATTTTTCTCTTAATTCAAAGTTTTTAATATCATAAAGAATTATTAAATTTTTAGAAACTCTTACTAAATTTTTTATAATTTTGATTGCATATTTTTCGGACCTGAAATATTGAAAAACAGATGCAGAAATAGAAAAGTCGACAACATTATCAGGTATTTTATCAAAAAAATTTGTATTTTTATTATTATCTATGTAAATAAATTTTGTATTTTTAATCAATTTTCTTTGCAATGAAAGTAGCTCTCTAGATATTTCAAATGAGTAATTATTTTTGAGTTTTAGTTTATTTATAAAAAAATATAAAAATGCTCCATTTCCGGATCCATAATCCAACATGTTATAATATTTATTTTGTTTATTTTT
>CACHJZ010000005.1 GCA_902580275.1 uncultured Pelagibacteraceae bacterium | reverse complement strand
GAGGAGTGACACCCCGAAAGGGAGGCCAAACACATCTTGGTAAACCAGTATTTGATACAGTAAAGGAAGCTAAAGAAAAGACTGGTGCAAATGCCACTATGATTTATGTTCCAGCAAAGTTTGCAGCAAATGCGATTATTGAAGCAATAGATGCATCAATTGAAATTATAGTTTGTGTTACTGAGGGAATTCCAATTATTGATATGTTGAAGGTAAAAAAATCTTTATCTAAATCCAATTCAAGATTAATTGGGCCTAATTGTCCTGGCATAATTACACCTGATGAATGTAAAATTGGTATCATGCCTGGAAATATCCACAAAAAAGGATCAGTTGGAATAGTTTCAAGATCTGGAACACTCACCTACGAGGCTGTTGCACAAACAACAGCTAATGGACTAGGTCAATCAACATGCATCGGTATTGGAGGAGACCCAATCAATGGGACAAATTTTATAGATTGTTTGGATTTATTTTTGAAAGACGAAAGTACAAAATCAATTGTTATGATTGGTGAAATTGGTGGAAGTGCCGAGGAAGAGGCAGCTGAATTTATCTCTAAACATGAAATAAAAAAACCAATGGTTGGTTTTATTGCTGGTCTCACAGCACCCAAAGGTAAAAGAATGGGACATGCTGGTGCAATTATTTCTGGTGGGAAAGGTGGAGCCAAAGAAAAGATAAAAATTTTGCAAAAAGCAGGCATTACAATTACAGAGTCGCCGGCAGATATTGGAAAAACCTTACTTAATAAATTGTCACTTTAAAATCTATAGTTAAACATTATAATAAGATAATAATTAATAATGACTTCTAGTAAAAATATTGAATTTAAAAAAACATCTTTTTTAAATAAATCAAACAGCGCATTTATTGAAGAAATGTACATTAAATATATTGAAAAAGATCCAAATTTACCCGAAAGTTGGAGAGAATATTTTAAAGATCTAAACGATGATATTGAGTCAATAATAAAAGAAGTAGAGGGACCTTCTTGGGCTCAAAGAAAAAAAGTAAATCTAGATAAAATAACTAACGAATTAGCAGGACAAAATCAAAGCTCAATAACAGAATCAATTAAAGCGATCGCGCTTATTAGAGCATATAGAATTAGAGGCCATTTGATAGCTAACCTTGATCCATTAGGAATGATGGAAAGAAATTATATCCATGAGCTTCATCCCGAAGATCATGGTTTCAAAAAAGAAGATTATAGTAAAAAAATTTTTATAGGATCTTATCTAAATACTACCTCTGCATCCATAAGTGAAATTTTACAAAAATTAAGAAAAGTATATTGCTCAAATATAGGAGTGGAATATATGCATATTTCAGATCCTGTAGAAAAAATTTGGTTTAGAGAGAGAATGGAAAAAGAGGAAAATCAAATTAACTTCACAAGTAATGGAAAAAAGGCAATTTTTAATAAAATAGTTCAAGCAGAAGGTTTTGAAAAATTTCTTGCAAAAAAATATGTAGGGACAAAAAGATTTGGTCTTGATGGTGCAGAATCCTTAATACCTGCTTTAGAGCAAATAATTAAAAGAGGTGGTCAATTAGGTGTAAAAGAAATCAAAATAGGAATGCCCCATAGAGGAAGATTGAACGTACTGGCAAATGTCTTACAAAAATCCTACAAACGGATATTTAATGAGTTTGCTGGAGAAATTTCCAATCTTAGAAAAGAAGATTCAACTGGAGATGTGAAATATCATTTAGGTGCTTCTTCAGACAGAGAATTTGATGGAAATTCTGTTCACGTAAGTTTAACTGATAATCCTTCACATTTAGAGGCTGTTAACCCTATCGTGTTGGGACAGACGAGGGCCAAACAATTTTTTCATAAAGATTTAAAAAGAAAAAAGGTTATTCCAATTCTAATTCACGGCGATGCTGCTTTTGCAGGACAAGGTATAGTTGCAGAATGTTTTGCCATGTCTGGATTAAAGGGACATAACACGGGTGGTACGATACATATTATAGTTAATAATCAAATTGGTTTTACGACTAGTCCTAGATTTGCACGTTCTAGTCCTTACCCATCTGATTTAGGAAAAATAGTAGACGCACCCATTTTACACTGTAATGGAGATGATCCAGAGGCTGTTGTGCACTGCGCTAAAATTGCAATAGAGTTTAGGCAAAAATTTAGCAAAGACGTAGTGATAGACATGATATGTTATAGAAGATTTGGTCATAATGAAGGAGATGAACCTTCTTTCACCCAACCATTAATGTATAAAAAAATCAGGTCACATCCATCAACATTAAAAATATATGGTGAAAAATTAATAAAAGAAAAAACTATAAGTAAAAGTGATTTTGAAAATCAAATTATATCTTTTAGATCTTTATTAGATGAACAATTTAAAACAGCAAAAGATATTAAACCAAAACTAGATTGGTTTGAGGGTACTTGGTCGAGGTACCAACCAAAAAAAGGCAAAGATAGAAGAGGAGCGACTGGAGTTGATATAGATAAAATAATTAAGATTTCAGAAAAAATAAATAAAGTTAGTGAAAAAATAAATATACATAAAACAATTCAAAAAATATTAACCAATAGACACAAATGTATATTGGATAAAAAAAACATTGATTGGGCAAGTGCTGAAAGTTTAGCTTTTGCAACGCTTTTAGACGAAGGTTATCCTGTTAGATTAGTTGGACAAGATTCAGGTAGAGGTACTTTCAGCCAAAGACATTCAGTTTTAAGAAATCAAGAGGACAATACAAGATTTATTCCTTTAAACAATATTTCAAAAAAGCAAAAAAATTTTGAGGTAGTAGATAGTCTACTATCTGAATTAGCAGTTTTAGGTTTTGAGTATGGGTACAGTCTAGTCGAACCTGAAACCTTAACGATGTGGGAGGCACAATTTGGCGATTTTGCAAATGGAGCTCAAGTTATTATTGATCAATTCATATCATCAGGAGAAAGAAAATGGTCACGTGCATCAGGGCTAGTTTTGCTTTTACCACACGGATATGAGGGACAAGGTCCAGAACATTCATCAGCTAGATTAGAAAGATTCCTACAATTATGTGGTCAGGAAAATCTTCAAGTTATGAATTGTACAACTCCAGCAAATTACTTTCACGCACTAAGAAGACAAATACACAGAGATTTTAGAAAACCACTCGTCATCATGACACCTAAATCATTACTAAGACATAAAATTTGTGTTTCAAATTTAGATGATTTTAGTAAGAAAAACTCTTTTCACAGAATTTTAGAAGACCATGCTTTTGAGAAGAAAAATGGTTTTTTAGAATTAGAAAAATCAAAAAATATTAACAAGGTAATTATGTGTTCAGGAAAAATATATTTTGATCTACTAGAGGCAAGAGAAAAATACAAAAGAAGAGACGTCGTTTTACTGAGAATTGAACAGCTTTATCCTTTTCCAGCTAAATCATTAGTAAAATCTATTAAACTATATGCTAAAAATGCTGAATTTATATGGTGCCAAGAAGAACCAAAAAATATGGGGGCATGGTCGCATGTGAGAGATTATATACAATGGACATTGGACTTTATTAAAGCTAATAATAAAAATGTTTCTTATATTGGAAGAGCTCCAGCTGCCTCTCCAGCGACTGGATATGCTAAAAGACATGTTGCTCAACAAAAAGAAATTTTGGAAAAAGTGTTTAATTAAATGAATGAAAAAATTGTAGTACCCGCTTTAGGTGAAAGTGTTACAGAAGCAACAATAGCCAAGTGGCTAAAGAGTGTTGGTGATACTGTAGAAGTTGATGAACCTATAGTAGAATTGGAAACTGACAAGGTAAATTTAGAGGTACCATCTCCTGTAAGTGGTACAATTGGTGACATCAAACATAAAGATGGTGAAGTAGTAGAAGTTGGAGCCGTATTAGGGTCAATTCAAGCTAATGGTAATGAGACTGTTCAAGAAATAAAAAAGATAGAACCAGATGTTAAAATTGAGCAGGTAAAAGACCCACCAAAGAAAAAAGTTGAAAAGATTGTAGAGGAAGTCAAACCTTTAGAATTAGAGGAAGAAGTAGAGGATGAAACATCTTTAGAAGAAGAACCTTTGGTTCTTACAGAGGAAATACCTACAAATGGTTCTAGAAAAAATAATTTGTCAAATACACTTTCTCCGTCAGTAAGAAAAATTGTTGCTGAAAACAAGATAGATTTAAAATCAATAAAAGGATCAGGAAAAGATGGCCAAGTTCTAAAAGGCGATTTAATAAATTTAATGTCAAAATCTCCGAAACCCTCAGAAAGAAAAATTAAATTTGGACAAGAAGAAAGAATTAAAATGAGTAGATTGAGACAGACAATTGCAAAAAGACTAAAACAAGCACAAGAAAATGCTGCCCTTTTAACTACATTCAATGAAGTAGATATGTCTAATGTTATTAAAATGAGAAAAGATTATCAGGATGATTTTTTAAAAAAATACGGAGTTAAGCTTGGATTTATGTCTTTTTTTGTAAAAGCAAGCATTGAAGCTCTGAAATTATTTCCAGCTGTTAACGCTGAAATAGACGGAGAAGAAATAGTCTATAAAAATTACTATAATATAAGTTTCGCTGTTGCTACAGATAAAGGATTAGTGGTTCCTGTTTTAAAAAATGCAGATGAAATGTCCTTTGCTCAAATTGAGAATGAAATTAAAACAATCTCTGAAAAAGCTAGAGACGGTAAGCTAACTATAGAGGATCTTCAAGGTGGTACATTTACTATAAGCAATGGTGGTGTTTACGGCTCAATGCTTTCTACGCCAATTCTAAACTTACCCCAATCAGGAGTTCTAGGCATGCATAATATTGTTGATAGACCTGTTGTAGTTGATGGCGGAATTAAAGTTAGACCTGTCATGTATTTAGCGCTATCATATGATCATAGAATAATCGATGGTAAAGATTCTGTATCATTTTTAAAATTGATAAAAGAAAAATTAGAGAATCCAGAAAAATTATTTTTAGAAATTTAATGGCTGAAAAATTTCAAGCAGTAGTAATTGGAGGTGGCCCTGGTGGTTATGTGTGCGCAATAAGATTATCCCAATTAGGTTTTAAAACGGCATGTGTAGAGGCACGAAATACACTTGGTGGCACTTGTCTTAATGTAGGATGTATACCTTCAAAAAGCTTACTGAACTTGTCAGAAAATTTTCAAAAAGCAAAAAAATTACAAAATCTAGGAATTGAAGTAGGTGAGGTTAAATTAAATTTAGAAAAGATGATGAAAAATAAGGAAAAATCAGTCTCCATTCTTACAAAAGGAGTCGAATTTTTGTTCAAAAAAAATAAAGTTTCTCATTTCAATGGAACCGGCTCTATAGCATCTGCAAACGAAGTTTTAGTAACAACAAAAGATAATAAAAAAATTTCTTTAAATACAGATAATATAATTATTTCTACAGGTTCAATACCAGTTGAGTTGCCAGGAATTAAGTTTGATGAAAAAATTATTCTATCTTCATCCGGTGCTCTTGATCTTAAAAGTGTACCGAAAAAAATGGTTATAGTAGGAGGTGGATATATTGGTCTTGAAATGGGGTCTGTATGGTCGAGACTGGGCTCGGAAGTGCATGTAGTCGAAGCATTAAACTATATTACACCAGGAATGGATAAAGAAATCTCCTCAGAGTTTTTAAAAATTCTGAAAAAGCAAGGAATTATTTTTCATCTTGAGACAAAAGTACAAAACATAAAAAATGAAAAAAATTCCGCAAAAGTTTCAATACAAGATAAGACTGGCAATAATAGTGAATTAATTGCAGATGTTGTTTTGATTTCTGTTGGTAGAAAAGCAAATACGAAAAATCTTAATTTAGAAAATATTGGTGTGAGCTTAGATAATAAAAAAAGAATTAAAGTAAATAAAGAATTTAGAACTAGCACAAAAAATATTTTTGCAATAGGCGATGTGATCTCAGGTCCAATGTTAGCACACAAGGCTGAAGAAGAAGGTATAGCGGTTGCAGAATTGATAGCGGGTCAATCGGGTCATGTAAATTATGACTTAATTCCTGGGGTAATTTACACATCTCCTGAAGTTGCTGTTATCGGAAAAACAGAAGAGCAATTAAAAGCAGGTAATATAAAATACAAAGTTGGCAAATTTCCTTTTATGGCTAATTCAAGAGCTAAAACTGTTAATAATGCAGAAGGTTTTGTCAAAATATTAGCAGATGAAAAAACTGACAAGGTATTAGGTGTTCACATGATTGGATCGCACGTTGGAGAAATGATTGCAGAAATGGCTGTTGCTATGGAATTTGGTGCAAGTTCAGAAGATATTGCTAGGACTTGTCATGCTCATCCCACTTTTTCTGAAGCAATTAAAGAAGCAGCTTTATCTGTAGAAAAAAGAGCAATACACTCTTAAAAAAAAGCATAATATAAATCAATGAAAGTTCCGATTCTTTTACCAAAAATATTCAATCATCCTTTCACCTACGAAACTAATTTAAAATTAAAACTAGGAGATTATGTAGAGGTACCATTCGGAAAAACAAAAACCGTTGGAGTTGTTTGGGATGAATTTGAAAAGAATACAGAAAAAAAATTTCAAACAAAAAAAATTATCAAAAAGCTTAATGTACCAAATCTTAATAAAAAAATGGTCAACTTTATAAATTGGTTTGCAGAATATAATGTTATTCCAAAAGGTATGGCCTTAAAATTAAGTTTATTAAATAATAGTAATTTAGAGGAATTTCCAAAAAATGAACTACAAAATTATTCTATAAATTTAAAAAAAAAAATATTTAATTTAACCAAAACACAGAAAGATAGTTTAAAAAAAATAGAAAAAAAAAGTAACGAATTTAGGGTTCACGTTGTCCAAGGAGTTACTGGGTCAGGCAAAACTATTGTTTATTTCCATGCGATAAAAAAAATTCTCGCCAAGTCTAGACAGTGTTTAATTTTACTTCCAGAAATAGGATTAATATCACAATTTGAAAAAAAATTTACGGAGTTTTTTGGTTTTTATCCTGCGATTTGGCATTCTGGAATAAGCCAAAAGAATAGAAAAATTATTTGGAACGGAGTTGTAAATAATAAAATAAAAATAGTAATTGGAGCAAGGTCCTCTTTATTTCTTCCTTTTAGTGATTTAGGACTTATTATTGTTGATGAAGAGCATGATCAGTCATTCAAGCAAGATGAAGGAGTAATTTATAATGCGAGAGATATGGCCATATCAAGAGCTTTTTTTGAAAATTTTCCAATTAATTTAGTTACATCTATTCCCTCGTTAGAAACTTTTAATAACATAAAAAAAGGAAAATTTTCTGTTTCTAAAATATCAGAAAGATTTGAAAAGGCTTCTTTACCAAATTATGAAATAGTCAATTTAAATAAAACAAAGTTAGAACCTAATTCCTGGTTATCAAAAGAGATAATTGAAAAAGTAAAATACCATTTGTCAATTAATGATCAGGTATTATTTTTCGTAAATCGTAGAGGTTTTGCACCAAACGTTTTTTGTAAAAAATGTTTAAAAATATTTGCTTGTCCAAATTGCTCAATTAATCTGGTTTACCATAAAACAAAAGAAATTTTGTTATGTCATTATTGCGGATATAAATCACAAATTAATTTGGAGTGTAAGGATAATACAAAATGTGATTTAGTTTTTTATGGTCCCGGGGTAGAGAGGATTGCTGAGGAGGTTAAAAAAAGATTTCCTTCACAAAATCAATTAATTTTTTCCAGCGACACAATGAATAAAAAAAATTCTAAGGATATATTAAAAAAAATAGTTGATAATAAAATTCAAATTTTGATAGGAACACAATTAATTTCTAAAGGTTTTCATTTCCCACATTTAAATTGCATTGTTGTTGTAGATATCGATCTTAGCTCACAAGGACATGATTTAAGAGGTACAGAAAAAAATTTACAACTTTATCATCAACTTTCAGGCAGAGCAGGCAGAGCAGGAAAACCTGCAATGGTATATTTTCAAACTTATAATTTAAACAAAAACATGATCTCGGATATTACAAATGAAAACCCAGAAATTTTTTTAGAAAAAGAGCTGGAGTTGAGAAAAATAAATGGATTACCCCCTTTTCAAAGATTTATTTCATTAATAGTTACTGGTTCAAACGAAAAAAAAACCGAGCAAGAAGCAAAGAGATTTAAAATTTACATTGAAAAAATTTTAGATGGTAAAGTATTAGGACCAGTAAATTCCCCAATATTTCGTATAAGAAAAAAGTTTAGAGTAAGACTATTAATTAGATCCAAAAAATCTTTAAATATTCAAAAAAAATTGGCAACTTTGATCTCAAATTTCAAATTTTTAAATGGAATAAAACTGACGGTTGATGTCGACCCAATAAACTTCAATTAATAAGCAAAAAATTAACCTATTTTGACAACGAGGTACTTGAAGACAATAGTCTCATATGTTACTTAATTTTCGAATTTTTAAATTCTTCAATTCATAAAGGATCTAAGTTGAGCAAAAAAAATAGTCTCTCTGAAGTAACTTTTAGCAGATATTCTCTGGCTCTTTATGAGTTAGCTCATGAGTCAGACTCTGTAAATGAGGTAGAGAAACAGGCATTAACAATAGTTGATCTGATATCTAAGAGCGAAGATTTAAAGTTTTGCATTAAAAGTCCTACAATAAGCAAGAAAGAGTTGGAAAATTTGATCAATTCTATTTCAGAAAAAACAAATATGAATGAGTTGTTAAAAAAATTTCTATTTTTTCTTATTCATAAAAGGAGATTTTTCTATGTTGATAAAATTTTAAAAGAATTTATTGAAACTTGTTCAAAGAAAAGAGGAGAGATAAAAGCAGAATTAATCTCAGCAAAAGATTTAAGTGAAAGTGATGTAGAAAATATTAAAAATGATCTTTCGAATTCCTTTAATTCAAAAATAAAACTTACTTATAAAAACGACAAGAGTTTAGTCGGAGGATTAATTTTGCAAGTTGGCAGTACTATGATTGACACATCAATAAAAAATAAATTACAAAAAATAGAAAAACAAATGGTTGAGGCATAAATGGAAATAAATCCTTCAGAAGTTACAAAAATATTAAAAGAGCAAATTAAAAAATTTGGAGATAAAGCCGAAATTACAGAAGTTGGACAAGTTTTGTCCGTTGGAGATGGTATCGCTAGAGTTTATGGTTTAGACAATGTCCAAGCAGGTGAAATGGTAGAGTTTGCAGATGGATCTAAAGGTATGGCTTTAAATTTAGAAAGTGAAAACGTCGGTGTTGTTATCTTTGGAGATGATAAGGCAATTAAAGAAGGTGACACAGTAAAAAGAACAGGAGAAATCGTTGATACTCCTGTTGGAAAAGAGTTGCTTGGTAGAGTAGTAGATGGATTAGGAAATCCGATTGATGGGAAAGGTGCTTTAGATAAAAATGTAAAAAAAAGTAGAGTTGAAGTAAAAGCTCCAGGAATTATTCCAAGAAAATCTGTAAGTGAACCAATGCAGTCAGGTTTAAAAGCAATTGATAGTTTAGTTCCAATTGGAAGAGGACAAAGAGAATTAATCATAGGTGATAGACAAACAGGAAAAACAGCGGTTGCCGTAGATACAATAATAAATCAAAAAAAAATAAACGAAAGTGGAGATGAAAAACAGAAATTGTATTGTATATATGTTGCAATTGGACAAAAAAGATCAACGGTACGACAAATTCAGAAAACTTTAGAAGAAGCTGGTGCTATGGAATACACAACTATAGTTGCAGCTACAGCATCAGACGCTGCACCTTTGCAATTTCTAGCGCCATATACAGGATGTGCTATGGGAGAGTTTTTTAGAGACAATGGCATGCACGCTTTGATTATATACGATGATCTTTCCAAACAAGCAGTTGCCTACAGACAAATGTCATTATTATTAAGAAGACCTCCTGGAAGAGAAGCTTACCCTGGAGATGTATTTTACCTTCACAGCAGATTACTTGAAAGAGCTGCAAAACTTGGAGATGAACATGGCGGAGGATCTTTAACGGCATTACCAATTATTGAAACACAAGCAGGCGACGTTTCTGCTTATATTCCAACTAATGTAATATCTATTACTGACGGACAAATATTCTTAGAAACAAATCTATTTAACCAAGGTATAAGACCAGCTATTAACGTGGGTTTGTCAGTTTCGCGAGTAGGATCAGCTGCTCAAACAAAAGCAATGAAAAAAGTTTCTGGATCAATGAAATTAGAATTAGCACAATACAGAGAAATGGCTGCATTTGCACAATTTGGTTCTGATTTAGATGCATCAACACAAAAATTGTTAAATAGAGGATCGAAATTAACAGAACTTTTAAAACAAAAACAATTCTCACCAATGACAGTTGCTGAACAAGTAGTTTCTGTATTCTGCGGTGTTAGAGGATACCTTGATGATATTGACCAAAAAGACATATCTGATTTTGAAAATAAAATTCTGCAAAAATGTAAATCTGATAAACCAGAAATTTTAGATTCAATTTCAAGTTCAGGAAAATTAGAAGAAAATGCAGAAAAAATGCTAATTGATCTAATTAACGAATTTAAAAAAGGATTGAAGTAAGTATGGCAAGTTTAGATGATCTAAAAAAGAGAATTTTAAGTGTTAAATCCACACAAAAAATAACAAAAGCTATGAAAATGGTAGCTGCAGCAAAACTAAAAAGAGCTCAAGAAAATGCAGAAAAAGGTCGGCCTTATTCCGAAAAAATGAATAATATAATCTTAAATTTATCAAACGGTATATCAGATAAAGAAAATGCACCAAAACTTTTAGCTGGAACAGGTAATGATAAAGTTCATTTATGTGTAGTATTAACCTCTGACAGAGGTCTATGTGGAGGATTTAACTCAAATATCATCAAAAAGGCAAAAGCATATTTTAGTAAAATTACAAGTGAAGGAAAAAATTTAAAAATAATTACTGTTGGATCTAAGGGTTATGACCAATTGAAAAGGCAATATAATGATAAAATTGTGAATAAAATATCTTTTAAAGAATCAAAAAATATCAACTTTTTTGACGCTGAGAAAGTGTCTAAAATAATTATTGAAAGTTTTCAAAAAAATGAATTTGATGTATGCACCATTTTTTATAATAAATTTAAAAATGTAATTACTCAAATACCACAGGCTCAGCAAATTATTCCTTTAAAATCTTCTGAAACTGGCAATGACAATGCAAAAGATAATTATGAATTTGAGCCAGAGGAAGATGAAATATTAGGCAATTTGTTGCCAAAAAACATTTCTACGCAAATCTTCAAAGCGATGTTGGAAAATTCTGCAAGTGAACAGGGATCTAGAATGAGCGCTATGGATAATGCGACACGAAATGCAGGAGAAATGGTTGATAAACTTACCATACAATATAATAGAAGTAGACAAGCAGCCATTACAAAGGAATTAATAGAAATAATATCAGGAGCGGAGAGTTTATAATTATGAGAAAAGGAAAAATTACACAAATTATTGGAGCGGTAGTTGATGTTAAATTTGATGGAGAACTACCTGAGATTTTAACTGCACTAGAGTGTAAAAATGGTGATAACAGACTTGTTTTAGAAGTTGCACAGCATCTTGGAGAAACAAGTGTGAGAACCATTGCAATGGATGCTACAGAAGGATTAAAAAGAGGAGACGAGGTAACAGATACTGGGGCTCCTATAAAGGTACCAGTTGGTCCTGAAACTTTAGGCAGAATAGTAAATGTAATCGGAGAACCGATTGATGAAAAAGGTGAAATTAAAACAAAGGAAAATTGGCCAATACATAGAGCAGCGCCTGAATTTAACGATCAGTCAACTGAAACAGAAATTTTAGTTACAGGGATTAAAGTTGTTGATCTTTTAGCACCTTACGCAAAAGGAGGAAAAATTGGATTATTTGGTGGCGCAGGGGTAGGAAAAACAGTTTTAATTATGGAACTAATTAACAACGTTGCGAAAGCTCACGGTGGTTTTTCAGTTTTTGCAGGTGTTGGAGAAAGAACAAGAGAAGGAAATGATCTCTATCATGAAATGATTGAGTCTGGTGTAATAAAGCCAGATGGAGCAGGATCAAAAGCTGCTTTGGTTTACGGTCAAATGAATGAACCTCCTGGAGCTAGAGCAAGAGTTGCATTATCAGGGCTTACAGTTGCTGAGTATTTTAGAGATCAAGAAGGTCAAGATGTATTATTTTTCGTTGATAATATATTTAGATTTACACAAGCTGGCTCAGAGGTTTCAGCATTATTAGGGAGAATTCCATCTGCTGTAGGTTACCAACCCACATTAGCTACCGACATGGGTAATCTTCAGGAAAGAATAACAACTACAAATAAAGGTTCTATTACATCAGTTCAGGCGATCTATGTACCTGCTGATGACTTGACAGATCCTGCCCCTGCAACTTCATTCTCACACCTTGATGCAACGACGGTTTTATCTAGACAAATAGCCGAACTAGGAATTTATCCAGCTGTTGATCCACTAGACTCGACGTCAAGAATTTTAGATCCAAGAATTGTAGGAGATGAGCATTATAGAGTAGCTAGAGAAGTTCAAAAAGTTTTACAAACCTATAAGTCTTTACAAGATATTATAGCGATCCTTGGTATGGATGAATTATCTGAGGAGGATAAATTGACAGTAGCAAGAGCAAGGAAAATTCAAAGATTTTTATCTCAGCCTTTCTTTGTTGCTGAAGTTTTTACAGGATCACCAGGGAAATTAGTAGAACTGGAAGCTACTATTAAGGGCTTTGATGCAATCTGCAAAGGTGAGTATGATCATTTACCTGAAGCAGCATTTTATATGGTAGGAACTATTGAAGAAGCTATAGAAAAAGCAGAAAAAATGTCAAAAGATGCTGCATAATGAGTGAAGAATTTAAGTTAGAAATAGTTAATCCTGAAAAATCATTTCTTAGCAAAGAAGATGTTACAGAGGTTTTAGTACCTGCTTATGAAGGAGATATGGGTATATTAAAAGATCATATTTCTATTATTTCGTTTCTAAAGCCGGGAATACTTAAAGTTTTTTCAAAGAGTGGAGAAGATAAATATTATGTTGAAGATGGTATAATAGAATTTAAAGATAATACATTATCAATTTTGACAAGTTCGATATTTAGTCTAGATAAAATTGATAGAAGCTATGTATCACAGTCATTAAGTGATACAGAAAAACTTTTAAGCAAAGAGGATTTAGACGATCAAAGTAGATTTTTAATATCTCAAAAAATCGATGTACTAAAATCTATAAGCTCTAATTAGTAACTACTTTTTTTATCTCACTAGTAACTTTTTTGTAAACATCTCTTTTAAAGTCAACTACAACATCAATTAATTGATCAATATCCACCCATTTCCACTCTAGGAATTCAGGTTTAGGAGTGTTCACATTAATCTCATTGTCAGAACCGTTAAATTTCATAATAAACCATTTTTGTTTTTGACCTTTAAATTTTCCTCTCCATATAATCCCTAAAAGATGATTTGGAAGTAAGTAGGTAATAAAATCATCGATTTCTTTAATTAGCGTAACATTTTTTATACTTGTTTCCTCTTGAAGTTCTCTTATTGCTGCCTCAAAATAATTTTCACTTTCATCTTTACCTCCTTGAGGCATTTGCCAAAAATTTTTTGGATTATCAATTCTTTTTGCAACAAAAACTTTATTTTTTGAATTTAAAACTACTATCCCCACACCGTCTCTTAGTGGCAGTTTTTGAAAATCGGTCTTCATTTTAGCCGTTTAAAAGTTTTACAGCAAAGTCTAATTGATTATCACTTTCTGTATCAATTCTAAACTCGTCGGAACCTTCAGAGACTTCAATATCTGGGTCAACTCCAACTTCAGAAATTGAGACTCCGGAAGGGAGATAATATTTTGAAATAGTTAATCTTATAGCTCCTTTATTTTTTAATGGAATAATTGATTGTACTGAGCCTTTACCATAAGTAGTCTCTCCAATAAGTATAGCTCTTTTATGATCTTTTAAAGCCCCTGCTAATATCTCAGATGCGGAAGCTGAACCATTATTAATTAATACTACTAAGGTTTTTCCATTTAGTATGTCGCCTTCATTTGCAAACCATTTTCTATTTTCATTTTCTCTTCTTGATTTAGTAGAAACAATCTCTCCATTTGAAAGAAAGAAATCAGAAATTTTTATCGCTTGAGAAAGTAATCCTCCAGGATTATTTCTTAAATCTAATATATACCCTTTAATATTTTTATCTTTATCGAACTCTTTTATTTTTTTTCTTACTTGCGAACTACTATTTTCATTAAAAGCCGTTAATCTAATATACCCAATATTTTTATCTATCTTTTTTGATTTAACAGACTGAATTTTGATTATTTTTCTTGTGATATTAAAAACTAAAGCTTTCCTTTCTCCTATTCGTCTAACAGTAATTTCTATATCTGAGCCAACAGGTCCTCTCATTAAATCTACCGCTTCACTTAAAGTTTTACCTTGAACCTGATGTTCATTTATTTTTACAATATAATCTCCTGCTTTTACCCCAGCTTCGTATGCTGGTGACTCGTCCAAAGGTGAAATGACCTTTACAACACCAGCTTCCATACTTACCTCAATACCTAAACCACCAAATTCACCACTTGTTTCAGTTCTCATGCTATCAAAACTCTCTGGAGACATATATGCTGAATAGGGGTCTAAAGATTGAAGCACACCATTAATTGCTGCATCCATAACTTCATTCTGATTAATTTCATCTACATATTCTTTATTAATTTTGTCAAGAACATCGCTAAAAATATCAATTTTTTCGTAGATAGTGGTTTCATCATTTGCACTATTTGAAGGTTTTGAAAAGAGAAATAATATTAAAAATAATAATCCAATTAATTTAAATAACTTCATATAATTAATTTCTCTTTTGGAATAAGTTCTGACCACATTTTCTCTAATTCGTAAAATTTTCTTTTTTCAGGATTAAAAATATGAATTATTATATCAATACCATCAATAAGTTTCCAGTCGCTGCTTTCAGTTCCTTCAACTTTACAATTTTTAATACCGCTTAATTTAATTTTATCAACTACTTGTTCGGATAAGGCCTGAATATGTCTCGATGAAGTACCACTAGCAATGATCATATAATCTGCGATTGAACTTTTATTCTTTAGGTCAATGCTTACAATGTCTAAAGCTTTGTTGGTATCTAGTGTTTTTAGGATTAATGCTTTTAGGTTTGAAATTTTATCCATTAATTACAATCTAGACTATCAAATTTTTCTTAATTGAGAAGATGAAATATTAACTTTGTTGAATTTAATAAATTTCAACCTTTTTCTATCAATTTTTTTATAAGCCACAGATTTAAGACATTTTGTCTTGTAATTTTCTCTATCAAAAACTAATATTTTACAAACTTTCGGGATTTCTTTCCAATTTTTCCATTTATGAAAATTTATAAGATTATCAGCACCGATTATAAAATAAAAATCATTATTAATATGTTTTCTACTCAAATATTTTATGTATTTGTAAGCCCTATTAGATTTACATTTATTTTCTACGAAAATAACTTTTATAAATTTATTTTTAATACTTAATTTTTTTGCAAGGGTTATTCTTCGAGACAAGCTATAGAAACTCTTTTTTTTAAAGGGATTTTTTTTTGTAATAACCCAAAAAACATTTTTTAGATTAAATCTTTTTTTTGCTTCTTGTGAAATTTTAATATGACCTTTATGGGCTGGATCAAAACTCCCTCCTAAAATTCCAATTCTTTTTTTCAATAAATTATTCAATCTATTTTCTTATTTGTCCTGATCCAATAACTTCATATTTATAGGATACTAATTGGCCTAATCCTACTGGACCTCTAGGTGGTAGGTTGTTCGTAGAAATTCCCACCTCTGCTCCAAAACCAAATTCCCCACCATCTGCAAATTGAGTTGATGTATTATGCATAGCTATTGAACTTTTAACATTTTTTAAAAAAATTTTAGAGGTTTTTTTATTCTTGCAAATAATTGCGTCAGTGTGTTGTGTTCCGTATTTATTTATATGATTTATTGCATCAATTACATTTTTAACTGATTTAATAGATATCTTTGAAGTTAAATATTCAGTCATCCAGTCTTTTTCAGATGCTAAAAAACTGTTTCCCTTATAAACTTTTCTAATTTTATTATCTGTATAAACCACACATCCATTATTTTCCAATTTGGTGATTAATAATTTAGAAAATTTTTTAATTAACTTATCATTTAATAAAATAGTTTCTGTTGCACCACAAATTGCAGTATTTCTAAGCTTAGCATTTAAAACCACTTTTAGAGCCATTTTTAAATTCGCACTACTGTCAATGTAAGTATGACACAAACCTTCTAGATGACCAATAACTGGCAATTTTGAGGTATCTTGAACCTTTTTAACTAAACTTTTCCCTCCTCTTGGAATTATTATATCAATATATTTTGTCATTTTAGAAAGCATGTGATCTACAACCTTTCTACTTCTCATGTCTACAAATTGAACGAAATTAGGATCAATTTTATAAAATTTTAAAGACCTTCTAAATAGGTTAGATAAAATTTTATTAGTAAAGTATGCTTCAGAGCCTCCTTTTAAAATAACGGAATTACCAGATTTAAAACACAAGCACGAAACATCTGAGGTAACATTTGGTCTACTTTCATAAATTACTCCTATTACTCCTATTGGAACTGAAACTTTTTTAATTTTTAAACCATTTGGTCGCTTCCATTGTTCTAGTATTCTATCCGTTGGGTCTTTTAATTTTGATATTGAATTGATCGAACTTATAATGGCTCTAAGTTTTTTTGTATCTAATTCTAATCTGGAAATAAAATTATCTTTTAATCCAATTTTCTTTGCGTAACTAATATCTTTTTTATTTTGTGATAATATAGATTTTTCGTTTTTTTGAATTGAATATGCATAATGATTTAAGACTTTATTCTTCAACTCGTTTTTAACCTTATTTTCAAAAGCCTTTTTAGATTTTCTTCCAATTATTTCAAAATATCTTTTTATCATATGGCCACCATATCATCTTTATGGACAACTTCAGATTTTGCAATATATCCTAATAATTCTTGTATTTTATTTGAATGTTGACCTTTTATTTTTATAATTTCTACAGAGGAAAAAGAACTCAAACCTCTTGCATATTCGATCATATTTTTGTTAAGAATTTTAATATGGTCACCTTTATTAAATTTTCCATGTACTTTTTTAATACCAGCTGCAAGCAAACTTTTACCTTGTTTTAAAGCTTTAATTGCTCCATCGTCAATAATTAATTCACCTTTTGGAGAAATTGAGCTTATTATCCATTTCTTTCTTGCATCAAGTTTAGACACTTCTGTAATAAACCAGGTACAATTATTTCTTTTTTGAATTTGGTCTAGAGGTCTTAAAATTAGTCCATTTGCAATTGCCATTTGACACCCAGATTTTTGACAAACTTTTGCAGCATCAATTTTGGTCTTCATTCCACCAGTTCCATATATACCACTTTCATTACTTGCGGTTCTTTCGATTCTTTCGTCAATTTTATTAATTTCTTTAATTAAAGTTGCATCTTTAAATAATTTAGGATTTTTTGTATAGAGACCGTTAACATCTGAAAGTAAAACTAAACAATCCGCATTTGAAATTTGAGCTACTCTAGAGGCTAATCGGTCGTTATCACCGTATTTTATTTCAGATGTAGCAATACTATCATTTTCATTAACTATGGGTACAAAACCAAGTTGAAATAAATTATCTATTGTCCTTTTTGCGTTGATTGCTCTTCTTCTTTGCTCGGTGTCCTCAAGAGTTAGGAGTATCTGAGAAAGATTTAATTTTACTTTATTGAAGTTTTTTTTAAAAAGGTTCATTAATTCTATTTGTCCAATTGAAGCTACTGCCTGACTTTTATCCAACTTTAAATTTGTTTTTTTTAAATTTAATTTTTTACATCCTAGAGCTATAGCTCCAGAGGTAATAATTATCACTTTCTTACCTTGATCTATTAGCTTTTTAACATCCTTAGAGAATTCGGTTAACCATTTTGTCCTTACTTTCATATTGTCATCAATTAATAAAGATGATCCAATTTTTACGGCAACAATTTTTGAATTTTTAAGATACATAATTTATTAACTTAGATTTTATATTTGAAACACTTCTCGAATGAATTGTTGACATTTTAAATGTTTTCTTTTTAATTTTTATTTCAAAATCTTTAACTTTTTTATCTATATTTTTTTTTTGAAGCAGGTCAATTTTATTGAATACTATAATTTCTTTTTTTTTAATCAATTCCTTTCCGTAACTTTTAAGTTCATTTCTTACTTGTTTATATGATGATACGAGATCTTCCTCATTTATATCTATTAAATGAAGAAGTGTTTTACATCTTTCAATATGTTTTAAAAATTTAATTCCCAAACCTACACCTGAATGTGCCCCTTCAATTAAACCAGGGATATCGGCAAGAGTAATTTCTTTGTCATCATAAACTGCAACTCCTAAATTAGGATTGAGTGTTGTAAATTTATAATTTGCAATTTTTGGTGTTGCACTTGTCATTGATGCAAGCAAACTTGATTTTCCTGCGTTAGGTAGTCCAATAATGCCAATATCAGCAATTGTTTTTAATTGAAGCCAAATCCAAAATTCTTCACCTTTAATACCTTTAGTAAATTTTTTAGGCGCCCTATTCGTTGATGATTTAAATTTAGTGTTTCCAAAACCACCTTTTCCTCCAGACGCAACAACAAATTCATCATTATTCTTTTTAAAATCAAAAATAAGTGTTTTATTATCTTCCTCAAAAACTTGAGTTCCGATTGGGACTTTTAAGTAAAGGTTCTCCCCACCTTTGCCAGTCATTTTTTTTCCTTTACCATCTCCTCCTCTTTGAGCCTTAAAATGTTGCTGATATCTATAGTCGATTAATGTATTTAGGTTTCTTTCAGATTTTAAAATTACTGATCCACCTTTGCCACCATCACCGCCATCAGGTCCTCCAAATTCTATAAATTTTTCTCTTCTAAAACTTGGCGATCCTGATCCACCATCACCCGCTTTAACAAATATTTTGACTTGATCTAAAAATTTCATAATACAACACCTTTATTTTAATATGTTGTATATTAATTGGGCTTTACAGATACAAAAGTTCTATCTGATTTTGTTTTTTTGAATTCAACTGTTCCTTTAATTTTTGAAAAAATTGAATGATCTTTTCCCATTCCGACATGTTCTCCAGGAAATATTTTTGTACCTCTTTGTCTTACAATTATATTACCCGGAATGACTTTTTGACCTGCATAAATTTTGACACCAAGTCTTCTACCAGCACTATCTCTTCCGTTCCTTGACGATCCACCTGCTTTTTTTGTTGCCATAATTTATTCTCTATATTTACTTTTTAGCTTCTTCTTTTTTAGTTTTTTCTTTTACTACTTTTTTATATTTCTCAGCTTCTGAGAGTACTTTGCCATCTTTAGCAAAAATTTTACTTATCCTTACCAATGTAAATTCTTGTCTGTGTCCATTTTTTCTTCTTGAATTTTTTCTTCTTCTCTTCTTAAAAACTAAAACAGTTCTATTTTTACCATTTTTTAAAATTTCAGCTTCGACTTTAGCACCTTCAATTTTTGGTGAGCCAACTTCTGCATTTTTTTCATCTCCATAAGCTAAGATATTCTTGAACTCAACTTTGTCTTTGTCGATCAATTTCTCAACCTTAAGTATCTCTCCAGCTTTAACTTTGTACTGTTTTCCACCAGTTTGTATTACTGCAAATGACATAAAATTTATCCTAAATAATGCTGCAATATAGATCTAAGGTATTTTTAGTCAAGGAATATCGATTAAAAATTATCCTTTAAATCCCGTAATTTTGAAAATTCTTTTAAGTTTTTTGCTCTCAAAAAAATATTACAATCTAATTCATCTTTTATTGAGGATGGAACAGTAGGAAGCCCATTATTTAATTTTTTTTTAATATCAATAATTTTTCTATCTAGTTTAGAATTATCTTCATCGAATTTACTACAAAAAATAGAATTATTTAATGTATATTCATGTCCAAAATATATTTTGGTTACTGGGGGCAAACTTTTTAATTTTAATAATGAATTGAACATATCCTTATTACTTCCTTCAAAAACTCTTCCACATCCAAGGGAAAATAATGTGTCTCCAGTAAACACTATTTTTTCATTAAAAAAATAAAAACAAATATGTCCCATAGTATGTCCTGGAACACTAATAACTTTAAACTCAAATATATCATCCTTCCAAATTTGACCATCGCTTAAAAAAATATCAATCTCAGGAATTCTTTCTCTATCATTTTCAGACGCAAGAATTTTCGCATTAAATTTATTTTTTAATATATTATTACCGCCTATATGATCTCCGTGGTGATGAGTATTCAAAATATACTTTAAATTTATTTTATTATCCTCAATGAATTTCAAAACTGGTTTAGACTCCCCAGGATCAACTACGCACGCATCAGAATTTTTTTCATTAATTAGTAAATATGAAAAGTTATCTTCAAGACATTTGATTATTTCTATTTTCATTCTATTTCTCTAATATAAAAATTCCTAATTCTGAAAAAAAATTTTGAAATTTCAAATTTTTTAAATTAATTTTAATATCTCTTTCTTTACAATAATTCTCAAAATCTTTAATGGTGCACATATGCAGGTTTGGTGTATTGTACCACTCATTTGGTAAATTTTTGGTTACTGGCATTGTGCCTTTTAAAAGTAAATGTAACCTAACTTTCCAATGCCCAAAATTTGGAATTGATACAATTGCTTTTTTTCCAATCCTTAGTAATTCATTCAATACATTTTCTGGATCTAAGAAAGCCTGTAAAGTTTGACTGAGGATTACAAAATCGAAAGAACTATCTGGAAATTGCCTTAAGTCTTTTTCTGCATTTCCTTCGATGACTGTTAAACCTTTTTCAATACACTTTTGTACGTTGGATTTTGACAACTCAATTCCTCGAATATCTTTGCTAATATTTTCTGTAATATATTTCATAAGTTCTCCATTTCCACATCCTACATCTAAGACTTTAGAATTTTGAGTTACCAATTTTGCAATATTATAAAATTCTTTTTTCATTTAATTTGTTTGTAAGAAGTATTTAAAAAATATTTAACGCTGTTTAAAAAATCTGGAACATCAAGTAAAAAAGAATCATGACCCTTATCAGAAGAAATTTCGACAAATCCTACATTTTTACCCATAGCATTTAGAGCAATTACAATATCTCTATTTTCAGAAGTTGGATAAAGCCAATCTGAAGTAAACGATATTATAAAAAACTTAGTATCGCTTTTCTCGAAAGCTTTTGATAAATTTCCACCAAATTTTTTTGTTAAGTCAAAATAATCCATAGCTCTTGTAATATACAAATAGCTATTTGCATCAAATCTATCTACAAAAACTGATCCTTGGTATCTTAAATAACTTTCTATTTGGAAGTCAGCGTCAAAACTAAATTTTAAATCGTCTCTTTCTTGCAATTTTCTCCCAAATTTTTCTTGAAGTCCTGCTTTAGATAAATAAGTAATATGTGCTGCCATTCTAGCAACAGCAAGACCTTTATCTGGTTGTTTATTTTGTTCTTCATAAAACCCATCTTGCCAATTTCTATCGGCCATTATTGATTGTCTGCCAAGTTCATTTAGAGCTATATTTTGAGCTGAATGACTTGCGGTACAAGCAATTGGAATTGCAGTAAGAGCCTTATTAGGAAAATTGGATACAAACTGAAGTACTTGCATTCCACCCATAGATCCTCCTATAACACTGAATAACTTTTCAATTTTAAAATATTCTAAGAGATTATATTGAGCATTAACCATGTCATTAATTGTGATAACTGGGAAGTTTGTACCATAAGGTTTTTTTGTTTCAGGATTAATATCACTTGGACCAAAAGAACCCATACATCCGCCTATAACATTTGCTGCAATTACAAAATATTTACTAGTATCGATCGCTTTTCCGGGTCCAAGAGCATAATTCCACCAACCATCTTTTTTTGTAATTGGATTAATTCCTGATGCAAATTGATCTCCAGTTAAAGCGTGAAAGATTAGTATAGCATTACTTCTATTGCCATTTAATTTTCCATAAGTTTCATATGCTAATGGGAAATTATTAATCGTCTGTCCACAGTCCAATTTTAAGGGTTTTTCAACAATTATTTTCTTTATATCTTTAAATTTGCTCATATTTATATGCTGATGAATTGGAGAAAAAAAACTTATTTAGCGGTTTTTTTTAAGCGCTCGCAATTCAGTTTAAATCAGCGCATTCAGAATTTACATTATAGGAATTTATATGTCAAATTTTTATAAGAATTTTACTTATTTAATTTAAATAAATTATAATTTAACTATATATACCAGAAACACATAAAATTATGAATTTAACTAAATATAAAAAATTAAAATTTCAATCTTATAAGCCAGGAAAATATGAAATTCCAAATTTAAAAGAAACTAGAAAAATAATCAAATTATCCGCAAATGAATCTGCATTAGGTGCAAGTTCAAAAGTAAAAGCAATATTAAGAAAAAATGTAACAACTTCAAAATACCCAGATTATACTTCCAAATTATTAAGAAAACAAATTTCAATTAAATTTAAGTGTGATGCCAATAAAGTAATTTGTGGATCTGGATCTGATGAGATCATTCAAATGCTATGCCAATTATTTTTAAGCAAAGGTGATCAAGTAATTGTTCCAGAATTTAGTTTTTTAATGTACAGAATTTATGCATCTATTTCAGGCGCTAAAGTAATTTTTTCAAAAGAGAAAAACTTTAAGATTTCAATAGAAAATATAATTAATAAAGTGAATAAAAAAACTAAAATAGTTTTTTTAGCAAATCCAAATAATCCTACAGGCACATATCTATACAGAAATGAATTAATAAATTTAAGAAAAAAATTAAGAAAAGATATTTTATTAGTAATAGATGATGCATATTATGAATATATGAAGGATAATAAATATGCGTCAGGATTAAAGATTTTCAAGAACTCTAAAAATGTTTTTATATTAAGAACATTTTCGAAAATTTATGGATTGGCAGCTTTAAGAATTGGATGGGGTTATGGAGATAAAAAAATAATTCAGGCTTTGAATTTTATTAAACCACCATTTAATGTGAATGAAATTGCACAATTATGTGCAATTGAGGCTTTAAAGGATAATAAATTTATTAATAAATCAATTAAACATAATTTATACTGGAGCAAAAAAATTAAAAAAAGTCTAGAAGAATTTAACATTTACTCAAATAAAATAAGTGCAAATTTTCTTTTACTAAATTTTAATCGTTGTAAATTGTCAGCAATTTCAATTGAAAAAAAACTAGAAAGTAAAGGAATTATACTTAGAGAAATGAATACTTATGGGATCGATAACCATTTGAGATTAACTATTGGTAACAGTGCAGAGAATAAATTATTTTTGAAAGAGGTAAAAAAAATATTTAAAAATGTTTAAAAAAATTTTAATCGTTGGATGTGGCTTAATTGGCTCTTCAATTTTAAGAGCTGCAATTAAAAAAAAAATATCAAAAAAAATTTTTATTATAGAAAAATCAAAAAAACACATTAATCAAATTAAAAAACTAAGATTAAATTGTGAAGTTTTAAAAGACCCCAAACAACAAATTCCTACTATGGATATGATAATAATTTGTACACATTTAGGTGAATATTTAAAAATTTTTAACAAAATTGAAAAATATATTAATAAAAATACAATAGTTACAGATGTCGGTTCAGCAAAAGAAAAAATATTTAGACAAATAAAAAATAAAATTAAGAAAAATATAAGCTGGATTTCAAGCCATCCAATTGCTGGTTCTGAGGTAAGTGGCCCTAAATTTGGAAATGAAAAATTATTTTTAGGTAAATGGTGTGTTTTAATAAAAGATAAACATACAAATAGAAAACATATGAAAATTTTGTCTAGGTTTTGGAATAAAATTGGAAGCAAAATTGTTCACATGAACTTGAAAGAGCATGATCATATATTTTCAATTACTAGTCATATTCCTCACTTAGTTGCATACAATATGGTTAAAACTGCAATAAATTTTGAAAAGAAAAAAAAAACAAACATAGTTAAGTTCAGTGCTGGTGGTCTGAGAGATTTTACAAGAACTGCAGCTTCAAATGAGATTATGTGGAAGGATATATTTCTCAATAACCATAAAAATATTACAAAAGGAATTGACCTTTTCATAAACAATATGCGTCAAATTAAAAAATTAATAAATACAAAAAATGAGAAGCAATTAATTAAAATAATGCAAGAATCTAAAATAATTAGAAAAAAAATAATTTCTTCTAAACAAGACGTAAATCTACCTGACTTTGGAAGAAGATAGTGCATTTTCTAAATCTTGAATATAATTTTTGTATTTTGCAGCACCTTTTAAAGAGTCTTTATAAATAGGTTTTCTAGCTTGGTTAAAACTTAAAGTTTTAATCGATTTTTTATTATTGTAATATTCCAAACACGAATCTTGCCAATCCAGCCCACTGAAATTAATTATTTCTCTTATTTTGCTTTCGGAATTATTGATCAAGTCTTCATAATTAATGTCATAAATTTCTTTTTTAAAAGTATTTTTCCAAAAATTCATTAAATTTTGATAAATATTATAATAATTTGCTATATCCTGAACATCGTTGGAAAATAACATTCCTCCTTCAAAATCATTTTTGTAAATAGACCAACTGTTTTCAAGCGGATCTCTTTTACAATGAATTATAATTGCGTTTGGGAATATTATTTTTATTAATCCTATCCATCGAAAGTTTAGTGGTGCTTTATCCGTAATAACCTCTGACTTTGTCATCTTTTCAATCATAGCTAAATAATTTTTTTTAAATTTTGCAAGGTCCTCATTTATATTTTGTTGCTTACTAAAATTATTTAAATATCTTCTAAAGTATTGGTCCAGAAAAGGTAATTCCCCTGCGCCATAAACTTTATTATGACTAGAAATTATCTGTTCGACTAAAGATGTTCCAGTCCTAGGCATACCTAAAATAAATATTATTTTTTTTTTATCTTCATTCCTTGGAAAATTTTCAATTTTATTATTTTTATGGAATTCTTTTATTTTTTCGAAAAATTCTATTTCACTTTTTATATCAAATTTTGATAATCGTTTTTTTATATCATTTGCCGTTTTTATGTATTCGAATGATTTTTTATATTCACCAATATCTTCATATACTTTACCTAGAGCAAAAGATAAATCTTTTATATTTGATTTGTGAAGATTTTTGTTTTTAACTTTTTCCTCTAAAGATAGTATATATTTATCATCTTTTTTATATTTTTTAAGCATTGCTAAACTTTTATGAGCTTTAGTAAAATCTTTATTAATTTCTAACGTTTTATTGAAATATTTTTCAGCTTCTGAGTATCTTCCTAAAGTTTTGAGAAAGGATGCATAATTATAATTTGTTTCTAATACATTATTATTTATACTTAAAGCCTTTAAATAAAGCTTCTCACTCTCAACAGCATTATTAATTTCGTTATATAAACCTGCAAGATTGTTTATAGTATTAATAAATCTTGGATTTAATTTTAAAACTTCATTAAAATAACCTTCTGCTTTAATGTAATCTTTCTTTTTGTAATATCCTAATCCAATATTATTTAAAAAATTGGTGTTATTTTTACTTCTTTTTAATGCATCGTTTAATAAGTCAATTGATTTGTCATGCTCACCTTTTGCCTGGTATGTTAAAGCTAAAAGATTATATAAGGCTTCCTGTTTTGGAAATTTTTTAATTAAATAGTTAGCTTCAAAAATAACTTCATCATAGTGACCAAAATTCATTTTATTTACTAAAATATCAAATTTTTCCTCTAAATTCATTTTTTTAAATTTTTATTATTTTTTTTACCTTGAGTTTTGCTGTTTCGTTAACTAATTCAATAGTTTTTTTTATATTCATTATTAATACTTTTTTTCTAGGTCCGTACGCATGAATAAGTTTATTTCTATTCAGGCAAACAGCTACATGACCCTTCCAGTAGATGATGTCGCCTCTTGAAAATTTGATTAATTTTTTTTTGCCTTTTTTAAAAGATATTTGGTCCTTTGTATCTCTAGGAAAAAATTTATTATTATAAAGATAGTACAATTGAATAAGTGCTGAGCAGTCTATACCTTCATAAGATTTACCACCCCATGTATATTTACAATTTATAAAAGATTTTAAAATTTTAATAAAATTTCTGTCTTTGTGATTTATTGGCTTAATATCTGACCTTTTTACCCATTTACCTTTCTCAAATTCTATAAATTTTTTTCTTTTAGTAATGATTGGCAACCTGCTATTAAATGTAAGAAAATTCTTTTTTTTATTTTGAGAAAATATTCTAGTTTTCAATTTATGAGTTTTAAAAATAATATTTAAACCTTCTTTAAGTTTTTCGTTTTTAATGTAACCAGAATAGTTGTCATTATATGTCTTAATTTTTAACCATCTATTTGCAAATTTAAGAATTCTTATTTTTTCTCCGTATATTATTTGACTTGTAACCTCTGAATTTTTCGATGGTTTTCTATAAATATTTCTTATTAATGATGTTGAAAATAAATCAGTCATTAAGTTTAATTTTATTTTTCATCAGATATAGAAGAATAAGCGATGGAATTACCATTAAAGCTGTAATTATAAAAAATATGCCCCAATCACCATTTAACCAATCTACTAATGCACCTGAGGAAGAGGCAAGTGTAGTTCTTCCTGCTGTACCTAAAGAAGCGAGCAGAGCATATTGTGTAGCAGTATAATTTCTATCAACTAATAAAGATATAAAAGCAACAAAAGCAACTGTTGCAAATGCAGCCGCCATATCATCTAAAATAACTGCTGTTGCAAATAATAAATATGATTTGTCACTCCATGCTAAAAAAGAAAAAAGAACATTCGTTAATGCCATCAATATTCCTGCCAGAAACATCGATTTTATAACACCTGAACGGATTGCAAACATTCCTCCTAATAAAGTAAAAATTACTGTAGTTATCCAACCAAAAGTTTTTGAATAAAGTGCTATATCGGATTTAGAAAAGCCAATTTCTTTATAAAAAATTACAGACATTCTTCCTAAGAAAGCCTCTCCAATTTTAAATAGAAAAATAAAACTTATAATTCCAATAGCTATTCCTTTTCCATTTTTTTTAAAAAAACTAATTAGAGGCCCAGAAATCGTCGAAGTAACCCAAGCTAAAATTTTAGTAAACATATTATTATAATTTAGTTTACCTAAAATCTTTTCATCTAATTCAAGATGAGAACTTTTAATATTAAAAAAATTTCCCTCTTTAATAAATAAAATTCCTATATTTAATAAAATAATAATTACACCCAAACCTAAAAAAGATAATTGCCAATAATTTTCTATTCCTATATTCTCTAAAAAATCTGCCAACGTTAAAGCGATTACACCTCCTAATTTATAACCTGACCACCAACCAACTACTGCTACAGCTGCTCCTGCGGCCATAGCTTCTTTTTCCTCTTTTTTTATTTGCTCAATTCTTAAAGCATCCACGGTTATATCCTGTGTGGCTGAGGCTAGAGCAATAATTAGTCCAGCACCGATAACTAGATTTAAATTTTGTACTGGATTTATAAAGCTCCAGAATATTAACCCAATTAAAATTATTATCTGCATTAAAAAAATCCAAGATTTTCTATGGCCAATTTTCTTTGTTAGCAAGGGTATCTGAATTCTGTCAATTAATGGCGCCCAAAAATAATTAAAAGCATAAACCGCAAAAATTAATCCAGCCCATCCAATAGTGGATCTTGATAAACCTTCTTCTTTTAACCACAAACTTAAACTGCTTCCTATAATTACCCAGGGAAAGCCGCTGATGGCTCCTAAAAGTAAAATTTTTAACATTCTCATGTCAAAATAGAATTTGACAGTATCAAAAAAATTTTTTTCTTTTTTAATTTCAATCATTTTTTCCAAAAAGACGGTAAAAATAAAACTAATATAGCAAATAATTCCAGTCTTCCTAATATCATTCCTGCACTTAAAATCCATTTAGAAACATCCGGCAATGTTGAAAAATTTCCATTTGAGCCAATTACAGACCCAAGTCCTGGACCAACATTGGATATTGATGTGGCAGCAGCAGAAATAGAGGTGATAAAATCTAAACCGGTTATAGATAGGAGAGCTGTTATAAAAAAGAAAATTAATATATATAAATATATAAAAGAGATAATTGAAGCTAAAAATTTGTCGTCAACATTATTTTTTTCGTATTTTATTACAAAAATTCCTCGTGGGTAAATAATTTTCTTTAGCTGTGTCATCACAAACTTATATAAAATTTGAACTCTAAAAATTTTTATTCCGCATGTAGTAGATCCTGCGCAACCCCCAATAAACATTAAGATTAAAAAATAAAATAACGAAAAACTTCCCCATTGGTCAAACTTGCCAGTAACATAGCCAGTCCCTGTTAAAATTGATATTGAGTTAAAAATCACTGATCTTAAATCTGTTAAACTAAAACTTTCGAGTTTGAAGAATAAATAAATTAAAAGTATTATAATAGAAACAATTGTTACTTTTATAAAAGTTGTTACTTGTGTATCATTCAAAAAAATTTTCCTATTACCGCTTAAAAATTTTATATACGCAATAAATGGTAAACTTCCAAGTATAATAAATAACATTGCAGTTATTTCTATTTTTATATTATTAAAATACCCAATAGATCCATTGTAATTTGAGAAACCACCTGTAGCAATTGTTGTCATAGAATGAGTTAAGCTATCGAAAAAATTCATTCCAAATATTTTATATGCTGCGGCACATATTAAAGTTAATGTAAAATAAATAAAAACTAACTTTAAAGATATCTCTTTGGAAGAAGGCAAAATATCCTCAGAGGAATCTGTATTAAGAACTTTAAAAAGAAGCATTCCACCAATATTCATTATAGGCATTAAAGTAATTGCCATAACAATAATACCTATACCTCCAAGCCATTGTAGTAGCGCTCTCCAAAGCAAAATACCCTTAGGCACAATTTCCAAATTTGTTATTATGGTTGAACCTGTTGTAGTAAGACCAGACATACTCTCAAAAAAAGAGTCTGTAAAAGATAAATTTAAATTTGAAAAATAAAAAGGTAAAGCTCCAAATATTGCAATTGTAAGCCAGGACAGAGTAGTCAGAAGAAATGCCTGCTGCAGATTAATTTTTTTATTATAATCTAGATTGGATAAAACAAACAAAACTCCAAATACTAGCGTAATTACAGAAGATGCAATAAAAGAGGAATCAAGTTCAGAAAAAACTAACTGTAATATAATTGGAATAGCCATAAATATTCCAAGAATTATTTGTAGTACACCAATAATGAAAAAAACTGTTTTATAATTGGACATTTTGTTTGAACATTATTTTATGGTAAATAAATTTCAACACTATAAGAATTAATAAAAACAACCAAATATGTGAATTTTTGAATACTTGTGATTGATAAAGCAAATTTAGATAAGACAAATGCCTGGCCCTTTATTGAGGCAAAAAAAATTCTTAATGAACGAGAAACATCAATAAAAAAGAAAGGCAAAATTATATTGCAAACAGGCTATGGTCCTAGCGGACTTCCTCATATTGGTACTTTTGGTGAAGTTGCTAGAACATCCATGATAGTAAACGCTCTGAATCAAATTACAGATTTGCCTAAAGAAATTATTACTTTTTCTGATGACATGGATGGTCTTAGAAAAGTTCCGGACAACATCCCTAATGTAAAAAAATTAGAGGATAATTTGCATAAACCTTTAACACTTGTTCCAGACCCATTTGAAAAATATGAAAGTTTTGGTGAACATAATAATGAGATGCTAAAAAGATTTTTAGATGAATTTAAGTTTAAGTATACTTTTAAAAGTTCGACAAGTCTTTACAAGACAGGTTATTTTAATGAAACACTCAAACTTATATTAAAAAACTATAATGGAATTATGGATATAATAATACCGACACTTGGAAAGGAAAGACAAAAAACATATTCGCCATTTTTGCCTATCTGTCCTAATTCAAAAAAAGTTTTAGAGATACCTGTAATAGAGATAGACGAAAAAAATTCAAAAATAATTTTTGATAATAAGGGTCAAAAACTTGAATCAAGTATTTTAGATGGAAATTGTAAATTACAATGGAAAGTTGATTGGGCAATGAGATGGTATGCATTAGATATTGATTTTGAAATGTATGGTAAAGATCTAATAGAGAGCGCGATTCTGTCTACCAAGATTATTAATTTACTCGGAAAAAAATCCCCAAGTGGTTTTGCTTATGAGTTATTTTTAGACGAAAAAGGTGAAAAAATTTCTAAGTCTAAAGGCAATGGAATAACAATTGAGCAATGGCTAGAATATGCTTCACCTGAAAGTTTGTCCTTGTTCATGTATCAAAACCCTAAAAGAGCAAAAAAACTATACAAAGAAATAATACCAAAATCAGTAGATGAGTATTTAGACTTTATTGAAAAAGGCAAATCTCAGAATGATCTTCAAATTCTTATGAATCCGGTTTGGCATGTGCATAATTCTAAAATGCCTAAGGAAAACTATATTATGAGTTTTTCTATGTTGCTTAATCTTGTAGAAACTAGCAATGCAGATAGCAAAGATCTTTTATGGAAATTTGTGAAAAAATATAAAAAAGATATTTCAGAGAAAAATCAAACCATTTTTGATAACTTAATAGGATATGCAATTAAATATTTTAATGATGTAATTAAGAAAACGAAAAAATATAAAAAGCCTGACAAAAATGAGCAAAATGCCTTAGAAGCTCTGATAAATGCTTTAGATGATTGTAGCGATGACATGAAACCAGAGGATATCCAAACAAAAATATATTCTGTTGGAAAAGAAAACGGTTACAAAGAAAATTTACGTGATTGGTTCAAATTAATTTATGAGGTCGTTTTTGGAGTTGAAAATGGTCCAAGGATGGGTTTTTTTATAAGTTTTTTTGGAGTTAACGAAACTAAAAATCTAATAAAACAAAAAATAGACAATGTTTGAAAAAATACGAGGATTAATTTTTAAATTAGACCCTGAAACAGCACATAATTTAGCTATCAAAGCCTTAAAGTTGAATTATATTCCAAATAAAACAGTTCAAAAAAATAAAATCCTTGAATTGGATATCTTTGGAAAAAAAATACCAAATCCTATTGGTATTGCAGCAGGTTTTGACAAAGATGCTGAGGTATATAACTCTTTGTTTAAATTGGGATTTGGTTTTGTTGAAGTCGGAACAGTCACCCCGCTTAAGCAATATGGTAATCCAAAACCAAGAGTGTTTAGACTTGAAGAAGATGAAGCTTTGATAAATAGACTAGGGTTTAATAATTCGGGTTCTGAAAAGGTGAGAGCAAGAATATTATCAAATTCACCAAAGGGACTTTTAGGAATAAATATTGGACCTAATAAGGATACAAAAGACCGAGTAAAAGACTATTTAGAAGGTTTAAGAAAATTTCATGATATTGGTGATTATTTAACAGTCAATATTTCATCTCCAAATACTGAAAATTTAAGAAGCTTTCATAGAGATGAAGAGTTAGATGAACTTCTTAAAGAAATTCAAGTTGAAAAGACTAAATTGAAAACAAATGTACCTATTGCCTTAAAAATTTCTCCAGATATCGAAAATAAAAGTATAGATAGAATATGTGAAGTTTTAATTAATAATAAAATTAAAACGGTAATCATCTCAAACTCGACTGATAGAACAAGAGAAAATCTAAAAAATATTAATAAATTAGAAAAGGGAGGACTATCAGGCAAACCACTTGAAAATAAATCTAATTTTCTAATAAATGAATTTTTTAAAAATTTAAAATCAGATATCACAATTATTGGAGTTGGAGGAATTGACAGCGGTAGATCAGTTTACGAAAAAATAATAAATGGTGCAAAAATTGTTCAACTTTATACTGGAATGGTTTTTAAAGGTCCAAATATAGTATCTAAAATAAATGATGAATTGATAGAAATAATAAAAAAAACAGGTGTAAATAATATTTCTGAATTAGTAGGTTCTAAAAATAAACTTGACTGAGTAATTTTCTACGCATATACATTCTTAGTTTTTATGTCGAAAAAATGTGAATTAACTGGAAAAATACCTTTAAAGGGACATAAGGTAAGTCACGCTAATAATAAAACTAAAAGAAGATTTCTACCAAACCTGAAAAAAGTAAGATTCAAGAGTGAAATGCTAAATAAAAGTTTAAAACTTACTGTTTCAAACTCTGGAATACGATCAGTCGATAAAAAAGGAAGTTTTGACCAATTTATAAAATCAGCAAAAACGAAAAATCTTTCTTTCAGATTAAAGAAAATAAAAAAAACTTTATTAAATAAATCAGCTTGATGAATAAAATATTTTTTTCCCTCGCTTTTATGATGGGATTAGTTGTTTTAGCATCAAATTATCTCGTACAGTTCCCTATTAAATATTATGGTCTTGAAGATATTCTAACATATGGAGCATTCAGTTATCCTATAGCCTTTCTGATAACTGATCTTGCAAACAGATCATTTGGTAAAATAGTTGCTAGAAAAATAGTATATATAGGATTTACAATAGGAATTTTATTTACTTTGATATTTGCCACAAACTATTCTGACCTAATTTCTGTAAGAATCGCTATTGGTTCGGGTACAGCCTTTATAATTGCTCAGTTGCTAGATGTTCAAATTTTTGATCAATTAAGGATGAAGAAGTGGTTTGTAGCTCCATTAACATCTTCGTTAATAGGTTCAACTGTTGACACATTTTTATTCTTCTCGATTTCATTCTATGGAACAGGAATACCTTGGGTAACATTATCATTAGGAGATTTGGCTGTAAAAATATTTGTAGCATTAGTAATGTTAATTCCATTTAGACTTTTATTAGGAACATTAAAAACTGCCAAAATTTAGTATAAAAATTTATACGATAAAATTTTGTAAGCTAATTTAGCCACAAGAAAATTATAAGAGTTAAAACCTTTTATCGGGGAAAGCTCATTAATATCAGCGCCAACAATTTTTGAATTTTGTGCAGCAATTTTTATAATTTCTAAAGTCTCATCCCAAAATAAACCACCAGGTTCCGGTGTGCCTGTTGCTGGCATAATGCTTGAGTCCAAACCATCTACATCAAAGGTTAAATAAACTGTTTTATTTTTTATAAGCTTTTTAAATTTCTTGAGATCCCACTTAGTTTTATCTTTTGCCCAAAATATTTTTATTTTGGATGAATTTTTTTTTAAATATGGGATTTCACTTTGAGAGATATTTCTAATTCCAAAGGAAATTAAAGAAATATTAGGATAATCTAGACATCTTCTTATAGCCGAAGCGTGGGAAAATTTTTGTCCATTATAACTTTCGCGTAAATCTGCGTGAGCGTCAAAATGTAAAATACAAATTTTTTTGTATCTTTTACTAAAAGGCTCAATACATCCTGGAGTAATTGAATGTTCACCCCCAAAAGTCATCGGAAAAATATTTTTATCTAAAATTTTTTTATTAATTAAAGATATCTGTTTAAGTGCATCATTAATATTATTTTTTATTTTAAATGGTTTTAATGTTTTAATACCTATTTTTCTAAATGGCTCACAGTTCAATTCTTCATCATAAAGCTCTACTTGATGAGAGGCTTTAATTATTTCTTTTGGACCATTTTTTGTTCCTCCTCCATAACTTACGGTTTTTTCAAGACCAAATGGAACTATGACTACTTTTTCTTTGAATTTAAATTTATTGTCGATACCAAGAAAGCCGTATTTGTTTGATAGATATTTCATTTTTAAATTTAACTTTAATCAAATATCTTTGAAAAGTTTTTTCTATTTCTATTCTTCCATTTACCAGCGTGATAAGCATCACTTGCAATTAGGGGTAAAACACTCGTAGCCTCAGCAAAAACCATTTGCTCTTTTGTAGTGTTTACTTTACCCCAGGAACTAGCTTCTTTTAATGTTGAACTACTGCAAGCACCATCTCTGGAGTCTGCAACAGTAATTTGAATAGCATACTTATGCATATCAACATTTTTTCCTAAAAGCTCAGCACAAATTACAGTATCTTGAATAAAATTTTTTGGAACTCCACCACCAATCATAAAAAGACCTGATCCTTTAGATTTTATTTTAATTTCAGTTAATTCTCTGAATTCTCTAATCGAGTCTATTGTAATATGTTTTTTTGGATTTCTTTCTTGATGCATCACTAGACCAAATCCAGCACTTGAATCGGTAAAAGCTGGACAAAAAATTGGGACATTATTGTCATATGCTACTTCAATTAAAGATTCTTTTTTCTTTGCATTCGTTTTTAGATATTTTCCAATTTCTTTTATGAATTCTCTAGATGTATATGGCCTTGGTTCTAGTTTATCTGCAATTTCACCAATAATCTTATCACATTTCTGTAGCTCATCTTCATCAATATATGTGTCGTAAATTCTATCTATGTAATTCTTTCTTAGCTCATCGTCATTTTGAAACTGAGAACCCTGATAATGTTTAAAACCAAGTGCTTCGAAAAAATCCATATCAATTATTGATGCTCCAGTTGCAACAATAGCATCTACCATATTATATTTAACCATATCCCTATAAATATGCATACATCCAGCTGCAGAGGTCGAGCCAGCTAAAGTTAAAAAAATTGTACAATCTTTATCTTTAAGCATTTCATTATAAATATTTGTTGCATTTGAAGTCTCTCTGGAAACAAATGACATTTTTCCCATTGCTGATATAATTTCTCTACTGTCAAATTTGGTAATATCAATATGCTCTACTGGTTTTTTTAAAAAATCTTTTTTACTGTTATGACCTAGATTTTTTTTATCCGACATTAAGCAACAAGAAATGCTTTATCTTTATCTTTGTTGTACATACTCATTATAGGTTGGTCTTGCACTTCATAAATACTATCTGAATAAAAACCGTTAAATTTAGTTCTAAATGTTAGTCCGTAAGCTCCTAGTTGACCGAGTTCTATATAATCATTTTCTTTTATGTTATTCGGTAAAATAAATGGTCCTTTCATATAGTCCATGCTATCACAAGTTGGACCGTAGAAATCAAATGGAGTAAGTTTTTTTGAAACCAATCTTCCTATCGGAATCATTCTTGAAGGATAAACAATATTTGGAACTCCGGCATCAAATAATGTTCCGTAAGTTCCATCATTTATGTAAAGTTTTTGTTTTTTTCTTAAAATTACTTTAACAATTGTTGACCCACTCTCAGCCACAATAGCTCTGCCTGGTTCACAAATAATCTCAGGTTTTTTTTCAAATTTTAATTTTTCTAAGGCTATTTTTATTTCTTTAAAATAGTTATCTAATGATTGTGGTATTAGATCAGGATAGATCGTTGGAAATCCACCTCCAACATTTATGTAATCCGGTGAAATTTTGGTTTTTTTTATAATATTTCCGATCTCCGCTATTCCTTTCGAATAAGATATTGGATGCATACATTGTGATCCAACATGAAAACTTAAACCAATTTTTTTAGCGTATTGTTTTGTTAATCTTAAAAGACCCAAAGCTTCACTATGTAAAGCACCAAATTTTTTTGATAAATCTATTTCTGCATGTTCATTTGAAACAGCAACTCTAACAAATAATTCTAAATCCTTAGCTTGGTTAGTTGCCTCAATTATTTTAATTAACTCTTCTTTTGTATCTAATGAAAAAGTTTTTACACCATGTTTAAAATAAGCCTCTTTTATACTTTCTCTAGATTTAACAGTGTGCATGAAAGAACACTTCAACTCTGGATTTATTTTTTTTATTTGTTCAATTTCTTTTAATGATGCTACATCAAAATTTTTAATTCCGCTCTTTATAATACTATCTATTACTAAAGAGTTAGGATTGGTCTTAACTGCGTATAAAACTGTACCTGGAAATTTATTTTGGAAAATTTTTGAAGCTTGATGTATTGCACTTGTTCTAATGCAATATATTGGTTCAACAGGTTTAAGTTGACTTACAAGTTCGTCAACACTTTTAAATTTTTCCATTTCATAGCCCCTCAAAAAAAAATTTAACAAAAAAAATTTGCATATCTTGTATGCAAATTTGTAATTTCTTCACTCATTATGAGAAATGACCCCTAAAGTAAAGAAAATTTTCAATGTTATTAAGCCTGTTAAATTCCCACTTAAAATGACATATTGAAAATTCCACTTTAAATCCCATATAGCTTGCTATGACAGATAATACTCAAAAAGTAACAGAATTAGCGGATAAATCGTTATTAATAGTTGATGATGATAATACCTTTAGAGAAAGGTTATCTAGAGCTATGGAAAAAAAGGGTTTCTTAGTCTCTCAAGCTGAGGGTGTAAAATCGGGTATAGCGTCTATAAACTCAAAGAATCCCGCATTTGCGGTTGTTGATTTAAGACTCAATGATGGCAACGGTTTAGAGATTGTAAAAGAACTTCAAAAGATAAATTCTAAAAGCAAAATTATAATGCTTACAGGTTATGGAAATATACCAACTGCCGTTGCAGCAATTAAGCAGGGAGCAATTGATTATTTAGCAAAGCCTGCAGATGCTGACGATATTGAAAAAGCTCTTCTAGCTGATCCTAAAACTAAAGCCCAACCTCCAGAAAATCCTATGTCTGCCGATCGAGTAAAATGGGAACATATTCATAGAGTATTCGAGTTATGCAACAGAAATGTATCTGAGACCGCAAGAAGACTAAAGATGCATAGACGTACGTTGCAAAGAATTTTATATAAAAGATCGCCTAAATAAATTTTCTAATTTTAATAAATTTTGAAGTTAAAAAAGTAAGCAGTAAAATTTTAAATAACTCTGCATAAATAAATGGAAAAAATCCAACCTTAAATATAGGTTTTTCCCATCCAATTAAAATACCTAACCAAACAATACCAAACAAATAAATAAAGAAAACTGATAATATAAGTTTTAAAAATATTACGATTAAGTTAGTTTTAAAATTTAAATAACCTGCAAAAAAAGCTGCGAATAAAAAACCAATTAAATATCCCATGGTAGGTCCCACAAAGTATGCTAAACCAACTCCTTTTTCTGGGGAGTTTGAAAAAACAGGAAGTCCTAACAATCCTTCAATTAAATAAACAAATACTGTTGCAACTGCAATTTTATAGCCAAATGATATTCCTAAAAAAAGAACCACAAAAGTTTGCATGGTCATTGGCACTGGATAAAAAGGTATTTTTATTTTTGCTGAGACAGTCAATAAAATTGAACCAAGAACAACAATCAAAAAATTTTTTAAGATTTTTTGATTGTTAGATATACTTATATTTTCCATTTTTATACTTTACAGTTAATCAATTACTATTACTAGTTTTTAATTAAGGATGTATAAACATCTTCAATATTTGCATCATCTGTCGTAATATCCAATATATTAATATTTTTGTCTGAAAAATAGGAAATTATTTCATCAATTTTTAAAGAATTTTTTTCATAAGACAAAGTTATTCTATTATCTTCTTGGGATAAAATTTTTAGTGATTTAAGAGGTATGTTGGCTATTTTGGTCTTTTCATTTATTGTAAAAGTGACGTTTTTAGTTTGTATCTTATTAATTAAATTTTTTGTTGTATCTAAAGCAACTAAATGACCTTTACTTAAAATTCCTATTCGATCGCACATTTCTTCAGCTTCTATTAGATAATGAGTAGTTAAAATAATTGTGACACCAATTTTATTTAAAAGTTTAACATTTTCCCAAAGATTCCTTCTTAGCTCAACATCCACACCAGCAGTTGGTTCATCTAATATCAAAATCGGTGGTTTGTGAACAAGGGCTTTTGCTATTAATAGTCTTCTTTTCATTCCCCCAGAGAGACTTCTGGCGTAGCTATCTGCATTATTTTCAAGAGAAACTAATTTTAAAATTTCATCTGTTATACGATCTTTTTTTTTGATGCCATACATTCCTGCATGTAACTCTAAAAGCCTTCTTGGATTAAAAAAAGGATCTAGATTTACCTCCTGAGGCACTATACCTAATGAAGCTCTTACCTGTCTTGGATCCTTGTCTAAGTCATAACCCCACACATTTACGTTACCTTTTGACTTAATTACTGTTCCACCCAATATATTTATGAAAGTTGATTTACCAGCTCCATTAGGGCCCAATAATCCAAAAATTTCACCTTGTTTCACGTCTAAGTTTAAATTGCTTAATGCATTAACCGGTTCAGAATTGTTTTTGGAGTAAATTTTACTTAAATTTTTGACGGTCAATACATCTTTTTTTTTCATAATGATTTATTCATTTATAACATTCGTATAAATTAAGTTAACATTAATAAATGACCAAAATTAAAAAAAGTGATCATTTTTATTTAATTGATGGCTCGGGATATATCTTTAGAGCATATTATGCTTTGCCGCCTCTAAGCAGGAAAAGTGATGGCATGCCAACAGGGGCTGTAAACGGTTTTTGTAATATGTTATTTAAGTTACTTGAGGATTCGAAATCTAAAGAAAATTTACAAAAACCAACTCACTTTGCAGTAATTTTTGACTCCGCAAGAAAAAATTTTAGGAATGAAATCTATAAAGATTATAAAGCAAATAGATCTGATGCCCCTGATGATTTAATTCCTCAATTTGATTTTATAAGAAAATCAGTAATGGCATTCAATTTACCATCTGTAGAACTCATTAATTATGAAGCAGATGATTTAATTGCAACTTATACAGAACAAATCTTAAAAATTGGGGCTAAGGTTACAATTGTATCATCTGATAAAGATTTAATGCAGTTATTCAACAAGAACGTAAGAATTTATGATCCTATGAAAAATAAATTTTTAGGTGAAGAGGATGTTATAAAAAAATTTGGTGTTAAATCTGAAAAAGTAATAGATGTACAATCATTAGCAGGTGATACCAGTGACAACGTTCCAGGAGTACCTGGTATCGGTGTTAAAACTGCTGCGGAATTAATTAATAAATATGGAAACTTGGAGAAACTTTTATCAAAAGCTCATGAAATTAAACAGAACAAGAGAAGAGAAACTATTTTAGAAAATAAAGATAAAGCTCTTATAAGTAAAAAATTGGTAACTTTAAAAAGAGATGTTCCTGTTAAAGTGAAATTGGATGATTTTGTAATAAAAAACATAGATAAAGATAAACTATATGAATTTCTAAGAGAAATGGAGTTTAATAGGCTTTTAAGTAGTGTCATATCACAGTACGGAGAACCTAAATTAAAAGAAAAAGACACACCATCTTTAAAAGGAAAAGAGATTTCAAATATTGATCGAACAAAATATAAATTGCTCAATAAATTAGAAGATATTGACAATTGGTTAAAAGATGCAGAGGAGAAGGGAGAATTATGTATAGATACTGAGACAAGTTCTCTAGATCCGCATTTAGCTGAATTAGTAGGAATATCTTTATCAACTGATATTGGAAAAGCTTGCTATATACCTTTAAAGCATAACGGTAAAGATGTACTAGATACAAATAAGGTAATTCAAAAAATTAAACCGATCTTAGAGGATAAATCAATTAAAAAAATAGGGCAAAATATAAAATTCGACTATATAATTTTTTATCATCGAGGAATAAAAATAAACTCAATGGAAGATACTATGCTTATGTCATACGTGCTTGATGCAGGTAAGAACAGACATAATATGGATACACTTTCAGAGCTTCACTTAGGACATAAAACAATATCCTATAAAGATTTAGTTGGATCAGGTAAAAAGCAACTTACTTTTGATCAAGTTGAAATCAAAAAAGCCACTGAATATGCAGCTGAAGATGCTGATGTAACTTTTAGATTGTATAAATTATTAAAGAAAAATTTAATAAGAGAAAAACTTGAAAATATTTATGAATTATTTGAAAAGCCTTTAATTAAAATATTAGCCAATATGGAGATCCAAGGAGTAAAAGTAGACGATAAATTTTTAAATATTCTGTCGAAAAAATTTGAAAAAAAAATCTCTTCAATTGAGGATAAAATTTACAAAATTTCCAAGAAAAAATTTAATATTGCTTCAACAAAGCAACTTGGTGAAATTATGTATGAAGATTTAAAGATAGCATCTCTCAAAAAGACAAAAAAAGGTAGTTTTGCTACTAGCGCATCAGTTTTAGAGGATTTAGCTTTCAAAGGTAATGAATTTCCAAAACTTATATTAGAGTGGAGACAAATTTCTAAACTTAAAAATACTTACTCAGACTCTTTGCAAGAGCACATTAATACTAAAACAAAAAGAGTTCATACATCTTTTTTACTGGCTGCAACAACAACAGGCAGATTAGCTTCAAGCGATCCAAATTTACAAAATATACCGATTAAAACTGAAGATGGGAAAGATATAAGAAAATCTTTTGTTTCTGAAAAAGGAAATATTTTAATATCAGCAGATTATAATCAAATCGAAATGAGAATTTTGGCAGATTTAGCAGATGTAAAAGAATTGAAAAAAGCTTTTAATAATCAACAAGATATTCATTCACTTACGGCCAGCCAAGTATTTAATGTTAAATTAAGCGAAATTAATTCAGATATGAGAAGAAAAGCAAAAGCGATTAATTTTGGAATTATTTACGGAATTTCTCAATACGGCTTAGCAAAACAGATTATGGTATCAAACAATGAAGCTGCAGAATTTTTAAATTCATACTTTAAAAAATTTCCAGAAATTAAAGATTACATGAATGACACTATAAAATTTTGTAGGAAGAGTGGATATGTAAATAATATTTTTGGTAGAAGAAGTCACATAACTGGAATAAATGATAAAAATTTTAATATAAGAAATTTTCAAGAAAGAGCAGCTATTAATGCACCAATCCAGGGATCTGCTGCTGAAATTATGAGATTAGCGATGATAAGAATTTCAAAAAGAATTGAGGAGACTAAAGAAAAAAAATGTAAAATGTTGCTTCAAATCCATGATGAACTAATATTTGAAGTTCCAAAGGAAAGTGAAAAAAACTTCACAAATTTGATAAGACAAGAAATGACAAGTGTAAAGGATAGCGATCTTCATTCATTCTCAACGCCTCTCACAGTAGATGTTAATAGTGGAGAAAATTGGGGGTTACTACATTAGTTTTTTTGGTAACCTTGCCCAATTAAGGACAATTTAGTATTTGTATAAGTAGATACATATTTATGAAACAAACTATTGCATTAATTGATGATGATAGAAATATTTTAACTAGTATTAGTATTGCTCTAGAAAAAGAGGGTTTTAAGGTTCAAACTTATTTAGATGGTGAGAGCGCTTTGATTGGTCTTACAAGACAACCACCAGATTTAGCAATAATCGATATAAAGATGCCAAAAATGGATGGTGAAGAGTTATTAAAAAAACTTAGAAAAAAAACAACCCTACCTGTAATTTTCCTAACCTCAAAAGATGATGAAATTGATGAATTATTAGGACTTAAATTAGGCGCTGACGATTTTGTAAAAAAGTCTGGAGGTTTTTCTATTAAAGTATTAATTGAGAGAATAAGGGTTCAATTAAGGAAGAAAAATCTAAATCCTATTGAAGAGACGAAAAATATAATCTCACATGGTAAATTAAAACTTGATCCTTCACAATTAGAATGTGAATGGGATGGAAAGCAATTACCAGATAAACTTACAACTACAGAATTTTTAATAGTCCAAGAACTTGCAAAAAGACCGGGAATAATAAAAGAGAGATCCCAATTAATGGACATTGCATATAGAGAAGATACCGATATTGAGGACAGAACAATTGATAGTCATGTTAAAAGAATTAGAAAAAAATTTAAAAAAGTAGACCAAAACTTCTCTGCTATCGAAACGAGGTATGGAAGTGGTTATAGATGGAATGTAAGTTAATTAATGGGTTCTATATTAAAGAATTTCTCAATTTTAAAAAAATTTTTATTTATAAATCTTATTGTTTTTATAGTAATTGGAATCTTGACAATTGTTTATTTAAATTTTTCAAAGCCAAATTTAATATACAAAAAAACTTCAAATCATATAGCTGTAATTAATAATACAGCCGATCATATTAAAAGATTAAAAATAAATTTTAATAAAGAAGATTTAAGAAGATTTTTATTTTCAACAGGATTTTTATTTCAAAGTTTAGACAGAGTAATTTTTCTCGATACTGAATATAACATTATTGCAGATACCGATACATTGGACTTAGATCCAAGATCTTTTTCTCAAAGAACTGACCAAATAGAATTTGATAATATTGATACAGATATTGAAAAAGCATCAAGCAATAATAAAAAAAAAGATCAGAAAAATTTAAGTGATATTACTAGAGATTATTTTAATTCAAAAGAGTATGGAAAACCGTATACTTTTACAGAGGAATATTATGATCAATTCATATTGAACACTCTTAAAAATTTTATAATTGGCGATGAAAATGTTGGTTATATTTTAGTAGCTGAACGTGCCAACGATATAAAAACAGCTATAGACGAAAGAAAAAATTTTGTTATTAGAACGGCTCTATTAGTAACATTAGTTATTTTTGTTTTTTCTTTTGTATTAAATAGATATTTTTTAAAACCAATTAAAAATCTTGTCGATTATACGAAAATTATTAAAGATAAAAGTGAAAAAAAAACAAATATACAAAATTTAAAAAAAAGAGGTGATGAGCTCGGTGTATTATCAAGTTCATTAGATGACATGACTCATGAGCTTCAAAAACGAGCAGATAGTGCTGAAAATTTTTCCACTGATCTTGTTCATGAAATCCGAAATCCACTTGCATCCCTTAAAAGTGCTTCTGAGATTATTTCAGAAACGGATGATAAAAACCAAAGAGATAAACTTGTTAAAATCTTAAGTCACGATGTTGAACGTATAGAAAGACTTATTACTGATTATTCTCAAATGCTTAAAGATGAAGTTGCAATTACAAAAGAGCAGATGAAAAAAATTGATCTAAGACCAATTGTTACCTCAGTAGTTGATGATTTTAATAGTATATATATGAACAAAAGAGGAATAAAAATTTCTCTAAATTCAAATCATAATGGAAACAAGATTGAGATTATGGGAATTGAAAACAGAATTGAACAAATTTTAGCAAATTTACTTGAAAATTCTATTTCATTTAGCGAAGATAATAAAAACATAACAGTAAAGCTTTCAAAAAAAAATAATTCAGTGATGCTTGATGTTTTAGATGAAGGATCTGGTTTTAAGGAAAATGATACAAAAAAAATATTTAAGAGATTTTACAGTAATAGACCTGGAAAATTTGGAGAACATTCTGGACTTGGATTAAATATAGTGAAAAATTTGATTGATCTTCATGGTGGTACAATTAGCGCTAGTAACAAAATTAAGGGAAAGGGTGCAAAAATTGAAATTATTTTCCCCTCAGCGTAATGAAAAGTTGATTATTTAAAATTATACTGTTACAAAATCGCTCTTATGCCAGATTATAAAGTAAAAGACATATCCCAAGCTGAATTTGGAAGAAAAGAAATTTCTTTAGCTGAGACTGAGATGCCAGGTTTAATGGCACTGAGAAAAGAGTATAAGGGTAAATCTCCGTTAAAAGGTGCCAAAATTCTTGGTTGTCTTCATATGACTATTCAAACTGCAGTTTTAATCGAAACATTGGTAGATCTTGGAGCCGAAGTAAGATGGTCCTCATGTAATATATTCTCCACACAAGATCACGCAGCTGCAGCTATTGCAAAAGCTGGTATTCCAGTATTTGCTTGGAAAGGTGAAACAGAAGAAGAGTATTGGTGGTGTGTAAAACAAACTATTGAAGGTAAAAAAGATTGGAAACCTAATATGATATTAGATGATGGTGGAGATTTAACTGCTCTAATGCATAAAGAATATAAAGAATTATTAAAGGATATAAAAGGTTTAAGTGAAGAGACAACGACTGGAGTTTTAGCTCTCAAAAAAATGGAAGAGCAAGGAACTCTGATGGTGCCAGCTATAAATGTAAATGACTCAGTTACAAAATCAAAATTTGATAACTTGTATGGATGTAGAGAAAGTTTAGTAGATGGTATCAAGAGAGCTACAGATGTGATGATGTCAGGAAAAGTTGCGATCGTTGCAGGCTTTGGTGATGTTGGTAAAGGAAGTGCAGCATCTTTAAGACAAAGTGGTGCAAGAGTAATGATAACAGAGACAGACCCAATTTGTGCACTACAAGCTGCAATGGAAGGATACGAAGTTGTTCTTATGGATGAGATGATAGGTCAAGCTGATATTGTCGTTACAGCTACAGGTAATAAAGATATAGTTACCGCTGACCACATGAGAGCTATGAAAGATAGATCAATTTTATGTAATATTGGCCACTTTGATAATGAAATACAAGTTGAGGCTTTAAAGAATTATAAATGGGACGAGATTAAACCACAAGTTCATGAAATTACTTTTCCAGATAACAAAAGATTAATTCTATTAGCAGAGGGTAGATTGGTAAATTTAGGATGTGCAACTGGCCATCCAAGTTTTGTAATGAGTGCATCTTTTACAAATCAAGTTACTGCACAAATAGAATTATGGAACAATTCAGAAAAATATGAAAAGAAAGTCTATGTTTTACCAAAACATCTTGACGAAAAAGTTGCTAGATTACACCTTGAAAAAGTTGGAGCGAAACTAACACCTTTATCAAAAGATCAAGCAGATTACATAAGTGTAAAACCAGAAGGTCCATACAAACCAGATGCGTATCGCTACTAACAGTAGCAAGATTGATATATCTAAAGAAAACAAAACAGCCTCTTTAGCTAAAATTTTTTCAACATTTCTTAATAAAGGGGATATTGTCTTTCTTTACGGAGAAATCGGAACTGGAAAAACTACATTTGTAAGATATCTTATAAACTACTTGCAATTAAGATCGAAGAAATCCTTAAGCGAAGTTACCAGTCCAACCTTCAACATTATGAATGAGTATCAGATAAAAAATTTGATTATAAATCATTTTGATCTATTCAGAATAGAAAAGACAAAAGATCTTCAAAATACTGGTCTATTTAATGACTATAAAAGCAAACTGACTTTAATTGAATGGCCAGAAAAAATTTTATCTAAGCCCAAGAATAGATATGAACTTTTTTTTAAATTAAATAAAAATACAAATAAAAGATTTGTAGAAATTAAAAAAATAATATTTGACTTAGAAATCAAAGAATCTCTTGGAGAAAATAAATATGTTCAGATTAAGGGGGATGCTTCATTTAGAACATTTTTAAGAAAATCCAAAGGTAAAAAAAGTTCTATTATTGTTTATTGTAAAAAAGATAAGAAAAAAAATCTTTTGAATTACGATGCTATTAATAAAAATTTAATTAAAAATAAAATTATTGCCCCAAAGCTTTATCACCAAAACTATAAAAATAATTTTATAGAAATAGAGGATATGGGTAATAAAACAATTTTTGACATTTTTTCAAAAAAAAATAGTCATAAAAATCTAAAAATTTACAAAGACATAATATTATCATTACTTAAAATTCAGAAGATTAAACCAAAAAAGATAAAAAATTTTATCGGTGATTACTATAAAGTCCCTATATATACAAATACGAAAATTTTTAATGAGGCAAAACTTTTTTGTGATTGGTATGTAGTTGCTAATAAAAATAGGAAAGATGTTAAAAAAATAAACTTACACCTAAAAAAAATAATTAAATCTTTAATAAAAAAAATAATGTTAAAAAATGATACATTTGTACATAGAGATTTTCATATATCTAATATAATTCCATGCAAAAACTCATATGGTATTTTAGACTCCCAAGATGCTGTTATAGGGAATAAAGCTTATGATTTGGCTTCTTTAATAGACGATGTAAGATTTCAAACTAGCAGCAAACTTAAGGCAATACTTCTTAGTTACTATATTGAGATTAATAAAAACAAAATTAGTAAAATAGAATTTGAAAATGACTTTTATATTTTATCTGTGCTAAGAAATTTAAAAATTATTGGAATTTTTACGAGACTTTCACTTAGAGACCAAAAAAATCAATATTTAAAATTAATTCCATATGCTTGGAAATTAATAGAGAGTCGAATTAAAAACAAACCAGTTTTTAAAGATCTTAAATTGTTTTTAAATAAAAACTTTTCAGCTAAACTTAGAAAAAAAAATGCAAATTGATACAGCACTCATATTATGTGCAGGTTTTGGAAAAAGGTTGCTTCCCTTAACCAAAACAGCACCTAAACCTTTATTGAAAATTGGAGAGACCACACTATTAGAAAAAACAATTAAATTAATTGAACAAATCAAAATAAAAAAAATTAAGATTAACATTTTTTACCTCTCAGATGAGATAAAAAAATTTGTAAAGCAATTGAATACAAATATAGATATTGAATTAATAGAAGATGGTAACGATATTCTTGATACAGGAGGTGGTATCATTAATATGATAAAAGATTCTAACGAGGAAAATTTTTTAGTTTTTAACCCCGACACTATATGGGATGAGAACTATAATAAATACATATTAGAAATGACCAATTTTTATTTTACGAAAAAAATTAACAATATTTTACTAGTTGTCCATAAAGACTTAAGTTTTGATAAAAGATTACAAGGTGATTTTAATTTAGTTAACGAGAAACTTATAAAAGATAATAATAAAAAATTTATATATACCGGATGTCAAATAATTAATAGAAATATTTTTTCTAAAACTACAAAAAAAAAATTCTCGATGAATGAAATATGGACTGATCAAATTAAGCAGTCTCAACTTTTTGGTTATGAGAGCAATCTTAAATTTTTACATACAACAGATTTAATGATTTATAATAAAATATTAAAAAACCAATAAGTCCTGAGCTCTATCTTGATCAAGATATCTGCACATAATAATCTTTAATTTTTGATCTAATTCAATATGAAGAGGATTTCCAGTAGGTATTTCAAGCTTGGGAATCTGTTTTTCGTCTAATTTGAATAAAAACTTACAAAGCGCTCGTACTGAATTTCCATGTGCTGATATAAGAATATTTTTTTCATTTTTTATTTCGATATAGATTTTTTGAGTAAAATAATTAACCACTCTATTATAAGTATCTTTAAGAGACTCTGTATCTGGAATATTTTCTTTTGGAATATTTTTATAAATGTCTATGTTAATTGGATGGTAAGGACTATTTTGGTTTAAAGGGTCAGGCCTAATATCCCATGATCGCCTAAACTCGTGTATTTTTTTTTCTCCAAGTTTATTTTTCATTTCCTCTTTATTCAAACCTGTAAGTGATCCATAGTGTCTCTCATTAAGTTCCCAAGCTTTTGTGAATTCCAAATTATTTCTTATTGTGTTTTTTATTAACTTTAATGTATTTATTGCTCTTAATTGGTAAGAGCTGAAAAATAAGTCAATTTTAACATTTGTTGATTTTATTGCTTCTCCAGCTTTACAAGCTTCTAATTTTCCATGTGGCGTTAAATCAACATCTACCCACCCAGTGAATTTTTTTTGCAAATTCCATTCACTTTGTCCGTGTCTTACTAAAAATAAATGACTCATATAAAAAATTTACATATAAGAAAACTGTAACATGTTTAAATCATTATTTTATTTAATAAATACAATATTTGCAATTTTCTATTTATACCCAGGAAGTATATTGGGTTTTATAATATATAAAGACTTAAATCGACAGCCTCAACTAACAGATGACTTTAATTTCTTATTATTAAATTTCTCATCTAATCATATTTATGCCTTTTTGTTTCTTTCATTTTTTGGATTTTTACTTTTTTTTGAAAAAAAAAAGAAAATCGTTCTTACTTATTTTTTTTTAATATCCTTTTTATTTGAGATACTTCACATATTAGTACCAAATAGAAGTTTCCAGATTTCTGATTTATATGGGAATATATTGGGTGTATTAATATCATTAATATTATTTTTATGTTTTTCTTATGTTAAAAAAAAAATTTAACGTTTTTTTGCTTTTATTATTTTTTATCTCACTTGATGCTTATGCTGAAGTAATTGAAGGAAAGGCTTATGTGATTGATGGCGATACAATTAAAATTAAAAACAACAAAATTAGATTATCTGGTATTGATGCGCCTGAGACGAATCAATCATGTAAAAAGACCTTTCTAAGCATTCAATTTTTATCCTTTCATAAAAAATACCCATGTGGAAAAATCTCTTCAAAAAAACTAAAAAAATTATTAAAAAATGAATTAATATTATGTAAAATAGAAAATGTAGATAGATACAAAAGGAAGCTTGCAACTTGTTATAAGAATAAATTAAATATTAATTCTTGGCTTGTTAGAAACGGACATGCCTTAGCTTATGTTAGGTACTCAAAAAAATATATTCTTCAAGAAAAAGAGGCAGAAAAGGATAAATTAGGTTTGTGGCAGGGTACATTTGAAAAACCATGGAATTGGAGAAAAAATGAAAAAAGAAAATAATATTTTAATTTTAGTACTATGTTTATTTCTTTTTTCTTGCTCATCTATTCCTAAAAATACTGCAGACGGTTGTTCCATATTTTCTGAAAGATATCTTTGGTACAAGCATGCGAAAAATACTGAAAAAAAATGGGGAACACCAATAAACTTGCAGCTTGCTATTATTAAAATGGAGTCCGACTTTGACTGGCTTGCAAAACCAAAAAGAAATAAAATTTTCAAAGTTATTCCTTATAAAAGACCATCCTCATCCTTTGGATATTCTCAAGCAGTCAAAGGAACATGGAAACAATATAAACAAGAAACAAACAATCCTTTGGCAACAAGGACTAGATTCAAAGATAGTGTAGATTTTATAGGATGGTACACCAATAAAACCGAAAAAATATTAAAAATTTCAAAAAAAGACGCATTTAGACAGTATATTGCTTATCATGAGGGTTGGGGAAACTATAAAAACTATAAAAAAAATTCAAAAGTTATATCTTTAGCCAAGAAGGTGCAAACACAGTCTAAAAAATATAAATCACAATTGTTAAGTTGCCAAAATTCTCTCAAAACAAGAAAATATATTATTTTTTAATTAAGTTGCTTCTTTAATTCAATATCAACAGCATCAATTCGTTTAGTATTCTTTGCTAACATCAAGTACATGGTTGGAGTTACATATAGTGTAAAAAATGTTGATATAATCATGCCTCCTAAAATAGTAGATCCAACTGCAAGTCTAGAGCCTTCCCCGGCCCCAGGTCCAATATTTCCAATTACTAAAGGAACCATTGCTATCATTGTGCTAAGAGATGTCATTATAATAGGTCTGAATCTCATATCGCACGCTTCCTTTATTGCATTATCAATATTTTTTCCAGATGCTCTAAGTTGATTTGCAAAATCTACAATTAAGATACTATTTTTTGTAGATATACCAATGAGAATAACAAGAGCAATTTGTGAAAAAATATTGATTGAACTATTTAAAAAAAGAATGAAAACCAATCCACCAAATACAGCTAGCGGGACAGTCATTATTATTATAAATGGATGAATAAATGAGTTAAAAGTAGCTGCCATAACTAAATAAGCGGTTATTAATGCTAAAGCAAATATTATAAATAATTCATTTGAGGTTTCTTTTAACTCTTCAGATTTTCCCTTCCAGGAAATCTGATTCTGGGGTGAAACATTTTCCATAGTTTTTTCTAAATATCTTATTGCTTCACTTAATGAATATCCTTCGTTTATATTAGCAGATATAGTTACTGCTCGTTGTCTATTATATCTTGAAAGAATTTTGGCTGATCCTTCTTCCTTAAAATCAACTAAATTTGCCAGTGATATAAGTTTTGAGTTATTTTCAGATCTTACAAAAATTTTTGCTAAACTTTCTTTACTTCTTCTATCTGACAAATATTTTTGTACTATAATTGGATATTCTTTTCCAAGTTTATTAAATGTTGTAACAGTTTTTCCACCATAAAGAGTTTCCAAAGTCTTGCCTATTTGGTCTGTTGATACCCCTAAATCTTTTGCTTTATTTTTGTTGATAATTAATTTTACCTCTGGTTTATTTTTAGAATAATCTGACTCAATTCTTGACAAATTTTTATTTTTTCTTAATTCCGATATTAAGTTATTCTGAATTTGCTCGAGTTCCTCATAAGATGATCCTAAAATTACCATTTGAACTGGTTTGTTATAATTTGAAACTCTTATTGATTGTGGTGAAATAGGAAAAGCAATCGCTTGTGGATTAGTTACTATCTTTCCTATAGCTTCTCTCATAACTGATTGTGTATTTTTACTTCTATCATCCCAATGATTAAGTAAAGCTATTATTATAAAAGTATTAAAAGAATTACTTGATCTACCAAAACCTGGAACTCGCATTATAAATCTTCTATACGGGCTATTTTCTTCCTGCAACAGAGGAATTAATTTAGACTCTATTTCTTGTGCTCTTTCCTGTGTGTACTCAAATGAGCTTCCTTCATCAGTCATTCCGATTACTAAATATGCCCCTCTATCTTCAAGAGGAAGCAGTTCCTTTTTTGAAAAATTAAATAATAATACTGAAGAAATAATTACTAAAATCATAAATGAAATTATTAACTTTTGTTTATCGAGAAAATAATTAAGGCTTTCTTTATAAAATTTTAGAAATGATTTAAAAAAATTATTAAATTTACTTATAATTTTATTTTGCTTAGTTTTTAGTGTTAAAAATCTACTTCCAAGCATTGGAGATAAGGTTAGAGCAACAAATGATGAAATAACTACAGAAAAAGATAATGCGATCGCTGTTTCTCTGAATAAGGTTCCAGAAATTCCCTTTATGAAAATTAGCGGTAAAAATACTGCAACCAATATCAGAGTAGTAGCAATAATTGCAAATGTTATTTGCTTTGATCCTTTATAAGCTGCTACAAGGGGTTTTTCACCATTTTCAATTCTTCTATAAATTGCGTCTGTCATAATGACCGAGTCATCTGTAATTATTCCAATAGCTAAAATAAAAGACAACAGAACAAATATATTTATTGATAGATCAAAAATATAAATTCCTAAAAAAGATGCGATTAGACTTACGGGAAGCGCAACCGCTGGCACTATCACTGCTTTTAAATTTCCAAGAAACAAATAAATAATGATTACTACTAATATAAAAGCTATGAAAAGAGTTTTGTATACTTCATTAATTGCTGCTCCAACATAGTTTGCTCTATTAAATGCAACTTCTATATTTAATCCATCCGGCAAAGACTTTCTAACTTCTTTTAGCTTTTTTTTGATATCTTTTGACAGTTCAACTGTTGATGCTCCACTTCTAGCGTAAATACCTATACCTACTGTTTTTAAGTTAAGATTATCTTTTCTTTGCGCCTTAAATAATGTTTTTTCTGAAACAGGGCCAAATTCAACCTCAGCAACATCAGACAATTTTACTATGTTGTCTTTGTTCTTTTTTAAGGGCAAGCTTTTTAGTTGGTCAATTGTTGTATAAGATTTATCTAGATTTAGAGTAAGATCAACATTAGTTGCTTCTAAAGTTCCAGCTGGAAGACTAACATTTTCGCTTCTGAGTGCATTTTCTAATTCTTGAATGGTTAAATCATTAGCAGCTAATTTTATTGGATCTATCCAAATCCTGACACTTAATTCCCTTAGACCACCTACTAAAATTCTTCCAACATTTTTAATACTTGAAAATCTATCAACTAAATATCTCTCTGCGTAATCTCCCAATTCCAAATCACTCCATGAGGGAGAAGAAAGCGCTATCCACATAGTTGTCGTAAAACCCGCAGCCTGTTTTAATATTTGTGGAGCCTCTGCCTCAGTGGGTAAATTATCTGCAACTCTAGCTACTCTTTCTCGTATATCATTTGCAGCATTGTCTAAATCCATTTCTGTATCAAACTCAATACTAATTGTACTCCTTCCATTTTCAGACACTGAGTCAATATTTTTAATACCTTCTGCTCCACCAATTACATCTTCTAAAACTTGAGTAACCTCTTGATCAATTATAGGTGCTGATGCTGATTTGTAATCCACTTTTACCTGAACAACTGGTGGCTGAAGACCTGATGGTAATTCTCTTACAGGCAATTTCCAAAATACAAATATGCCAAATAAAACTAATATAAGAGACATTACCCAAGAGACTACCGGTCTTCTTATACTTAAATCAGTTATAAACATTTACTTTTTAATTGGTTTAATTTTTCCTTTTGGATTTACTTTTTTTAGACCTTCTGCAACAATTAGATCACCCTCATTTAATCCTGAAATTACCTCTATAAACCCTTCATCTCTATTTCCAATTTGGATTTGAGTTTTTTCTAAACTATTATCATCAAGCACTTTATATACAAAAGAGCTTTCTCCCTCTAGCATCACACTTGTGTCAGGAACTGATAGAGAATTTCTTTGATTAAATTTCACACTTACTTCAAGTAGTGACCCTGGTATTAACTCATAATCTTTGTTATCTATTTTAATCCTTGTTAATAAACTTCTTGTATCTGCGCTGATTCTACTTGAATAACCTTCTACTTTTCCAGAAAAAATTTTGTTTTTTATTCCTGAAAACTTTACTTCTACTGGCAAATTTTTTTTAATAACTGGCGCAAAAGATTCAGGTATTTTTAAATCGGCGTATATTACCGAACTATCATCTAAAGTTATAATGAGAGAATTATCTGATCCTAGGACATCCTCTGTAATACCTCTATAACCAAGAACACCACTAAATGGTGCAATAATATCTTTGTCCTTCAATTTGACTATTAAAGATCCTTTCTCTACATAACTATCTAATTTTAGTTCAGAAATTAAGTCACTTTTTTGAATCCGATAGGATTTTGTTTTTTTTGAAATTGCAGTGCCAAAACTTTCGATTCTCTCTGAGAAGGCTTTTTCAGAAACTAATTTGACAATAATTCCAGGAGGTGGTCTTTTGCTAAATTTTTTTTTGAAATGGTTTCCAACCATTGTTCTTCCAATCACAACAATTGCAATTATTATAAAAAAAATTACAACGCCAATTAAAACTTTTTTTGAATTTTTCATAAATTATATTCTGCCATACTCTGACCATGAACCATCATAAATGACAGGATTATACTTATTATCAATTAAGGAATATGCAAGTGCTAAAACTGAGGCTGTAACACCAGAGCCGCATGAAAACACAATTTTTGATGAAAAATCATGTTTTAAAACTGATTTAAAAATTTTTAATAATTGTTCTTTAGATTTAAATGTTTTATCTTTTTCTATTAATTGCTTGAATGGCAAGCATAAAGAATTTGGTATAGATCCACTTCTTAAACCTTTTCTTGGCTCTTTTTCTTTCCCCTCAAATCTTTCTTTACTTCTTGCATCAAGAATTTTAAATTCCTGATTAATAATATTTTGTTCAATTTGCGTCTTTGATTTTACTAAATCTTTTTTTTCTTTTGATATGTAATGCGATTTGGTAAAAACTGTTACTTCTTTTGTAATCAGTCTTTTTTCTGATTGCCATTTTTCAAGGCCACCATTCATAACACTTACAAGCTTAGGGTCATGTCCAAAATAGATAAAAGTGTACCATAATCTACAGGAGCTGATTAAATCAGAATTATCATAAACAATAATTCTATCTTCATTTTTTATACCTAAACCTGAAACAATTTCATCCCACTTTTCACGAGACGGCAACATATGTGGTAATTCAGTATTTTGATCAGAATTTTTATCTAGATCAAAAAACAATGCATTTGGTAAATGCTGATTCAAATATTCTTGATATGGATTTCTCGAAGCACTAGGAAGATGCCAAGAACAATCAATCAATTTTATATTACTCAAATTATTTTCAACCCAAGTAGTTTCTACTAAAGACATTTACCTTTTTTCTAGATATTTTTGATGATATTCCTCAGCTATACAATAATTTTTTATTTGTGAAATTTTAGTAACCACTTTCCCGGAGTATTTTTTGTTATATTTTTCTATTATTTTTTTTGCAATATTTTTCTGCTCATCATTAAGATAAAAAATTTCACTTCTATACTGTGTACCAAAGTCTGGTCCTTGAGAATTTAAGGTTGTAGGATCATGTATTTCAAAAAAGTAATCTAAAATTTTTTCATATGAAATTATGTTTGGATCAAAGTCTAATTTAACAACTTCAGCATGATTCGTGTCTCCTTCACAAACTTCTTGATAACTTGTTTTACTCGTGTTACCTCCGCAATAACCTACCTCAGTTTTAAAAACACCGTCTAATCTACTGAACTTTATTTCAGGTCCCCAAAAGCATCCACAAGCTAATACTGCTATTTCCATTGATTATTAAGTTTATTAAACTAAAGTTAATCTTATGTTTTCTAAAAATCAATTAGGTTTTTTGTACATGTTCTTGTCTGTATGTGCATTTTCCGTAATGGATCTAATTGTAAAATGGTCAGATAACTACCCTTTAGGCCAGGTAATCTTTTTCAGAGGTTTTTTTGGCTTAGTTCTTTATTATTTTGTGATCCCTAAAGAAAGACTTAAAGATTTTTATTTCACAAAAAGGCCAATGTTACACTTCTCAAGATGTTTTTTTGGACTGATGGCTTTACTCTCTATTTTCACAGCATTGAGAAATCTACCATTGGCAACCGTTGTAAGTATTTCGTTTGCTGCACCAATTTTTACAACAATTTTTTCAATTTTTTTCTTAAGTGAAAAAGTTGGTTATTTTAGATGGTTAGCGGTCTTTGTTGGTTTCGTTGGAATTATTATTATTTCTGAACCGGGTTTAAGTTCTTTAAATGTTTATTATATCTTTCCAGTTATTTTCGTTTTAGGAATGTCATATGTTGCTATTTCAATCAGACAATTATCCTCGACAGAACCAGTTTGGCTAATTTCATTATATTTTTCTGCAGCAATTACATTAGCGGGTTTATTTACGATACCTTATGGGTGGTTAATGCCAAATTTAATAGACCTAATACTTTTATCCTTAATAGGAATTTTTGGAGGTGTTGCAAATCTATGGCTGAGCCAATCTTATAAATTTTCAGAGGTATCATTGGTTACTCCATTAAAATATTTAGCTTTAGTTTTTGCAATAATTTTTGGTTATTTCATTTGGGATGAAATACCAACAATAAAAACTTTAGTAGGTGCAACATTAGTTATTACCTCTTCAGTAATCATTTTTAGAAGAGAGATTTTATTAAAAAAGCAAATTTCAACGGCGCGACATGACTAAACCACCTAAATACTGGAATAAAGCAATCAGTCATTTATCATCAAAAGATAAGATTATGAGGTCTCTAATAAAAAAGTATAACGACACGTTTTTAACTACAAGAAGAGATATTTTTTTTTCCCTATGTAAAAGTATTATAGGCCAACAGATCAGTGTTGCTGCGGCAAACTCTGTGTTTATAAAATTTAAAAAGCTTTGCAAAAATAAAATAAATCCAAAAACAGTAAATAAATTAAGTTCAAAACAGCTAAAAAAATGTGGATTAAGTCGTCAAAAAGTTAAAGGTATTAAAGAACTAGCAAGTAAGTTTCATAATAAAAGTTTTAATCCAAATTTAATTAAGAATATGAATGACGAGGATGCGATAGCATATTTATCAACTTTAAGACAGATTGGTAGGTGGTCAGCTGAAATGATTTTGCTTTTCACTTTTAACAGACAAAATATCTGGCCTTTACAGGATATAGGTCTTTTACGAGCGATATCTAACAACTATAATAAAAAATATTTACCACCGAAAATTTTTGTTGATAAATTATATAAAAAATTTTCACCCTACTGTTCAGTTGCAACTTGGTATTTATGGAGATCTATAGATGATGAACCTATTCAGTATTAGCTAGCTTCCACTATTTGGTGATGTCTTACAACATGCCCATTAAGTATTTCATGAGCATCTTGGTATTCCTTCGAGTCATAACATTCTATAGCTGTATTATAATCAGGGAATTCAACAACAACAGTACGTGGAGAATTAATACCTTCCGTAGTTTTATTTTTTCCTCCTCTTACAATGAATTTTCCAGAAAACTTTTCGACAGCTGGCTTAGCCTTTGAGGCATACTCTTTTAATTTTTCAGGATTGTCGATTTTTTCGTATATACACACCCAGTAACCTTTCATTAGTCTAACCACCTTTCATATTTTGATTTGTTATTTTTAATATAATCAGGCAATTTCTGAAAATCATATTTCAAAAGTTTTTCTCCTTTACCAAATTTTTTTGTTCTTTGATCAACATTTAAATTATATATTGCTCGTTTTTCATTCATAATTTCTGTAATTTGTTTAATTGTTAAAGGTTCTAATTCAAATTCAATGTGATGAAGGTAAGACTTTAGTTTGTGGTAAATTTCTTCTGGAGTTTTAATATTTGTAAAATGCCATCCACCGTTATCTATGAATTTAATACTCGAGTATTTATTATCTGAAAAAAGAGTATCTAACCTATAAAAAGGAAACTCCCTGTCTTTTATGTTTCTTAGCCATTGAGGACTTTTTAAATTCTTTTTCTGACAAGCTTTTGTTCCTATCCATGAAAAATTAGGTAATTTTAAATTAAATTTATAATAAAACATTTCTTGTTTGAACATTATAATTTTCTTATTAATTTTTGAAAAATCTAGATTTTGAAGATTAGGTATTTCGTCTACATCAGAAATTAAAATTAAATCTTCATTATCAGCCTCTGTTAATCCATTTACTATAAAGTTTCTTTGGCTATTTTCTCTTTTTCCTGCGTTAAACATATATTTGCTGATTGTTATATCCTTATCTTCATCTTCTTTGATTATATCTAAATTATTTGGTATTTGATCGTAAACCAAATAGAGAATTTTTTTTTTAAACCTTTGATATCTACCAATATCAAATTTTAAATCTCTTTTTTCACCTTTATGATTAAATTTACTTTCAACTATCACAAAGTAATCTACTTGATCATCCAAAAGATTTAGTCTTAAGTCTAAAACTAAATCTTCGTCAAAATACATAAAACAGTCAAATATTTTCATAAATATATTTAATTAAATCTAATACTATAATAATAATTATAAATGGAAAAAAAATTAATAATAAATTTTCAAGAATACCTTGATACTGTTGAAAAGCTCGCAATAGAGGTTAATAAAAAATTCAAACCAACTGTACTTGTTGGTATTATGAGGGGAGCCGCACCTATAATAGATATTTTATCAAGAATATTTAAATTACCGACAGCTTATATTGTTATACAAAGCTATTCAGGAAAAGGATTAGAGGATAAGCAAGGAGATCTAATTTTTGCAAGAGACATAAGCTCAATAGCGCAGCAAAAAGACTTTGAAAGAGTTTTGTTGGTCGATGATTTATCAGATACAGGGCTCACTTTAAATAGAAGTATTGACTGGTTAAAAAATTATGAACCAGTAAAAAGTTATATAAAAGATATTAAAACTGCCTGTTTATGGAAAAAAAAATCATCTAAATTTAATCCGGATTTTTGTCCCATCAAATTAGATGGAGATCCGTGGATTGTTCAACCAACTGAACACTATGAGGAAATATCTATTGATAAAATAATTGAGAGAAATAAATAAGGCCAGAATTAAATCTGGCCTTATTTTTAAATAAATTTAAGCTACAGCAAAACTTATTCCACTAAGAACTGCAATAACCCATATAGCAGGAGAAGTTGTAGAAAATTTACCAGTGAATATTTTTATTAACGCATAAGAAATAAACGCTAACGCTATACCATTGCTTATACTGTATGTTAAAGGCATTGCTATCATGGCAAGTACAGCAGGAGCTGACTCTGCAATGTCATCCCATTCTATATCAGTAATATTTCTTACGAATAAAACAGCCACATAAAGTAACGCCGCTCCATCGATTTCTTTTGGTAAACTTGTTGCAAGAGGTGCAAAAAATAAACATGCAAGAAACAAAACACCAATTACTAAAGATGTCATTCCAGTTCTGCCGCCAGCTTTTACACCGGCTCCTGATTCAACGTAACTAGTAACGGTTGTAGTTCCCATTAATGCTCCAGCAACAGTACCAACGCTGTCAGACATCATTGCTTTATTGATATCTTGAACTCTACCTTTGTTATCAACTTTGCCTGCAACGTTAGCAACTGATGTTAAAGTTCCAGCAGTGTCAAAAAAATCTATAAACAATAATGTGAACACTACTGTTGACATACTTGCTGTCAAAGCTGCTGATAAGTCAAATTCAAAAAGATAAGTCATTGGAGGTATACTTCCCACAACCCCATTAAATTTTGCTAATCCACTTACCCATGCAATAATACTGAAAGCAATTATTCCAATTATTATATTTCCTTTAATGTTAAGTTTTTCCATGACAATAATTGCTACAAATGTAAGACATCCTAGAATAACTAACGGATTTTTTATATCTCCTAAAGTCACAAGTGTAACTGGATGATCTCCAACTACTCCCATAATTTCTAAACCAATAATTGCCAGAAATAATCCAATACCTGCTCCTATTCCTAGTTTTAAGCTTTTAGGTATTGAGTTAATTAACCACGATCTGACTGGTGTTAAAGATATAATTAAAAATAAAACACCCGCAACTAATACAGCCCCAAGAGCTTCTTGCGGTGTATAACCCATTCCTGCAACAACTCCAAATGCAACAAAAGCGTTTATGCCCATTCCTGGAGCCAAACCTATTGGCCAAGTCTTTCCGTAAAAAGCCATTATGAAACAAGCTAAAGCAGTGGCTAATATCGTGGCCGTGAAAACAGCACCAAAGTCAAAAAAACCTTTTTCTGGTCCTGCAAATTCTCCAGATAAAATAAAAGGGTTTAAAAACATTATGTATGCCATAGTTAGGAAAGTAGTAACTCCAGCAATAACCTCAGTTTTAAAAGTAGTTTTATGTTTTTTATAATTAAAATATTTATCTAACATTGAGTTCCTCCAAATAATTAGAATAATAAACTATTCTTCAAAACAAATCTTTTCAATTGAAAGCTTTATTCACAATTTTCAACTTAGAATTTAATTTTTTATTAAAACAGATGTGATAAAGTGAGATAGTGCGATTAATATCACATATTTTGATTTTTCTATTAGTTTTAACAAAATTGTCCAGTTGTCAGACAGTTAAGGACAAAACCAATGAAATAGTAAAAAAAGAAAACGAGAAATTAAGTCAATTTATTGGGCAACCTGTTTCAGAGTTAAAAATAGTTATGGGTATGCCTGATAACGAAGAAAAGTCTAATACAGCTTCTAAGATTCTTGTTTATAAAACAAAAAAATATGGAATTCCATGCGAGAGAAAATTTGAAATCAGCAGTGAGGATATGGTGATTGGATTTGTATCTAAAGGGTGTTTTTAACTTGTGGGGATAATCCCCACAAGCAAGGTTAATACTTATTTAATTTCAATAAGTTTTTTCTTTTTGTAATCTGGCACAATTCTTTCACAAGCAATTGTCAAAAGACCATCTTTTAGCTCAGCACCATTTACCTTTACATCATCAGCAATTGTAAATGATCTAGCAAATTGTCTTTGTGAAATTCCTTTATGAATAATTTCACCATTTTCATTTTGATTATCCGATTTATTAACTTGTTTCGTTCTCACAGTTAATAAATTATCTTCAAACTCCACTTCGACATCTTTTTTCGAAAAACCTGCTAAGGCTACTTCAATTGAGTATTTATCCTTTCCTGTTTTTCTAATGTTGTAGGGCGGGTAATTAGATTGCATTGTCAAACTACCATTTCCTAACATGTTCTCAAATTGGTCAAACATATCGTCAAAACCAATTGAGAATGGTCTTAGTGAGTTAAATATAGATAGATCCTTACTTGTCATTTTTCCTCCTTTGTTAGCAAGGTTTATTACAAGCCCCAATAAGGCAACTTGTAAACTTTATGTAGGTATTAATTAAAATCTTTCAAGTATGGACTAAATCTTTTCTGCTATTTTTAAAATAAATGCATAGTCGAACGCTATTTCTTCAATAGCACCATCTCTGCCTGATTTACCACCGTGACCTGCATTCATTTCAGTCTTAAGTAATAAAAGATTGTTATCAGTTTTATAATCTCTAAGTTTAGCTGTAAACTTTGCTGGTTCATCAAATAAAACTCTATTATCGCTTAAACTTGTTGTAATTAAAATATTTGGGTAATCCATTTTTTTTATATTGTTATATGGCGCATAAGAATAAATATAATCAAAGTGATCTTTATTATCTTTTGCGTTTCCAAATTCGTCAAATTCTCCAATTGTTAACGGTAAAGAATGGTCTAGGTTGGTTGTTAGACTGTCAACAAATGGAACAGCCATAATCATCCCTAAAAATAAATCTGGGGCCTTGTTAACAACTGCACCCATCAGTAATCCTCCAGCTGAACCACCCATTCCTATAATCTTACCATTTGAAGTATATTTTTTTTCTATCAAAAATTTTGCAGCAGCAATATAATCATTAAAGGTATTTTTCTTATTCAGAAGTTTTCCCTCTTTCCACCACTTCATTCCTCTCTCCATTCCTCCTCGTATATGAGCGGTCACCCATATTATATTTCTATTAATTAGACTTAATCTTGTAGAAGAAAATGATGGAGACATTGAAGCTCCATAAGAACCGTATCCATATAAAAGAAGATTTGCAGATCCATCCAAAGGAGTATCTTTGTGTCTAGTTATCGTTAAAGGTACTTTTCTTCCATCATCAGAATTACATTCAATCCTTTGCACTATATAGTTTTTTGGATCATGTCCTGTTGGAATAACTTGTTCCTTTACTAATTTTTTTTCTTTAGTCTTTAAATTATATAAATAGGTCCTCGCTTGGGTTTTTGGAGTAGAATATGAAATATAAATTAGATCAGTATTTCTATCTTTTTGTGTATGTGAAATACTACCATCATAAACTTCTTCATCAGTAAAAATAAGCTCTTCCTCCTTATTTGAATTGATGTCTCTTACAAAGATTTTATCTAAAGCGTTATTAAGTTCAGATCTAATAATCCAATTTTTTAAAAATGTTAGTCCACCAATCATTGTTTCATTTTTAGCTGGTATAAATACTTCCCATTTAGATGCCTCGATATCTGTCGATCTTTCTATTTTGAAATCTTCCGCACCTTTGTTGGTGTGAATATAAAAATAACCACCCCAGGAACTTACGCTATATATAATTCCTTTTTCTCTTTTTCTTACTATTTTTGGTTTAGGTAAACTCTCATTACTTTTAAAATAGTATTTCTCAGAGGTGTTATGATCAGAAGAATTAATAAAGTAGTATTTTTCATCTGCACTAATACCAATGCTTACAGTAAATGCTGGGGTTCTTTCCTCAAAGATCAATAGATCTTCTTTGATTGATTTACCAATTTCATGCCTAAAAATTTTTTTAGGTCTGTGATTTTCATCAAGCTTAGAATAGAAAATAAATCTGTCATCCAAACTAAACAAGATAGAACCTGAAGTGTTTTCAATTTTATCTGTAATAATCTCATTTGTCTTAATATCTCTTACATGAATAGTGAAATACTCAGAACCTTTTAAATCTAATGAATACGCTAAATATTTATCGTTGTAGCTTACTTCTAAATCACCAACCCCAAAATACTCAGTTTTAAGTTTTTCTTTTTCTTTATCTCCATTCCAAATTTCCTCAACATTATTAGAACCAATTTTTTTTCTTAATTTAATTGAATAATTTCCTTTTGTTGTTGTTTTAGTCCAATATTCATAATTTTTATCTTTGAATGGCAAAGACTCATCATCTAATTTAATTCTTCCCTTGATTTCATCAAAAAGTTTTTTTTGATATTCTTTCGTATCCTTTAAATTCTCCTCTGTATAATTATTTTCATCTTCTAGATATTTTCTTACCTCTGGTAAGAGTTTAGAGCTGTCTTTTAAAACCTCTAAAATATTATTTTGATGAATCCAGCTATAATTATCTTCCCATGTCACATTGTGACAAGATTTTAGTTCTGGTTTTTTCTCAAGTTGTGGTATTTTCATTTTTAACATCTATTACATGAATATTTTTTTCTTAACACTAATTATTTTTGTCCTAGTCTATTTATTGCTTAATTGGTTTGTAAAGACATCAAGTGCTAAAATTTCTAAAGGAATTAGAACTTTTACTATTATTTTATCTATAGTTCTAGCTGTGATAATGGCCTTTGCTGGAAGGTACATATTTTCTTTACCTTTTTTACTTATGATTTTGCCATTAATAAAGACCAAAGCTGGTTTGACCTTACTTCAACTAGTAAGAATTTGGGGCCTACTAAGATTCTTAAAAAATTCAGGAAGGTTTAATTTTAATAATATGGGATCAGCAGCTAATACCCAATCTATATCATTAGATGAGGCTTACAAAATACTAAATTTAAATCCAAAAAAAAAGTACTCTAAAGAAGAAGTTATGAAATCTTATAAAAATATTATGAAAAAAATTCACCCAGATGTAAGTCCCGATTTATCTAGATTGGCAGCAATAGTAAATGAGGCTAAGGAAATAGTTTTGAAAGATGTTAGTTAATTAATTCGTTAAATTTATAAAATATCTTTTGTGGATCAATTTTCTCTTTACCTAAAGTATCATGTTTGACTGTAACCTCCCCGTCAGGAATTATTGGAAACATTTTTGAACTATAACTCCCATATAGCAAAGGTGTATCTGCCATCAAAACTATAGTTGGTATACCAATTGCAGCGGATAAGTGACTAAAGCTAGAGTCATTACAAACTGCTACATCGCAATTAGCAATTATAGGCAAGATTTCAAACAAACTCATTTTATCTAAAGTTAAGCATTTAGTATTATATTTTGAATTCAATATATCCTTCAGAATAATTTGCTCTTCGTCATTAGTTCCTGTGGCTAAAAAAAATCTACAATTATGTTTGTTTTCACACATTTCCATAAATCTCAAAAATATTTTTGATGGTATTCTTTTAGTATTTCCAGACCCCCCTATACCCAATATTATATTTTTTTCACTCTTTGTTATTTTTAATTTGATTCCTGTTTCAGAAATACTTTTTTTATCTACGCTGATTATGGGTTCACTTTTTACAGTTTCACCAATAGAATTTTTTAGAAAATTTTGTGCTGCTAAAATAATATGCTGGTTTTTTTTTTTAAACAACGGATATTGATGTATCTCTTTGATAGATGCCAATTTACATATTAACTTGTATCTTAAAGACGAATTAAAAATAAATACTTTTTCAAAATTATATTTTTTTAATTGATTTGCTAAACTGATTGAGCCAAAAATACCATCATGTGTTCCTTTTTTATTTTTATTATTTCTGTCTAAATTTATAATTTCTCCAATATATTTGTTATCCCTCAAAATTTCTGAAGCTTTCGAGTTTTCTTTAACTAGAATGTCAACTTTTGTATTATATTTTTTTGATATCGCCTCTATAAAAGGTAAATATATAATCATATCACCAATACCCATTCTGTTTTGAATAGCTAGAATTTTCATTTTTTTATCAACTTTACTAAAATTTTATTTTTATATAAGTTTTTATTATGAGTAAAATTAATGGCATTTATGCGGCTTCGGTATCTGTGTTAGATAAAGAATTGAATCTAGATGTAGATAAAACAATTAAACATGCAGAAAATTTAATATTACAAGGCTGTCATGGAGTTGTGATTTTTGGTAGTACGGGACAAGCTCAATTAATTTCCGTTTCAGAAAAAATTAAATTAATTGAGAAACTTTCAAAAAATAAATTTAAAAATAATTTTATAATTGGCACTGGTTTTAATTCACTTAAAGAAACTATTTCATTTCTTAATGTATGTAAAAATTTTAATTTTGAGAATTTTCTTATAATGCCACCAGCGTATTACGTTTATGCAGATAATGATGCAATTAAATTTTACTCTGAGATAATCAAAATTCACCCATGGTGTAAAATCGTTTTATATAATTTTGAAAAATTATGTGGATATAAATTTTCAGTAGAATGTGTTGAGGAGCTTGTAAAAATTTATCCAGATCAAATCATAGGAGTTAAAGACAGCACATATAATTTGTACAAAGTTTTAAAATTGAAAAATTTTTCTATCTTACCTGGCTCAGAATCAAAATTATTAAGTGGTTTAGAATTGGGATGTTCAGGAATAATTACTGCAACCTGCAATGTAACGGCAGAATTATCAAGAAATGTTTATGATAACTTTATTAATAAAATAGATCAAACTAACAACCAAAAATTATGTAATGTACGAGAGGAATTTGATAAATATAATTTAATATCTGGTATCCACACAATTTTATCAATTTCAGATAATTCTTATACCAATTTATTGCCGCCACTTTCGTTATTAAATCAAGATAGTAAAAAAAAATTACTTGATGAATTAGCCAAATTAGATTTTAATTATAATTTTTTAAAGGTAGCTTAAAATGAAACTAGCAAAGTTCTTAAATAGCTTATTTATTAAAAGTGGATTTATTTTAATCGATGCTGATAGCAACAAGTATAAGATTGGAAATCCTAAAAAAGAAAAACCAATTACTCTTAGACTTTTGGATAGAAGCTTACATTCAAAATTACTTTTTCACCCAGATCTTTATTTTGGAGAAGCTTACTCAAATGGATCAGTTGTTATTGAAAATGGATCATTAACAGACTTTTTAGAAATTGCATTTGAAAATATCGGAAGAGGTGAGATAAATAATTATGGAATGATAATTAATAAACTCAGAGGATTCTATAAAACTCTAACAAGTTTCAACTTTATAAAAAAATCGAAAAGAAATGTTGCACATCATTATGATATATCTGAAAAACTATATGATTTATTTTTGGACGAGAAAAGACAATATTCTTGCGCGTATTTTAAAGATGAAAAAAATACTTTAGAAGAAGCTCAAAATAATAAGATCGACCATATAATTAAAAAACTTAAATTAGAAAATGATCAAAGAGTTTTAGACATTGGAAGTGGATGGGGGACATTAGCCCTGGAAATTGCAAAAAAAACCAAATGTTCAGTACTTGGCATTACTCTTTCAGAAAACCAGTTGCAATATAGCAAACAAAAAGCAAAAGAGATGAACTTAGAAAATCAAGTTGATTTCAGACTTGAAGATTACAGAAATTTAAATGAAAATTTTGACAGGATAGTGAGTGTTGGAATGTTTGAACATGTAGGTAAAAAGTTTTATAAAACATACTTTAATACAGTCTCAAAACTACTTTCCCAAGATGGTATTGCATTGATACATACGATCGGATCAATAAATCCACCACGTGATCCACAGCCATGGATAAATAAATATATTTTTCCTGGAGGATATACACCAAGTTTAAGTGAAGTAGCTCTACCAATTGAAAAATCTGGATTAATACTTTCTGATATTGAGGTTTTAAGAAAGCATTACGCTCACACCTTAAGACACTGGAAAGAACGATTTCTCAGTAAAAAAAGTCAGGTTTTAGAAATGTTTGATGAAAAATTTTTTAGAATGTGGGAATTTTATCTTGCAAGTTGTGAAATGGCTTTTAAATGGGGAGACCAGGTTGTATTTCAATTCCAATTGTCTAAAAAATTAGATTCTGTACCGAACACAAGAGACTATATTTATCAAAAATAAATTGATAAATTTCTAAAACCCTCTAAATGAAAAAAAAGAAAAAAAAAAATAAAAAAGCTAAAAGAATTCCTAAAATCAAAAAGATTAAAAAATTCTCAATAAAGTCAAAAAAACAAAAAAAAACAAAAAAGAGAAAGAAAAATACAAAAAAAAAATTTAAAGTTGATAATAAAAATAAAAAAAATCAAGTCCTTTTAAGATTAATAAGATTTCAAAGTTCTTTGAAGCCTGACATAAAAATAAGCTTTAATCCTTTTGTAGCTATCGATACCTTCCTTCAAAAATTCTTTACAAAAATCTCAGATACAATCAATGAGTACAAGGTATTACAAAAAGATGAAACGAGAAGAAAAAAAATTGAGGAGATGGAAAGAATTGAGAAAGAGAAAATCGATAAAAAATTACGTCTAGAGGAAGAAAAGAAAGCTAATTTAAAACTCAAAGAACAACTATTAAAAGATGAGATAAAATTAGAGAAAGAAAGAGTCAAAGACATCAAATCATTTTTAAGAAAAGAACAGGCGATAATAAGACAAGAACAAGCCGAAAAGCAGAGAAAATTCCTTGAACAACTAAAATTAGAAAAACAAATTGAAAAATTTAGAATAAGAGAAATTAAAGAACTAGAACAATTAGAAAAAATCTCACTCAAAGAAAAAAGAGAGGATTATGCTGGTCTACAGGAGAGAATAGATAAATTAAGAGAGAAATATAGAATTATAAGAGATCAAAAAATTCGAGAGAGAGTAGAGGCTCTTGGAGTAAAAATTCAAGGTGACGAAGATAGGGAAACGCTACTTCAAAAAGAAAAAGATTATACATTAGCAAGACAAAAAATTGAATTTGCTCTAGAGAGTTTTTATAGAAGCGCAAGCAGTTTAGTTTTCCAATTAAATAAAAGACATATTACAAGACAGATGTCTATTTTAAGATGTATAGATCGAAGATTTGAAACTGGAGAAATTTTCATTAAATGGGATGAAAATGAAGATGATAATTGGCTAATATTAATTTACATTAAAAATAATTCTCCTGATGAAGGAATAATAATAGAAGATAAAACCAATCCAGAAAAAAATTTATCTTATGATTACAAAACCACGGAAATTTTTAAAGCCTCAGATCAAATGGTTGATTCTTTAACACAATTAATTGCAAGGGTAAGAAAAAAAAAGGAAAATTAATTTTTTAATTATATTTCTTTAATTTATATTCCCATTTACCCATTCTTTCATATGCAACTTTTAAAATTATATTTGTGCTAGGGTCTATCCATATAATAAAATCAAGCTTTTTATCTTCAGGGAGGTTTTGGTTTTTTGATTTCAAATTAAATTTTTTTGTTTCTATTTTTCTGTCCAAAATTTTAATTAATTCATCGCCTATATATTTTACCTCTTGTTTTTTTACACTTCCTGATAAAGGGCTTATTTGGGTATCAGTTTGTAAAATTTGATAGTTCCACCAGTTTCCTATAACATTATTTAGAGCAGCACTTCCTTTATACGATGAACCGTTTATTAAATATTGAGTTTTATCCTCAGAAAGTTTTAAATTTACATATTTTACTTTTTTATTTTGAAAAGTTTCAGATTCAAATGAAACTAATTTATTATTTTCATAAACTTCAATTCCCAAGCTATCAATTTTGAATAAATTTACCCCTAAAACATCGACTTTGAATTTTGTTTCATTTTCAACTTTCAAAAAATTATTTTCTTTTGAGAATTTGTAATTCGAAAAACCAATTACATCGCCATTCCTTAATACTTCCATTTCTATAAACTTTAAATCAGTTAGTTCTTTGGAGACAGAAGTTTTAAAGATACCTAAAGTTAATATTATAACAGTAATGAAGATTTTTTTCATAAAAGTAAGTTTATAGATTTTTTTAATTACTAAAATAAGATTATTTATTTGCAAATTATTTTTTATTAGGATTTATTAAGTTTTATTACTAAATAAACTATGTTTTTAAAAATTAAAAATATTCCAAAGGTTACGTGGAGTTCTAAAAATCCTCTTAATCTAAAACCAAGATTATCAACTTTTTTCTTTTTATGCTTTGGGCTAAGTTTATTTGGTATAGGTGAAGGTTTATTGCTTGTATCTTATACTGGAGCTTCTCCATGGAGTGTATTAGCTCAAGGTATTTCTTTGAAAGTAAATGCTTCAATTGGAATTATAACTTTTTTTATTAGTATTTTCGTTATCTCACTTTGGGTATTTTTGAGCCAAAAACCAGGAATTGGCACAATCCTGAATGCAGTAATTATAGCAACAATGATAGATCTCTGTTTAAATTATGTTTCCACCCCTGAAAGCTTTATTTTAAAAATGATCTTAGCAGTAGCAGCTGTCCTGCTCGTTGGAATAGGAAGTGGTATTTATCTTGTAGCTAATTTAGGCCCCGGTCCTAGAGATGGTTTGATGACTGGACTTCAAAAAAAAACAAATTTGCCAATAGCAGCAGTTCGAGCATTTTTAGAAATAACGGTAGTTAGTATTGGTTGGTATTTAGGTGGGACAGTTGGTATTGGAACTATACTTTTTGCCTTTGGTATTGGACCAGCAGTGGCACTTGGTTTATTTATTGTTGGTAGAATTTTTAGATAATTTCTTGTATTTTAGTAATCGAATCATTTATTTAAAATTGTATGAGAGATCTAGTAAAATATTTACAACTTGGCTTACTTGGAATAATTTTAGTTAGCACTATCATTGCTGTAGTTTTAGAGATTAAACTAATGTTCATAAATACATCAGTAACTCTTGCTGATTTACTTTTAATGTTCCTATACCTAGAGGTGCTTGCAATGGTTAGAGTGTTTTGGGATCAACAGTCAATTAGTATTACTTTACCACTTTTAATTGCAATTACTGCTCTTTCACGATTCATAATTTTGCAAGGAAAGGAAATGGATCCTTCAGCATTAGTATACGAGGCAGTAGCTATTGTGTTAATTGCAGGAGCAATTGTTATATTAAGGTTAAGACATAGCGATAAGCTAGGAATATCAAAAAAAAAGAAAAGTAAGTAAATTTAATTTTCAACAAAATAGTGATTTATACAACTTATTAAGATGCGTACAATTTTAGAATGTGGTTTGTTAGAATTAGACTACATAAATTTGTTAGATTAACTTTTCATCCACCATGAAGAGGATAGGTAAAAAAAAGGGCAGTAAAAACCGCCCTTTTTGAATTTTTGTTTGAGATTAATGGGGATTACATTCCCATTCCACCCATTCCACCCATTCCTCCCATTCCTCCAGGAGGCATAGCAGGACCAGAATCTTTTTCCTCAGGTTTATCAGCAATCATTGCTTCAGTAGTTACTAGCAAACCTGATATTGAAGCTGCGTCTTGTAAAGCTGTTCTAACGACTTTTACAGGATCGATAATACCTTCTTTAAACATATCTACATAATTTTCAGTTTGCGCATCATAACCATGAGATGTTTTATTTTGTTCTAAAAGTTTGCCAACTACTACAGATCCATCAACACCAGCGTTTTTTGTAATCTGTCTTATTGGTGCCTGCAAAGCGCTCTTAACAATTTCAACACCAGCTTTTTGATCATCACCTTTTACTTTCACAGATTTGTCAATATCCTGCGAGGCATATAACAATGCACAACCACCACCAACAACGATACCTTCTTCAACTGCCGCTCTTGTAGCATTTAAAGCATCTTCAACTCTGTCTTTTCTTTCTTTAACTTCTACTTCGGTTGCACCACCAACTTTGATGACAGCAACACCACCTGCAAGTTTAGCTAATCTCTCTTGAAGTTTCTCTTTGTCGTAGTCTGAGGTTGTTTCATCAATTTGCTGTTTAATTTGATTACATCTAGCCTCAATATCTGATTTTTTACCTGATCCACTTACTATTGTACTATTTTCTTTATCTACCTTAACTCTCTTTGCAGATCCAAGGTCATTTAATTTTACGTTTTCAAGTTTTATTCCTAAATCTTCTGAAATTACTTGGCCACCAGTAAGTATCGCAATATCTTCAAGCATTGCTTTTCTTCTATCTCCAAAACCTGGAGCTTTTACTGCAACAACTTTTAAGCCACCTCTTAGTTTATTTACAACTAAAGTTGCTAATGCTTCACCCTCTACATCCTCAGAAATTATCATTAGTGGTCTACCTGCTTGAACTACTGCTTCTAACAGAGGAACCATTGGTTGAAGGTTTGTTAATTTTTTTTCATGTAAAAGAATCAAAGGATTTTCTAATTCTGTTGTCATCTTATCTCCATTAGTAATAAAATATGGTGATAAATATCCTCTATCAAATTGCATACCTTCTACTACATCAAGTTCAGTCTCAATTCCTTTAGCCTCTTCAACTGTTATTACTCCTTCGTTCCCAACTTTCTGCATAGCTTTAGAAATCATGTTACCAATTTCTTTATCTCCATTAGCTGAAATTGTTCCTACTTGTGCAATCTCATCACTGTCTTTAACTTTTTTTGCAGATGAAATTAGCTTTTGTTTTACTTGATCTACTGCTGCATCAATACCTCTTTTTACATCCATTGGATTCATGCCTGCAGTTACATATTTACATCCTTCTTTAACGATTGCTTGGGCTAAAATTGTTGCAGTAGTAGTTCCATCTCCAGCCTCGTCGTTTGTTTTGCTGGCAACTTCTTTTACCATTTGCGCACCCATATTTTCAAATTTATCTTCTAGATCAATTTCTTTAGCTACAGTCACGCCATCTTTTGTAGTTCTTGGAGCTCCATATGATTTGTCGATTACAACATTTCTTCCTTTTGGACCTAAAGTTGTTTTTACAGTATTTGCAAGAATATCAACGCCTTTCAACATTGCTGCTCTTGCATCTGCATCAAATTTTACTATTTTTGCCATATCTATCTCCTTAAATTATTTTCCTGTTGAAATACCCATAATGTCCGACTCTTTCATTATGCTGTATTCTTTTCCATCAATTTTAACTTCTGTGCCAGACCATTTACCGAAAAGAACTTTATCTCCAACTTTAACATCCATTGGGATTATTTTTCCGTCTTCAGTTTTTGCTCCTCCGCCTACAGCAACAACTTTACCTTCTTGTGGTTTTTCCTGAGCCGTGTCTGGTATGATTATTCCACCCGCAGTTTTTTCACTGCCATCTAGAACTTCAATAAGCACTCTATCGTGCAAAGGTTTAAATTTCATAAAAACTCCTATAAATATGTGGATCATATAAAGATGCTTGGCTATTATTTCAAGATATCATCAAGAAATTTAAACCCTAAAAAACCAAGAAATATTGATTTTTTTAAGCTATATCTCCTAAATGCCAAAAAATTTAGATGATTTAGGACTGAAGACAGTAGCGAACAGCTACGATGTCTTCTTCATTGATATTTGGGGAGTGCTTCATAACGGAATAAGTCTTAATCAAAATTCTGTTAATGTTTTAAACGAATTAGAAAAATTAAATAAGAAATATATTTTGCTCACTAATGCACCAAGACCAAATAGTACAGTAATTGAATTCTTAAAAAAGATGGGATTAGATGAAAATAAATGTAGCAAAGTTTATACATCTGGGGAATCTGCACTGAAACATTTAGAAAAAAATTATAAAGAGAAGAAATTTTATCATATTGGACCCCCAAGAGATTTTGATCTTTTTAAACTTTTTGAAAAAAATAAAATTGATAATTTAGAACAATCCAATTTTATATTGTGCACAGGACTTTTCGAAGAATATGAAGAAGACTTAAAATATTATAAAGAAATATTTAAAAATGTAATTGGTAAAATAATGATATGTACAAATCCTGATTTAATTGTAGATAGAGGCAATGTTACAGAGTATTGTGCAGGCTCGGTAGCAAAAATATTCGAGGATCTTGGAGGAAAGGTTGAATATTTTGGAAAACCTTATCCACCAGTATATCGACAAGCTGCAGACATAAAAAATAAAAAAATATTGTGTATTGGAGATAATCTTAATACGGATATCAAAGGAGCTAATATTCAAAATTTCGACTCTATGTTAATATCGTCGGGTATACATAAAAAAGAAATAGATAAAAATATTGAAAAAGTTCAATTAAAATACAATGTAAAGATTAATTATTATCAATCATACTTAAAATGGTAAATAAAATAAAATATTACAAAAATTTTGACGTACAAAAGAAACACAAAAACTCAATTATATTAATTGGTAATTTTGATGGTGTTCATTTAGGACATCAAAAATTATTTAAAAAAGCGTTGATATTAAAAAAAAGAAAAAAATACAAAATTGGGGTAGTGACATTTGATCCAATCCCTAAAATGTTTTTTTTTAAAAAAATTAAAAATTATAGAATATCCAACTTTGATCAAAAGTTGGATATTCTAAAAAGATTTAAGGTTGATTTTGTTATTAACAAAAAATTTGACTTAAAATTTTCAAAGATAAAATGTAATCAATTTATTGAAAAATTCCTTTACAAAAAATTATCTGCAAAATTAATTTTTGTAAGTAATAATTTTAGATTTGGAAATAAGCGTGAGGGAGATGTAAAATTATTGAAATTTTTTGAAAAGAAATTTAAATATAGAATAATAAATCCATCACCTTTAAAAAAAAAGAATAAGATTATATCTTCAACATCTATAAGGAAACTTTTAGAAAATGGACAAATCTCTACTGCCAATAAATATTTAGATAGAAATTGGTCAATCCAGGGAATTGTGCAATACGGAAGAAGATTAGGTAAAACTATTGGCTTCCCAACTTGCAACATAGACATTGGAAATTATGTGATAGCTAAACCAGGAGTTTATGCAGTTAAAATCTTAATTAATAAGACAAAAAAAAAACTGAGTGGTATCGCAAACTTAGGTTATAGACCTACATTTAACCAAAATAAAATTCTTCTTGAGGTAAATATTTTTAATTTTAAAAAAAATCTTTATAATAAAAAGCTAACTGTTGAGTTTTTGAAGTTTATAAGAGGTGAAAAAAAATTTAATGGTATAGATGAATTAAAAAAACAGATAAAAAAAGATGTAAAAATGGCTAAAAAATTAAAATGAGCAAAGATCAAATAAACCTTCCAAAAACAGCTTTTTCAATGAAAGCAAATCTCCCATTGAAAGAACCTAAGATCGTTGAACATTGGAATAAAATTGATCTTTACAATTTATTAAGAGAAAACAATAAAGGCAAAGAAAAGTTTGTTCTTCACGATGGGCCTCCTTATGCAAATGGTAATATTCATATGGGAACAGCTTTTAACAAAATTCTTAAAGATATAATTACAAAATTTCATCAAATGGATGGTAAAGACTCCGTATATGTTCCAGGATGGGATTGTCACGGTTTGCCGATTGAATGGAAAATAGAGGAACAATATAAAAAAAATAAAAAAAATAAAAATGATGTGCCAGTAGTTGAATTTAGAAAAGAATGCAGAGAGTTTGCTAATAAATGGATCAAAGTTCATAAAGAGCAATTTAAAAGGCTTGGAGTTGTTGGAGATTGGGAAAATTACTATTCTACAATGAGTTATGATGCTGAGGCTCAAATAGTAAGGGAACTAGGTAAATTTTTAAAAGAAGGTAGTTTATATAGAGGCTACAAGCCAGTTTTGTGGTCCACTGTAGAGAAAACTGCTCTAGCTGATGCAGAGGTTGAATATATGGATCATACATCAGATACAATTTATGTTTCGTTTCATATTAAAAAATCAAAATTAGAAAATCTTTTGGGCGCTGAAGTAATTATCTGGACAACCACACCATGGACGATACCAGCAAATAAAGCTTTAGCTTACAACAAATCTTTAAAATATGTCGTAATACAAGTTAATGACAAAGGTGATTTTAACACTAGAAAAATTATAGTTGCAAAAGATCTTTTAAAAAGTGTAGTTGAGGATTGTAAAATTAACGACTACAAAATTATAAGTGAAATAAATGGATCTGATTTTGATGGAGTAGTTTGCTCCCATCCATTTAAGAACTTAGGTTACAATTATGATATACCGATGCTTGAGGCAAGGTTTGTTACGACAGAACAAGGCTCAGGAATAGTACATTGCGCTCCAAGCCATGGTCCAGATGATTTTAATTTATGTTTAAATAATAATATTAAAGCTGTCGAAACTGTTGATGATGATGGAAAGTACACAAAACATGTTTTAAATTTTGAAGGTATTCATATTTTTAAAGCAAACCCCATTGTTATCGAGAAGCTTAAAAATGAAAAAAATTTATTAGCAAATGGAAAACTAAACCACTCATATCCTCATTCGTGGAGATCTAAAGCTCCGTTAGTTCATAGAGCTACACCTCAATGGTTTATTTCTATGGAAAGCCATAAATTGAGAGATAAAGCTTTAAAAGCTATTGATGATACAGAATTTTATCCTGCAAAAGGTAAAGAAAGATTGAGATCAATGATTGAGACAAGACCAGATTGGTGTGTTTCTAGACAAAGAGTTTGGGGCGTACCATTGCCTATATTTATTTCTAAATCAGATGGTAAAGTTTTAGTAGATGAAGATGTTTTTGAAAATATTGCATCTATCTACGAAAAAGAAGGATCAGATTGTTGGTTTTCAGATGACCCTCAAAAGTTTTTAGGAGATAAATATAAAGCTGAAAATTTTGTTAAATTAAAAGATATTGTTGAGGTTTGGTTTGATAGTGGATCCACACATTCATTTGTTCTAGAAAAAAGAGAAGATTTAAAGTGGCCTGCATCTATGTACCTAGAGGGATCTGATCAACATAGAGGATGGTTTCACTCCTCATTATTAGAATCTTGTGGAACAAGAGGCAGAGCTCCATTTGAAAGTATCTTATCTCACGGATTTGTGATGGATGGCAAGGGTTTGAAAATGTCAAAGTCTTTAGGGAATCAGATCTTTCCTGAGGATATTTTAAAAAGATATGGAGCAGATATTCTTAGAGTTTGGGTGACTGCATCTGATTACTCTGAAGATTTGAGAATAGACTACTCAATTTTAGAGCAACATGCTGAAGCATATAGAAAGATAAGAAATACATTTAGATACTTAATGGGAAATATAAATGATAATTATTCAGAGCATGAATATGCTAATATTGATATTAGCAAACTTCCAGAACTCGAAAAATTAATGTTACACAAATTGTATATTTTGAATGAAAAATTTAAAGCAAATTTTAGAGAATACAATTTTCATGTTTTGTACAAAGAATTATTAAACTTCTGCACTGTTGATCTTTCTTCATTTTATTTTGATATTAGAAAAGATACTTTATATTGCGATAAAAAAAATTCAGACAAGAGACAAAGTTGTATTTTAATATTAAATACGATATTGGACGCTTTGCTAAAATGGTTTGCACCAATTTTATCTTTTACTACAGAAGAAATTTTTAGTCTTTTAAACAAAGATGAAAAAAACAGCATTCATTTAAAAAAGTTTCCAGAATTTCCAAAATCTTGGAAAAATGAAGAACTTAATAATAACTGGGAAAAAATTAACAAAATAAGAGATATAGCAAATATAAGTATTGAAGAAAAAAGAGCGGCTAAAACAATAGGATCCAGCTTAGAAACCGCCATTGATATCAGATTGAGCAAGGACCTATATGACATTGCAAAAAAATATGATTTTTCAGAAATATGTATAACTTCACTTGCAAATACTATTTTGGATGAAAATATAAAAAATCAAATTGAAGTAAAAACTTCAAAAGCAAAAGGAAAAAAATGTCCAGTTTGTTGGAAAATTGCTGAGGCAGAATGTGAAAGGCATCCAACATAAAAATTAAATGATAAATTTTATAAATAAGAAAATTATTATTTATTTTTTAATTACATTATTTATTTTTACTTTAGATAGAATTTCAAAGATCTATGTTATAAATTTTGCTGAAACTTATGGCAAAGTAGATATTTATCTAAATCAATTTATAAATATTATTTTAGTTTGGAATACAGGAATAGGGTTTGGATTATTGTCGTTTGAAAAACAATTTATTTATAATTTAATAACATTAATAATTGTATTAGTTAATTTTGTAATTTTATACCTTGGTGTAAAGTCAAGTAATTTTAAAGGACTTATATTTTTTGTCATTTTAGGTGGATCACTTGGGAACTTATTCGATAGACTTTATTATTCTGCAGTTCCTGATTTTATAGATTTAAATTATAATGATTTTCATTGGTTTATTTTCAATGTAGCTGATATATTTATTTCGGCTGGAGTCGTTTGCCTTATTTTTGTTGAATTATTTTTTAATAAGGAGGAAAAAATAAATGCAAAATAAACTTTTTTTTCTATTTTTCATATTAATTTTATTAAATTCATGCCAAGCCGTGCAAGACGGATTAGCTGGTAATAAAAACAGAAATAGTGATGAATTTTTAATTGAAAAGAAAAATCCCTTAGAAATTCCGCCAGGTTTTGGATCCTTACCAGAACCTAATAAAAAAAATGATAAATCTAATAAGGCTAAAGCAATAGAGGATGATATAGAAAAATTGTTTAAGGATAATAACTTCAATAAAAATTCCGAAAGTAAAGATAAGTCTGCCGAAGATTTTGTTCTTAAACAAATCAAAAAAAATTAATGTTAACTAAAAACATTCGTCTAAAAAAATTTGGCATTAAAAATAATAAAAACAAAATTAAACTAAATTTATTAAGTAATTTAGTTTCTCTAAAAGATCATAAATTAATTAGAAGCTTTTCAAAAGATTATGCTTTTGATTTTTCAGAAGTTCAAATAAAAAAATTTAAAAAATTTCAAAATTACAACTTAATTGGTATGGGTGGATCTTCTTTAGGATCTAAAGCTATTTATAATTTTTTAAAACCAAAAATTAAAAAAAAATTCACGTTCACAGATAACCTCAATTCAATTAAAAATAATAAAAAAAATTCTCAAAGTTTAAATATTATAATTTCTAAGTCAGGTAATACTCTTGAGACAATATCTAATTATTCCACCCTCAAAGGTAAAAAGAATAACCTTTTTATATGTGAAAACTCAAATAATTATATCAAGTTATTAGCCAATAAATTAAAGTGTGAAATTATAAATCATAAAAACTACATTGGTGGCAGATACTCAGTGCTTTCTGAAGTTGGAATGTTACCAGCAATCTTTATGGGCTTTAAACCTGAAAAATTTAAAAACATTAACAATTTAATTAAAAATAAAAAGTTTATTAACTCTTTAATAGATAGTGTTATCTCTATCAAATATTTCTTAAATAAAAAAAGGTTTAATTCCATAATTCTAAATTACGATGAGCTTTCTCATGATTTATTTGCGTGGTATCAACAACTTGTGGCAGAAAGTTTAGGAAAAAATTCAAAAGGCGTGTTGCCCTTAATTTCATCTATGCCAAAAGATAATCATAGTTTAATGCAATTATACCTAGATGGTCCTAAAAATTCATTCTTTACCTTTTTTGATGTAAATGATCACGATAAAAAAAAAATTATCAATTCAGAAATATTACCAAGCTATAATTATTTAAAAAATAAAAACTTATACGAAATTAAATCTGCTCAAAAAAAAGCTACAGAGATTGTTTTTAGAAAAAAAAAAATACCCTTTAGAAGTTTTAATGTATTGTTACGGTCCGAAGAAAGTCTTGGAGAACTATTTACTTTTTTTATGCTAGAAACAATTTTATTGGGCAGTATTATGAAAATTAATCCTTTTGATCAGCCTGCTGTAGAACTAATTAAAATTGAGACTAAAAGAATTCTCAAAAGTTAAATTTTCCAAAATATATTTTAGACACACCATATGTTCTTTCTAATAAAATTTTAAAATTTGTTGGAAATTTATCTTTTGTGTTCTTATTTCTGTGTAAAATGAATAAATTGATTTTTTTAAAATTTTTTTTTTCGTAAATTTTTTCTAGCAATTCTTCAATATTATTCTCTTTGTATGGTGGGTCCAAAAAGATAATATCATATTTATTTACATTATTACTTGTTGTATCTATAAATTTAATAACCGTCTCATTAAATAGTTCTATTTGATCGGGACAATTAAGGCTATTAAGATTTTTTTTTAAAATTTTATATGCTGGTAAATAACTTTCACAAAATACTACTTTAGATGCTCCTCTTGATAAACATTCCAGTCCAAATGATCCCGACCCTGAGTAAAGATCTAAAACAGAAGAAGATAAAACTTTATTTTTAAAAAGATTTGAATGTTCAATAATATTAAATATTGATTCTCTTACCATATCTTTTAGAGGTCTTGTTTTGTCATCAGTCGGTAAAAGAATTTTTTTATTTTTAAATTTTCCACCAATTATTCTCATTTAAATAACTTTATTAGCTATATCTTTTCTAAAAAAACCCTCTTTCCAGTTTATGTCATTTAAAATTTTTAACGTTTGATCTTTTGATCTTCTGAAGTTTTCACTTATTGCGATAATATTTAATACTCTCCCCCCCGTAGCAAAATACTCTCCATTTTCAATTTTTGTACCCGCATGAAAAATATATTCATTTTGATGAAGTTTAATATTTTTAATTTGATCAATTTTAATATTTTTTTTATAATTATCTGGATATCCATTTGAACACAAAACTACACACACACTTTTTTTTTGTTTCCATTTAATATTAAAACTCGATAATTTTTTATCACAGCAGGCTTGAATTAGTTCTCCTAAATCAGATTCTAATATAGGTAAAATAGTTTGGCATTCAGGATCACCCATCCTAACATTAAATTCAATTAGGAAAGGTTCATTTTCAACAATCATCAATCCAATATATAAAAATCCACGATAACTTGTACCAAGATCTTTGATACCCATTAAAGTAGGTTTTATTATTTTTTCTTTTATTTTTTCATCCAAATTATTGCAATATAGTCTTGAAGGAGAATATGCACCCATTCCACCAGTATTTTTACCTGTATCGTTTTCACCAACACGCTTATGATCTTGTGCAGTTTGAAAAAATTTATAAGTTGATCCGTCACAAATAATAAAGTAACTCATTTCCTCCCCACTTAAAAACTGTTCAATTAAAACACAATCAGCTTTACCAAAGCGCCCATCAAAAATTTCTTTAACAGCTTTTTTTGCATCATTATGGCTTTTGCAAATATATACCCCTTTTCCAGCAGCAAGCCCATCTGCTTTGACTACCAAAGGATAATCAACAGTTTGTAAATAATTAAATGCAGATTTTTCTTCATAAATAATTTTAAAATCTGACGTGGGTATTTTATATTTTTCACATAGTTTTTTTGTAAATGTTTTTGATCCTTCTAATTGTGAGCATATTTTATTAGGACCAAAAATTTTAATTTTTGTATCTTTAAAGTAGTCAACAATACCATCTACCAAAGGCTTTTCTGGTCCCACCACAATTAATTCTATTTTTTCTTTTTCACAGGTTTTGTGAATCTTTTCAAAATCTGTGATGTCTAAATTTATATTTTTTGCAATTAATCTTGTACCAGCATTCCCTGGGAAGCAAAATATTTTATCAACTAAGACCGACTCTTTTAGTTTAAAACAAAGTGAATGCTCTCTTCCTCCACTTCCAATTATTCCAATGTTCATATATATATTTTATACAACTAAATAATGAAAAATAAATTAGCTAAATTAAAATATTTACCCAATAATTTTAAAATAATTGAAAATGGAGATTATGTTATTTGTGCAGTCTCAGGTAAAAAAATACAACTTGAAAAACTAAGCTATTGGAATGTTGAATTACAGGAAGCATATTTTTCATATCTGGAGGCATCTAAAAAAAGAGAGTAAAAAAAATTATAATTTCCATTTATTATGAGTCCAGATCCACTGATCTGGATTCAATGATATTTTGCCTTCAAGCCATTTATTAAGTTTAAGAGTGATACTTTTTATATCATCTAATTCACCAAAATGAATTGGATCTTCTACAGTAATATCAAAGTAAATATTGTCTCTTCTCTTAATATAAATTGGAACCACTGGACAATTATATTTCTTTACCAACTGAGCAGGAATAGTTGTTGTGAAAGTGTTTCTATTGAACAATATTGATTTCTCTCCTTCTGTAACTCTTTGATCGATCATCAAGGCTATTGATGTATTTTGTGAGAATGCCCTAATAATTTCTCTGACACCACCCCATCCTTTTTTTATTTGATTTTTACAAATAAAACTTTTTCTTAAATTCTCCATCGTTCGATTTAAAAAAAAATTATTTAAAGGTCTATAAACTGCTGAAAGTTTAATTCCATTCATCTCTAATTGCATTGCCATCAATTCAAAATTATTAAAATGTCCTGATATAAAAACTACTGGCTTTCCATTTTTTTTTATTTTTTCCAGAATTTTAATTCCATTTATATTCAAGTATTTTTCAAGTTTATTTGATCTGAATTTTTCTATAAACATATACTCAGAAAAAATTCTTCCATAGTTTTCCCACATTTTTTTTATTAATACCTCAATTTGTTCCTGTGATAAATTTGGTAAACTGTTTTGAATATTACTTTTAGTTAGACTTTTTGAGCGAAACAATGGTCCGATAAAAGAACCAATTTTTCCACCTAGATTTGAGGAATTTTTATAACCTATTATCTTAAATAAAAGAAAAAAAAATTTGATAAATAAAAATTCTATAAAATATCTTAAAGTTTTCATTTTTTTGAAACTAAATCTAAAAATTGTTTTTCATTTACTATTTCTAAATCCATCTCAATATAACCTAAGTCTTGTCTAAATTCTTTATTAATTCTTAAATAATCTTTTTCAGTTGTAATAATTTTTAAATTATTTTTATTCGCATATTTTTTTATATTATCTAATTCAAGTTTTTTATAATTATAGTGGTCTGGAAAAGTTAAATATTTTGATATATTTAGATTAATTTCTTGTAAGGTTATATAAAAATTTTCAGGATTTCCTATTCCAGAAAAAGCTAAATAATTTTGAGTTTTGTCTAATTTCTCAGAATTCTTAACTTTATAACGACCTTCAAATATTTTTATATTGCTGTTTATTTCAAATATTTTAGTTTTAATATTTTCGTTTTCTTTATTTGGCCCATTTAAGAAAACTATATCGAAATTTTTTATAGCTTGTGTCTTCTCTCTTAATGGCCCAGCTGGTATAATGCAACCATTACCAATCCAATTGCTTGAATTAAAACAACAAATTTTTAAATCATATTTAATAGACTTATCCTGAAGTCCATCATCAAAAATCGCAAATTCATAATTTTTTTCTATCGCATTTTCTATACATTTTTTTCTATTTATTTTGCTAATTAAATTTGTCTTATTGCTAATTAATAATTGTTCATCTTTATGTTCTTTATAAAACTTTTTTAGAACTGTTGATCTAATATTTTTTTTATTTAATAGCTGACAAACTTTTATTGATAAAGGAGTTTTCCCGGTGCCCCCGATATAAATGTTACCTATACAAATAGTTTTAATATTTGGGAATTTAAAATTTTTACCCTTTTTTACTATATTAAAAAAATTCACTAACTGAGAGAAAGGCATCAATAAGTAAGCAAAAAAGTTAGGTTTTTTTTTATTCCAAAATTTTGGTTTTTTAATCATCATTTTATTAATGAACTTTCAATTTCTTTTATTACAAATGCAGAAATTTTATCGCCTAATTTCTTTACTCTTTTATTAGCTGATCTAGCTTTATTTTTATTACTTATTAATTTTTTTATATTTGTGTATAAGCTTCTATCTCCTTGAATTTTTTTAGATATTCGAATTTTGTCAAGGAAATCATAGATTTTTTTGAAATTATTTACATTTGGCCCGTATAAAATATTACAGCCATGTCTTGCTGGCTCTAAAGGATTTTGCCCACCATGATTTACTAAAGAACCACCAACAAAAACAACTTTAATTAAATTAAAAAATTTTTCAGTTTCTCCGTAAGTATCTACAAGATATATGTCAATATTTTTTGGTATTTGAGTTTTCCAACTATGACAATGAACTTTTAAATTATTTTCTTTAAACAATTCTACAAGCTCTTTTGATCTATCTATATGCCTTGGAATAATAACGCTAAGTAAATTACTATATTTTTTTTTAAGTATCTTATGCACATTTATTGATATCTGTTCCTCACCTTTATGAGTACTTGCTGCGCACCATGTAGTTTTATTCACAATATGTTTCCTTAACCTCTCTGGCAAGGTAAGTCTTTTAAATTTATTTTGAATAAATTTTAAATTTCCTACAGATTTAATATTTTTAACTCCTAAATATTTAAGATAATTTTTTGTTTCTTGATTTGAAACTATAGATTTATCAATACATTGAAAAATTGTTTTGCTAAAATCTCGAAATATTTTCCATCTTTTAAACGATCTTTGTGTAATTCTTGCATTTAGAAGGAAAATTGGTATCGATCCTTTTTTTAAATTTAAAATCATATTAGGCCATATTTCTGAGTCAACAAAAACAGCTAAAGAGGGTTTCCAATAATTTAAAAAATTTTCTGACATTTTATTTGTATCAATTGGAAAAAATTGATGTACAGTTTTTTTAAATTTAAACTGTTCTAGAACTTTTGCCGAGCTTAAAGTAGATGATGTAATTAATATTTGATCTATCTTTTTATTTTTTTCCAGGATAAAAACTAATGGAATAATACTAGAAATCTCACCTACACTTGCACCATGAAACCACACTAATTTTTTTTTTATTTTTTTTTTGGAAAAAAAACAGAATTTTTCTTTAAATCTGTAAACATCTTCTTTCTTTTTTAAAATTCTAAACAATATAATTAATGGTGAAAATATAAGAATTAAATTAATAAAAATTCTATAGATTAATAATACCATTAATTTTGTTTAACTTGTTTTTGATAAAATTTTTTATAAATTGTTGAATTTTCTATTAATTCCTTATGCGTTCCATCTGCAACTATGTTTCCTTTATCAACTACAAAAATTTTGTGTGCATTTAAAATTGTTGATAATCTGTGCGCTATTACAATGGTTGTTTTATTTTCTGTAAGTATCTCCATAGCATTTTGAATTTTATTCTCAGTTTCTGCGTCTAATGACGATGTAGCTTCATCTAAAAGAATTATAGGGGTTTTTTTTAGCATGGCTCGTGCAATTGAAATTCTTTGTTTTTCACCACCAGAAAGTCTGACACCATTTTCACCTATGATAGTGTTATATTTTTGGGGAAGTTTATTTATAAAATCTTCCGCAAATGAATTTTTTGCTACTAATGCCACTTCCTCATCAGTAGCATTTTGATTAGCGTATAAAATATTATTTTTAACTGTATCGTCAAAAAGGGTTATATCTTGCGTTACAATCGAAATATTTTTTCTTAGGTCAAATATGCTTACATCGTATATAGATTGATTATCAATCTTGATATCTCCTTTTTGACAATCATAGAATCTTGGTATTAAGTTTATTATTGAGGATTTTCCAGCGCCGGTGTATCCAACTAGAGCAGTCATCTTGCCTCCTGCTATACTCAGATTAAGATTGTTTAAAACTGGATTTTCTGAAGCACCATATTTAAAATCACAATTTTCAAATTTTATTTCACACTTTTTAATATCCAGTTTTTTTTTAGTCTCAGATTCAATTATTTCATTTTTTGTGTCAATGATTGGAATTATTCTTTTAGCGGCTGATAAACCAGTGTTAACACTGAGATTTAATGTTGTTAATGAACGAACTGGCTGATATGCAAGCATCATAGCAGCTAAAAACGAAAAAAAATTATTTATTGCTAACTCATCCTCAAGGATTAATTTTCCAGAGTAGTAAATTAATAAAGCTATCATTATACCAGTTAAAACCTCCATGATTGGAGAGGCTCTAGTAAAAACAATATTAATTTTTTTTGCCTTTTCTTTTAGGCTGGTGAGAAACGTGTCTGTTCTATCTACCTCAAAGTTTTCTTTTTGAAAAATCTTTATTAGTTTATGATTTTTAAAAATTTCCATCAAATGTTTATTAAGTTCTCCAGCTTTCAACTGTGCTTCTGTTGTCACTTTGCTAATTCTTTTCCCTAAAGTTTTAGCAGCCAAAGATGCCAAAGGTATCATTATTATTGCTATTAAAGATAATTGCCAGTTTTGATAAAACATAACAATTAATAAACCAATTAAAGTAATGGAGTCCTTGAAAAGATTTAGTAAGGCAGTGCTGACAAGATTTACAATTAGCGTAGTATCATAGGTTAAATTGGAGATAAATTTACCAGTATGTTTATTATCAATTATTGCTGTATCCGCCTTGACTAAACTAGTAATCATATCTTTTTGAATATTTTTTTTAATATCTTCAGCGACACCAATCATAATAACTTTTGCTAAATACAAAGATATTCCTTTGGCAGAAAATGCTAGAACTATTGCCAGTGGAATAATCAACATAAGCTTTTGATCTTTTTCTAAAAAAATCTTTTCAATAGCTGGGTCTAAAAGCCAGGCAATTGCAGAGGTTGCAGCTGCAACAATCATCGAAAGAAAAATGGATGCAATAATTTTATTAATATATCTTTTGGAATAACTATTATAAAGTCTTACTAGCGTTTCTTTATTTGTCATCATATTATAATTTTGCTGAGTAAAATATTTATAAATACTAAAAATCCTAAAAAATTATTTGATTTAAAAATATTTAGACATTTTTTTTCATTTTTTATATCTAGTTTCAAAATTTGAAATATAAATAAATGTGAAAATATTAATGCTAAACCATAAAAATATATATAAGAAAAATTCATCTTATAACCGGTATAGAGTAAGCAAATTAAAAATATAGAGTAACATACGAATAAAAATATTTTTGGGTTTTTTTTAAATTTTATTGAGGTAGATTTTACTCCTATTATTTCATCATCTTTTAAATCTTGGTATCCATATATTGTGTCGTAACCTAATGTCCAAAATATGGCTCCAAAATAAAATATTAATGGAATAATAGTAAGATTTTCATTTATGGCTGTCCACCCAAGTACTAAACCATAATTAAATGTAATGCCAAGAAATAATTGAGGCCAATAAGTGAACCTTTTCATGTAGGGATAAGAAAATGCCAATGGCATCGAGCACATTGCTAAAATTATTGTAAACATATTAAATTGAATTAAAATAAAAAAAGCAATCAAACAAAGAAATGCTGAATAAAAAAGACCTAACTTTACAGAAATTTTACCAGAGGCTATAGGTCTTGATTTAGTTCTTGCTACTTTTGCATCAAAATCTTTATCTACAATATCATTTATAATACATCCAGCCGATCTCATTAATATTGATCCACATAAAAATAATATGACAAACTTTAAAAAAATTTGTGTATTGTTCGAAAAATCAAAAGCTATCGTTAACCCCCAAATACATGGCCAAAATAAAAGCATATATCCAATAGGTCTCTTAATCCTTGTAAGTTCAATAAAGTGATTTATTTTTTCCATTAGAATTTACTTGTAAATAGCAAAGGGTAGATTCATAATCAAACTGATTCGTATGAATATTGATTATACTGTAACAGCACTTATGTTTCCCGCAATTCCACTTCTTATGGGTGTTTATAGCAATAGATTTCATACTTTAAGTAAATTAATTCGAGAGCTCCATGATGAGCATGTTTACGAAAAGCATGTACCACCAGAATGGCAAAAACAATTCTTAAATTTAAGTAATCGTATATCTATTTTAAGGTGGACTATAATGTTTGCTGCTTTTGGATTTCTGTTTAATATGTTAACTGTATTTGCCCTTTATTTAGACGAATTGTTTGTGGCAAGAGTTATTTTCGGCTCTTGTTGTTTATCAATGATAATTTCAATTGCATTTTTTATTAGAGAAATACAAATATCTACAAATGCTCTTAATTTACATATGTCAGATATGGATGTGAAAATTGACTAATTAGGAACTATAATTGCGGGTCCAATAATTTTTCTTCCCTCTAAATCTTTATGGGCATTTACGGCATCCTTTAAGCCATATTTTTTAAAAATATCAATTTTTACTTTTTGTGTTTTCACCATTTCGAAAAGTTTATCAGCTGCTTCGTCCAATTCTTTTCTTGTTGCAGTATAGTGCGCAATACTAGGACGAGTTAAAAATAGTCCTTTTGGTGCGATTAACTTTCCAACATCAAGAGGGTCAAGTTTTCCTGAAGCATTTCCAAAAGAAACAAAAGTCCCTCTCATTTTTAAACATCCGAGAGATTTTTCCATTGTTACTTTTCCAACACCATCATAGACAACTGGCAAACCTTCCTCATTGGTTATTTCCATCACTTTTTTTTGAAAATCTTCTTTAGAGTAATTAATTACATGAGTACAACCAAATTTTTTTGCAATTTCGAGTTTTTCATCAGACCCAACAGTTCCTATCACATCACAACCTAAACTTTTTGCCCATTGACAAAAAATTTGACCAACGCCTCCCGCTGCAGCGTGAAATAATATTTTTTGACCTGATTTTACAGCGTATGTTTTATGTAATAGATAAAAAGTTGTCAGACCTTTAGTCATTAATGTTGCAACAACCTCAAGATCTATTCCATCTGGAACCTTTACTAAACTTTTGACAGGATAAATTCTATGTGAAGAGTAAGAGCCTATCGGTGCAGCAGCATATGCAACTTTATCTCCCTCTTTAAAATCACCAACATTTTTTCCAATTTTTTCTATTATACCAGCTGCTTCTAATCCTATTCCTGATGGTAGCGGAAGAGGATATAAGCCTGATCTGTGATATGTATCGATATAATTTAAACCAATCGCTGTATGCTTAATAAGAACTTCACCATCTTTAGGATCTTCAAGCTGGATATCTTTTAGCTCTAAAACTTCAGGACCACCAGTTTTTTTTATTTCAATTGCTTGCACTATTTTACGAAAGTTCCATTATGATAATCATTCACTGCTTGTAAAATTTCAGATTTAGTATTCATAACGAACGGACCTCCTCTAGCAATTTGTTCATTAATGGGTTTTCCAGAAATAAGCAAGAATTTTGAATTAGAAACGCTTTTTACTTTAAGATTTTCACCCTTAGATAGTAAAATTAAATTTGAATTACTAATTCTTTCATGTTTCTTTTCTCCAATTTGAATTTCACCATTTACTAAATAAATTAGTGAATTGTGAGTAATAGGAAGATCAAATACAAACCCTTTATCTTTATTTAATTCTATATCAAAATAAATTGGTTCTACATTATGACCTTTGATTGGACCTTCAGCTTTTTCAAATTTACCCGCTATTGTTTTTACAGTCTTATCCAGATCCTTATGTATCTGCATTTCCTTAGAGTCGATATAAATGTACTCAGGTTTACTCATTTTTAATTTAGCAGGCATGTTAATCCATAATTGGAAACCTTGAAGTTTTCCATCGCTCATTGCAGGCATTTCTGAATGAATAATACCGCTTCCAGTTTTCATCCACTGCACATCACCAGCTTTCATTCTACCTTTTCCGCCAGTACTATCTTTATGCTCAAACTCACCGTGAAGCATGTATGTTACTGTTTCTATTCCTCTATGAGGATGTGGTGGAAAACCACCTATATAATCCTCTTTATCTTCTGATCCAAACTCATCTAACATTAAAAATGGATCATAATAATTTGGTTCTACCCCAATACTTCTTTTCAATTTAACACCAGCACCATCTGACGAAAGTATGGGCTTGATTATTTTCTCGACTTCAATGTTTTTCATAATTACTTACGTTTATTGTCTAAACTGAATTTTTTTGAACCATTAATAACAAGAAACAAAAATCCACCTGCTAATGCAATGTTCTTTAAAAAAGAGGTTAGTTGCATTTGGTTGCTAAATTCATTGTGGAATATAATTGCTGTTAGCAGACAAAATAAACTTAAAAATGCCGCAGTAATTTTTGTTTGATAACCTACTATTATTAAAATTGGACCTAATATTTCTATCATTATTGCTGGGATTATAAGAATTCCAGGCACACCATACCCTTCCATCCAGTCTACAGTGCCATCATAATTAGTTATTTTAAAAATTCCATTTATTAAAAATAATGTTGAAATTAATACTCTTGCAAAAAGATCTAAAATATTTGTCATAATTATTTATGAAATAATACTTAATTAAATAATATCAAGTAATTCATTTAAATTTTTTAATTCATACTTGGGCGAATAATCTAAATTATCAAATACATCTTTATTTCTATTGACCCAGAAACAATTGTATCCAAAATTTCCACCTCCAGAAATATCCCATGTATTTGAACTTAAAAAAGCAATCTCTCCTTTATCTATTTTATATTTTATAACAGGGATTTCGTATACTTTTGAACTTGGTTTAAATATTCCAACCTCCTCTATAGAAAAAATATCATCAAATAAGTTTTTCATGTCATTTTTTTCAACTAACTCATTTAGTAGTGAAGGTGTTCCATTTGATAGAATAGCAATTTTATAGTTTTTATTTTTAAGTTGTTTTAAGGTTTCTTTAACCTCTGGGTATGGAGATAAAATTTTGTACAGGTCTAAAAGCTCACTTCTCATATTATTTTGTATTTTAAATTTTTTCATAGATTTGTCTAAGCTGTCCTCAGTTATTTGCCAGAAATTTTTATGTCTACTCATCATACTTCTAAGCCATGTATATTCTAACTGGGTTGTTCTCCAATAATTTGCAAAATTTTCCCACTTATCACCAATTTTACTTTTGCATTTCTCAGCTGCTGAATTTACATCAAATAAAGTTCCATAAGCATCGAAAATTATTGCTTTAAGATTTTTCATAAATTAACTTATTTAAATGAGTAATATTAGATTATTTTTTAATGAAAGTTTATATATAAATTTAAAATCTAAATTAGATAAAACTCAATCACACTATATTCATAAGGTGATGAGAATTAAAGAAGGGCAAAATTTTAGTTTGTTTAATCAATCTGGAGAATTTGAGGCAAAAGTAGAAAATATAATAAGAGGAATTGTAGAGTTTTCAGTAGAAAAAAAATTAAGGTCAGTAGATAATCCAACAGAAATATGGCTTGCCTTCACCCCTATTAAACTAAATTATCTCAACTTAATGATTCAAAAAGCCACCGAGCTTGGAGTAACCAGATTTATCCCTCTGCTTACCGATCGTACTGTCGTAAGAAAGATAAATGAAAAAAGAATAAAAAAAATTATTGTTGAAGCATCAGAACAAAGTAATAGATTAAGTTTACCAACTTTAGATAAATTAAAAAATCTTGAAGAATTTTTAAAAGAAAATATTGATATAACAATTCATTTTGGTGATCTTAATTCGAAAAATAAAAAAATTGATATTAAAAGAGATGAGCCGTTATGTATTCTGATTGGTCCAGAGGGTGATTTCTCCATTAAAGAAAGAGAAATAATTTCTAAAATGAAAAATATAATTCCTATAAATATTAATAAAAATATTTTAAGATCTGAAACTGCTGCAATATCGATGATTTCTATAATCAGTTATACTTTATTATCTTAAATATTTATCTATCACCTTGAACATATCCTTGTATTTAGCATGATGATTAATTCTGTCTAAATACTTTCCATCTTTTAAAAGTAATACCGACGAACTATGATTAATTAAATAATTTCCATCTTCATTAAATATTTTTTCTGATAAGACACCCCAGGATTGAGATAATAGAAAAACTTTTTTTGGATCACCAGTTATTCCAAACATTTGGTTTTCAAATGTGTCTAGATAATTTTTTATTACACTCGGGCTATCTCTCTCAGGATCTATGCTTACAAAGAAAACCTTAAATTTTTTCTTTTTCTGTTCATTTAAATTTTTAATAACTAAATCTATATTGCTTAACGTCATTGGACATATGTCAGGGCAGTTTGTAAAACCAAAAAAAATTGCTGTTAAAGGTCCTTCAAAAGATTTTTCAGTTATTGTATTATTATTTACATCTTTAAGTGAAAAAGTTGACCCTTTAAATGATGCGACAAGATCTTCCTTCTGATTTTGAATAGATAAAAAAACTGGTAGCATTAAAAACAGAAAAATAACCAGACATCCACTTATAATTGCAATTGATGTTTTTATTTTCATTGTTGATAAATAATTTTTATTTATTATATAGGATCCATGAGCAATTTTATAAAGAAACTTTTCGGCACACTAACTGAAAAACCTTGGGAGAGTGATAGAGCAAAAATAGATGATGCTCATATAGGTAAGACTTTCGACCTTTCAGTTCAGACTTCTGCTGTAATAATTATCTTTGGTATTGCAACTGTTTTGTTTAGCTTAATATTTACAGGGTACATTTATTCTATCCCACCTGAACAAGACACTAGATATCTTTTAAAACCAAACTTTCTTTGGATTAATACTTTTGTACTTTTTGTTATTGCTTACTTTTTTTCAAAAATAACTAGCGACTTAAAGCAAAAAGAAACTATCAGAATTAAAAGAAACATAGTCTTAGTTGGTGGCCTAAGTTATTTGTTTTTATTTGGGCAATTGTATTTTTGGGTGCAATTAATGCAAAGTGGAAACTATGTTTCAACTAATTCATATTTCTCATCATTTTATATTTTCACTGCACTTCATGGAATGCACTTGCTTGGAGGATTATTTTTTTGGGGTAGAGTAGCTGGTAGAATTTTAAAAATGGAACAGAATAAAATTTTAGATGAGGAAAATAATATCTCTGCGTTATCAATGTACTGGATGTTTTTATTAGTAGTTTGGTTAGCTTTCTTTTTAATGATTTATATTTTTAATGACTCATTTATTGCTTGGTGCAAAACACTTATTTCTTAATTAAGAAAAAGCACAAGTATTGACCCTACAACAGCGATAACAGCTAACAATATTTTTACTGACTTTAAATATTTCTTTGTTTCTGGTTTTGTTTCTCCTTTTGAGAACGCCCCAGCCCCGAAGGATATGACAACATAAAATAATAAGACCAAAATGAGTAAGACTACAAGAATTCCAAATTTACCGAGCATAATTTACTGTATATATAAGTTTATTTTCTTTAATTTTATGACATTTTGTCATAGGTATTTATACTATTAATAATCTATATAAATAGCCATGCATGCAGGTATAATATTTTTTTTAGTCATTTTAGGTTCAATACTTTTCCATATTTTTACACCTTGGTATTGGACTGATATTGCATCAAACTGGAAAGGAATGGACGATACTATAACTCTCACCTTTTGGGTAGGTGGAGGAGTATTTGTAGCTGTTTGTCTTTTCATGATTTATTGCGTTTTTAAGTATTCTTATAAAGAAGATAGAAAAGCAGAGTATAAACCTGAAGATAAAAAATTAGAAAAAATTTTAACAGTAGCCACTACACTTGGAGTTGCAGCTCTACTAGCTCCAGGATTAATAATTTGGAACCAATATGTAAACGTTCCAAAAAACTCAATTGAGATAGATGTCATGGCATGGCAATGGGGCTGGCAATATAGACTGCCTGGCAATGATGGAAAACTCGGCACTACAAAAGTTGTAAATATAAATGACGATAACCCATTTGGTATCAACCTAGACGATCCTTTCGGGAGAGACGATGTAATGGTGCAAAGTGATATAATTAATTTAGAAAATAATAGACCAGTAAAAATTTTATTAAGATCTGTAGATGTGCTTCATAATTGGTACGTGCCTCAATTTAGAGCAAAGATGGATGCTGTGCCTGGAGTTGTAACATATTATTGGTTTGAGCCTAACAAAGTGGGTGAATATGAAGTTTTATGTGCTGAATATTGCGGCGTCGGTCATTATGCAATGAGAGGTGGGGTAGAGGTGCAAGATCCAAATAGTTACCAAGAATGGTTGGGAGAACAAGAAACCTTCTCAGACCTTTTAGCTAAGCAAAACAAGGAAATTGAGACAAAAAAGGTCGCAAAAAATAATTCAAATATTGAAAAAGTTATATATAAAGAGGAAAAATAATTATGTCTGACGAATACGAAAATAAATCTGGTTATCAAGCACAATCATCAGAAGCACTTACAGGTTCTGCGGGTTCAACTCCAGATATGGACTATGTAAGACCGGCTGAGTTACCAGAACAAGATTTATACCACGGTCATACTTTTTTAACTAAATGGGTTTTTTGTCAGGATGCAAAAGTAATTGGAGTACAATATTTTTTAACTGCTGTTTTTACTGGAATTGTGGGTTTAATTTTATCTTGGTTAATGAGATTACAATTAGGTTTTCCAGGGCTAGCAGGATTTATAACTGCCGAACACTATTATCAGTTTGTAACAATGCATGGAATGATAATGGTAGTCTATTTTTTAACTGCCTTGTTTTTAGGAGGCTTTGGAAATTATTTAATACCGTTGATGGTTGGTGCAAGAGATATGGTTTTTCCATATGTTAACATGTTAAGTTTTTGGATGTTCTTTGTTGCAGTAGCAATTTTAATGGCAAGTTTCTTTGTACCAGGAGGTCCAACTGGAGCAGGCTGGACACTATATCCTCCACAAACTATTTTAGAGGGTACACCAGGTTCAGGAATGGGTATTCTGCTAATGTTGATCTCTTTGGCTCTTTTTGTAATTGGTTTCACTATGGGTGGACTAAATTACATGATCACTGTCTTACAAGCTAGAACAAGAGGTATGACTTTAATGAGAATGCCTCTAACTGTATGGGGAATTTTTACAGCAACTGTTTTAGCTATGTTAGCATTCCCAGCTTTACTAGTAAGTGCAATAATGATGACACTGGATAAAGTTATTGGAACAAGTTTCTTTATGCCTACAATTTTAAAAGCTGGTGAAGTTTTGGAATATGGTGGAGGAAGTCCAATTTTATTCCAACATTTATTTTGGTTTTTTGGTCACCCAGAAGTTTATATTGTGGCATTGCCTGCTTTTGGTATTGTTTCAGATTTAATTTCAGTCCATGCAAGAAAAAATATTTTTGGATATAGAATGATGGTTTGGGCAATTGTTGGAATTGGCGCTTTAAGCTTTTTCGTTTGGGCGCATCATATGTATGTAAGCGGGATGAACCCATGGTTTGGTTTCTTTTTTGCTACCACAACACTTATAATAGCAGTACCGACCGCTATGAAAGTTTATAACTGGATTTTGACATTGTGGAGAGGAAACATAAGAATTAATACAGTAATGCTTTGGTGTTTAGGATTTATAGTAACATTTGTTAATGGAGGTATAACTGGTATATTTTTAGGAAATGTTTCCGTTGATGTTCCATTATCAGACACTTATTTCGTTGTAGCTCATTTCCATATGGTAATGGGTATAGCCCCGGTTATGGTTATCATGGGAGCGGTATATCATTGGTTTCCATTAATAACTGGAAGATTATTAAATGAGACTTTAGGTAAATGGCACTTTTGGGCAACATTCTTAGGCGCTTATTCGATATACTTCCCAATGCATTATCTAGGATTTATAGGGGTTCCAAGAAGGTATTATGAAATGTATGACAGTCCGTATATGACTTCAGCTGTAGGAATGAATGAATTTATTAGTTTAGCTGCTTTCTTAGTAGGTGCAGCACAATTTATTTTGATCTTCAATATAATTAAAACTTTAAAGACTGGAAAACCAGCTCCTAAAAATCCATGGAAAGCAAATTCTTTAGAGTGGCATACTTCAACACAACCACCTGAACATGGAAATTTTGGTGAAAGATTGCCTGTGGTTCACAGATGGCCGTATGATTTCAGTGTGCCTGGGGCTAAAGATGATTTTATACCTCAAACCACTCCTCCAAGTGAAGTGGTTCATACTAAAGTGGAGAAAACATAATCAAAGATTTATAACATGTCAGATCCTAAAATAGATGGCTTTGAATTAAAACCAGGTTTTAGAGGTATGGCATCTGATACTGGATCAGACCAGACAATGTTCAAAGGTGTTCATTGGGGTAAAGCAATGATGTGGATATTCCTTCTGAGCGATACATTTGTATTTAGTTGTTTTTTAATTGCATATATGAAAGGAAGAGGTTCAACTCCAGTCGAATGGCCAAATCCAAGTGAAGTATTTGCATTAGAGGCATTTGGTGTGCCAGTTCCTTTATTACTGATCGCACTTATGACGTTCGTTTTAATTACAAGTAGTGGGACAATGGCTCTAGCAGTTAAGTATGGATACGAGAAAAACAGAAAAATGTGTGGCTGGCTTGTTCTTGCAACTGCTGTTGGTGGACTGACATTCGTAGGTATGCAAGCATATGAATGGTCAAAACTTATTCATGAAGGTGTAAGACCTTGGGAAAATCCATTTGGAGCTGCACAGTTTGGTTCTTTCTTTTTTATGATAACTGGTTTTCACGGCACCCACGTATCAATTGGTGTAATTTTCTTGTTTATATATGCATACAAGGTATTTGCAGGTCATTACGAGAATGGTGGTAAAAGAGGTTGGTTTACAACTATGAAAGGGGATTATGTTGAAATAGAAATTCTAGGTTTATATTGGCACTTTGTTGATTTAGTGTGGGTTTTTATTTTTGCATTTTTCTACTTATGGTAAAATAATTTTATATGGATGATACAAATCAAATAAACGAAAAAGATAAGAAACCAGTAGAATCAACGCATAAAATAGGTATTTATTTATGGATATGGGGCCTACTTTTTGTACTAAGTTTTTTCTCTTATATGGTTGACTGGTATCAGTTTCAAGGAATGTTGAGATGGTCTTTGATTTTATTTTTTATGTTTGCAAAAGCCGGACTAATAATGGCATTCTTTATGCATCTATTTTGGGAAAGATATGCGTTAGTTAACGTATTGTTATGGCCGATGACCGCAATAGCCTGTTTTGTATTTTTAATGGCTGCAGAATTTGAATATACTTTATTTTCAAGAATGTTTTATTTCTTTGTTGGAGGAGGTGCGTAAATGGACGGTTATACAATCTTAGCGGGATTATTAATATTTTTTGGTTTTTTTATCTACATCACATGGTTTGGATATTCTGTAAAAGTCGAAAACGAAAAAGAAGAGGGGCCAAATATTAAACTTAACCCGTATGATCAGCTTCCATTGCACAGAAAAATAATAGATAAAAAAAATAATAAAGTTGGAATTTTTGATTTAGGAAACCACATCCTTATTATTGGTCTTATTTTAATAGTAATTTTTGTATCACTTAATGTCGACTAAAAGTGAGTACAAATATTTTAAAAAAAAAATCTGTTTCAATTAACTTTTCATCTTATTTAAAATCTCTAATTTTATTAATGAAGCCAAGGGTAATGTCTTTGGTTATATTCACTTGCGCAGTTGGATTATTGGTATCACCGGTTAAGGTAGAATTATTTGACGCTATGATAAGTATTTTTTTCGTTGCTGTTGGAGCTGGCGCAGCGGGTACATTAAACATGTGGTATGAGGCAGATCTCGATAAATTAATGTCTAGAACATGTTTAAGACCAATTCCAACAGGTAAAATTGAAAAAAAGGATGCATTATTGTTTGGTGTTGCACTATCATTTATTTCTGTTTTTGGTTTGTATTATTTTTCAAATTTAATATCTGCATCTTTATTGCTTTTAACGATAGTTTTTTACGTTTTTGTTTACACTGTTTGGTTAAAAAGAAAAACTCCACAAAATATTGTAATTGGTGGAGCTTCTGGCGCCTTACCACCTGTAATAGGTTGGACAATTGCAACAAATTCACTAACATTTGAACCAATTACATTATTTTTAATTATATTTTATTGGACGCCGTCGCACTTTTGGGCATTAAGTTTGTATAAAGCTAAAGATTACGAAAAGGCAAAAATCCCAATGCTTCCAAATACTAATGGAGTAGAGGAAACTAAAAAGAAAATCTTTATATATTCACTTTTTATGCTCCCGGTAATAATTTTACCATATTATATTGGCTTTAGTGGAAAATTATTCTTGATAGCATCATTAGTTTTAACAATTTATTATAATTACATTTGTTATGATCTTCTTAAATTTAAAAAGAATAAATTTGAGGTAAAAAAGGCAAAAAAAGTTTTCTCTTACTCAATATTTTATTTGTTTTTAATATTTGTTTTATTTTTGATAGATAAATTAATCTAATTAAAAAACTACACTTAATATCATAGGAAAATCAGATTTATCTGATATAAAAAAATCATGGAATATTTAAGTACTAGAAATGATAAGATTAGCGAGAAATTTGAGCATATATTTATTAAAGGACTCTCTGATGACGGCGGTTTATTTCTGCCAAAACAAATTAAAAAATTATCTGATAAAGAATTTTTAAAACTTAGAAATTTATCATATGTTGATTTGGCTACAGAAATCATTTCTAGATTCACTGGTGATTTTTGCTCTAATGAAAAACTGCACCAAATTGTTAAAAAATCGTATTCTACATTTAACGAGCACAATGTAGTTAAAGTTAAAAAAGTAGAGGATTTACATGTACTAGAGCTTTTTCACGGTCCTACGCTAGCTTTCAAAGATGTTGCAATGCAACTTATTGGAAATTTTTATGAATATTACTTAAGTAAGAATACTAAAAAAATAAATATCATTGTTGCAACTTCAGGTGATACAGGAGCAGCTGCGATAGATGCAGTCAAAGGAAAAAAAAACATAAATATTTTTGTTTTACATCCAAATAATCGTATATCACCAGTCCAGAGAATGTTAATGACTACAAGTCCATCAAAAAACGTATTTAATATCGCTGTTGAGGGAAACTTTGACGACTGTCAAAAACTTGTTAAAGAAATGTTTTCTGACAATGAGTTTTCTAAATCTATAAACATGTCAGGTGTAAATTCAATTAATTGGGCCAGAATAGTTGCACAAACAGTTTATTATTTTTTTTGCTATTTTAAATTAGATGTACAAGAAAAAATTTCATTTTCTGTTCCTACTGGAAATTTTGGAGATGTTTACGCCGGATATCTGGCTAAGAAAATGGGCCTTCCAATAGATAAGTTGTTAGTAGCAACAAATGAAAATGATATCCTTCACAGAGCAATATCAAAAGGTGATTATAAAGCAAATAAGGTTCAAGAGACAATTTCTCCAAGTATGGATATTCAGGTTGCAAGTAATTTTGAGAGATTATTATTTGATATTTATAATGAGGATTCAAACAAAATTGTTGAAATAATGAATAATATTAAAAGCAATAAATTCAACTTAGATCAAAGTTCATTAAAAAAAATACAAAACGATTTTATTTCTGAAAGTCTTAATGAAAAAGAAATCTTAGATACAATTAAGAGTATATATAAAAATAGTGGTATTATAATTGATCCTCATACTGCTATAGGAGCTGGGGCAGTTAAAAAGCATAACGGGAAAAATTATGTTGTTTTAGCAACTGCTCACCCAAGTAAATTTCCTGACGCTATTCTCAAAGCAATTGGTAAAAAAGAGGAATTACCAAGTCATCTTAAGAGCATATTAAATCAAAAAGAACAATATGTAGTATTTAAAAACAATATACAGAGTTTGAAATCCTATATAAAAAAAAATTCCGCATGAAGTTAAAAATTAAAGACATCATTCCTGATGTTGAAGTTTTTCAACTTATAAACAATGAGCCAGTGAAAATTAGAGTTAAAAAGATGTTTCAAGAAAAAAAATCTATATTACTTGGCATGCCTGGTGCTTTTACATCTGTTTGCTCTTCAAAGCATCTTCCTGGATATTTAAATAATATTGATCGATTTAAATCTAAAGGGATCGAATTAATAGCTTGTATTGCTGTAAATGATCCTTTTGTAATGAATGCGTGGGGAAAAAAACAAAATGTTCATGAAAATATTTTAATGTTGGGAGATCCTTTCTTAACTTTTACAAAATCTATAGGAGCTGAGGTTGATAAATCTGGCAGAGGTCTTGGAATTCGATCAAATAGATATACCATGTTGATTGAAGATAATAAAATTTTACAAATCCAAGAAGAAAAAGAAACAGGAATGTGTGAAATCTCGGCAGCAGAAAATTTTCTAAATTTAATTTAGGTTTGCTGCTTTTTTAGCAATTAAATCGACTTCATTATTTAATTGATCTGTTGAGTGACCCTTAACCCAGGACCATTTAATGTTAAAATTTTCAACTAAACTATCTAATTCTTTCCATAGTTCTATATTTTTGACTTCTTTCTTGTTTGCAGTTTTCCAACCATTTTTTTTCCAATTATTTATCCATTCTGTAATTCCCAATTTAACGTATTTTGAATCCGTAATGATTTCTATCTCTGAATTAATTTCAAGAGTTTTTAAAGCTTCAATTGGTGCTAATAGTTCCATCCTGTTATTGGTAGTATTTTTCTGGTTTCCAGAAATAATTTTTTTTTCTTTATTGATAATAATTATAGCAGCCCAACCCCCGTTGCCTGGATTTTCTAAACACGAACCATCTGTATAAATCTTTATCATTTTATATAATTTTTAAAATTGCATAAATTATTATGAAAAATAAGTTTTTTTAAATATTCTTTTGGGTCTTTTACTTTTATTAATGCTGTTTTTGGTGTGTTAAGAAAATCATATGATCTTGTTAACAAATACCTAAGTGCTGAACCTTTACAAAGAATATTAAAATTATTCTTTTCAGATGAATTTAATTTTCTTATTTTTTGATATCCTTTTAAAAGATTAGAAGATTTATTAAGGTCAAGAATATATTGGCTCCTCTTTTTTTTAAAACATATAGCATTAATACAAGTAGCTAGTTCATATGCATAAAAATCTGTTGAAGAAAAGTAAAAATCTATAAAACCATAAAATTTTTTTCTAAAAAAGAATATATTATCTATGAAAAGATCAGCGTGTATAACGCCTTTAGGCAAGTTTTTTGGCCAATTTTTTTCAATATTAGAAATATTTTCCTCTATTATATTTTTGAAGTTTTTTGATAGCTTGTTAATTCTTTTATCAATCTTTTTATTTAACTTAGACCATGATTTTACATCTAATGAATTTTTTCTATACAAGTTTAATTTTTTTGAGGCTCTATGTAAGATCGCTATATTTTTTCCTAAAATATAACAATCTTTTGGTGTTAAATTTTTTTTATCATTACCCTGCAAAAAACTTACAAGACAAGCTTTTTTTTTCTTTATATTAAAAAGATAACTATTTTTTTTTGTTTTAACGGGTCTTGGGCAATTGATTTTTAAGTTTGAAAGCCCCGACATAAGTTTCATAAAAAATGGCAGATCTTTAGTTTTTACCCGTTTTTCAAAAATTGTTAAAACAAACTTTGTGCTATTAAATTTGACTATATAGTTAGTATTTTCTATTCCTTTTTTAATGCCTTTTACCTGATTAATTGAGCCAAGATTAAAAATATTTTCTATTTTTTTTATATCCTTAGAATTTATTTTTGTAAAAACTGCCATTAATTTAATTTTCCAGGAATTTTGAAAGTTACGTCTTCTTTTACAATTTCAACCTCTTCGACAGAAATATTATATTTTTTTTTAATTTGATCTAAAAACTGTTCCACTAATACTTCTGGCGCAGATGCACCTGAAGAGATACCTATGCTCTTGCACTTATCAATTTTATCAAATGGTACATCGCTTTCTGAATGTAGGAGGATAGAATTTTCACAACCTGAATTTTTTGCAACTTCTACCAGTCTTAAAGAATTCGATGAATTTCTACTTCCAATAACAAAAAACATATCACATTTGTTGGCGATTTTTTTAACTGCAGCTTGTCTATTAGTAGTCGCATAACAGATATCCTCTTTTTTTGGTTCTCTTATCTCTGGAAATTTCTTCTTTAATCCATCAACTATATCTTTTGTATCGTCAACGGACAGGGTTGTCTGAGTAATAAACGCTAATTTTTTATCATTCTTTTTAGTATACTTATCCACATCATCTAAACTTTGAATTAGATCTATGCCATCAGATGGAATTTGACCCATAGTTCCTATTACTTCAGGATGATTTTTATGGCCAATCAAAAGAACATGTGATCCATTTTTATATAAATTCTCTGCTTCTCTATGTACTTTAGTAACGAGTGGACATGTTGCATCAACATATTCCATATTTAGTTCTTTTGCTTCATTAGGTATTTTTTTTGGTACACCGTGAGCAGAAAATATTACTGGTCTAGATTTATCTTTGATTTCATCCAATTCCTCAACAAATATGGCTCCAATTTTTTTTAAGCTTTCAACAACATGTTTGTTATGAACAATTTCGTGTCTCACATATACTGGAGCACCATATTTTGAAATACTTTTTTTTACAATTTCAATTGCTCTATCAACACCTGCGCAGAAACCCCTTGGTGATGCCAGGTATATTTTTAAATCGTTAGTCTTCATCGCTTTCTTTTCTAAAAAATGGAATAAGAAATATAAGGCATGCTACTAAAAAAAAAAGACTACCAAACATTGCCCAGAAACTACCAATACTCGATATAGTAAAGCCAATCGCTGATATTATAAACAATATCCATCCTAATAAGTTTATGTTTTTATTTTTCATTTTTTTCGACTAAATATTCGAGCAATATATGCGGAAAGGTTAAAGACGCCAAACCAATAAATATAACTTTTGATACCGCTGCATCTAAAATATAATAATTATTCAACAAAAATAGTGATACCACAAATAAAATAGCAGTTAAAATAGTTAATGGAACTGCTTTAATTATAAATTTTTTAACACCTTTAACAAAATTATTAGTGTTAAGTTCATTCGATAATTTAAATGAATGTCTAATTGAGTGTAAAAAACAAAAGTAAATTGTAAATGCTAAAATTGGTTGTAGAAAAAAATTTATTAATAAGACAGATATAAAATCCATCAAAAGAAGAGCCTTAATATTAATATCCTTATTTAGTGAGATAATTATATTTGATATAAAACTTAAAACAATTAAAAAATAAATAAATTCATTAGATACAAAAAAACTTTGAGATACATTAAAATTTAAATCCATAAAAATTTTTAGAGTTTCACTTTTATGGAACAATAATGGAGCGGCTATGACTAAACTTCCTTTAAAAAAATAAATTATATCATTTTTTGAATTTAATTTTATAAATTCTGAGTCTTCTTTGCCAAAATGATAAGACGCAACGATTAAAAAAAGTAATAATAAAAATTTAGGCAAAATCATCCAAGCAAAAATTACAATAAAGGCTAATAAAATATAAAAAAAATAAAAAACATAAATTGTTTCATGCTTTAAAATCTTCAATAATCTCATTCCTTTTAAATGATCTAACGCTCCGTGGGATATTCCTAAACTTAGTATTAAAAATAAGGATATAATTAAAAAATCATTATTATGTAAAAAATCAAATGCTGACAATAGAATACAAATATTAAAAAAAATTAAAGAATGTAAATAATTAATTCTATTCATATTATTAAAATATATTTTTAATAAATAGCATTTTTGGCATTTTGAAAATTACTTTTAAATCTTCAAAAAAATTACTTTTATTAGAAAGAAATTTAATCACAGCCTCGGATGATCCATTAAACATATCAAAAAATATTTTTGGCATTTTATCAGGATGTCTCTTTAATACATTCAAGAATATCTTATCAAGAAACTCATATTTTTTTCCAATATGATAAATTTTCGCTTTTTTAATCATTTCAATATTTTTGGTTATATATTTACTATGCTCTTGAATATTTAAAAAGGTATAACCAGTACTTAGACGTGTCATGCATCCAGCAGAGCCAATATTAAGTTTATTTTGTTCTACTTTATTAATTGGATAAAAAAGGGGTATTGCACCCTCTTCTTCATATTTAATTTTGTAATTTTTTATTTTAAGCGTTTCTTTAATATAATTTTCCAACTGCACATCATAATCGTATAGAGTTTTATCATTCATTTTCGACAACCATGTAGTTTCAACTAAAGCCTTATTTTTTGCAAAAGGCAAAGTATAAAAAAAATGCACATTATTTCTTTGATCACAATTGAAGTCCATTAAATTGAAGATTTCATCATCAAAAATATTTTTTTGAGTTTCAATCTCTATACCTTTAAAATGTTGCCAGAAATTAGAGTCATGAATTTGATTAGTTGAAATACTATTAAATATAAAAGAATTTTTAGTATTTAAGCTATTTATATCTTTTAGAAATTGAATGTTTTGATTCTTTTTCAAGCTATCTATTACTTTTTTGTAAAATAAACCACTATCAATAGTTTGGTATGGATATTGTTTATTTACCATTTCATGAGAACCGTGAAGAGAGTTAATTGTAAAATTATTCCAGCTTTTTATAACACAATCCTCAAAATTATGGTCAACCACTTTCCAAAAAGACCAAGTTTTATCTCTTTTATATTTCTCTCTAATTTCAATAATTGCTAGAGTTTTCTTATCTAACTTTTTGTTTATATCAAGCTCATATGCCAAAGATAAGCCCGCACATCCACCGCCAATAATAATATAATCAAATTCTTTCATCTAAATTTATTTCCTCTTTAATTAAAGCATGTTCTTTTCTCTCAATTTCATTATCTTTTTTTGAATAATATAAGTTAAACATATCTAAAATACTTAAAATTGTTTGGTTAAACTTTCCTAAGGACGAAACATAAATTTTTCCTGCAGATTTGTAATTTTCCATATTTTTCTTTTTTAAAATCTCGTTCCCGATCTCTCTATAGACTCTTCTTGCAACTAAAATCGCAAATCTACTTAAAAACGGTATTTCACTTATGGCACTAAAAGATCTTTTATAAAAAATGTCAGCAAATTTTATTGTATTCTCTATTGTCTCAAAATTTGAATTTATATACTTCCTATTTCTATTTTTATCTTCTAATACATCTCTCGCTATATTTGTTAATTGCATTGCTATCCCTAAATCAATTGCAGACATTAATGAACTTTTAGATCTAACATTCAAAATCTTCGCCATCATTAGTCCAACGGTACCAGCAACACGATAGGAATATATTATTAACTCTTTTTTTGTATCAAAGGTTACCTTTTCTTTTAAATCTGTTTCAACTCCATCGAATAAATCTTTTACGATACTGCTATGAATGCTAAATTTTTGAATGAGTAAATATATTTTTTTGATATTTTTATTCTCAAAGTTTTTATTCTCAAAGTCTTTTTTAAATGAATTAAATTTTTTAATTTTTTCGCTAAGTAAAAGATCTTGATCAACAATATCATCTAATGTTCTACAAAAATCATATAAATCAGAACTATCTTTATATTTATTCTTTGGTAAAAAAAAGCCTGCCCAACTAAAAGATTTTGCATGAGTGGATAAAAGACTTTTGGTCATCGTAAAATTTTATCAAGAACTTTTGCAGATGATAGGACACCAGGAACACCTGCACCAGGATGTGTTCCAGCTCCTACAAAGTATAACCCGTCATAAATTTCTGATTTATTGTGAAATCTAAAATAAGCTGACTGAGAAAATTTTGGCTGTATTGAGAAACCAGAACCATATTTTGTATTAAGATCTTTTTCGAAATAATCAGGCGTTAGATAAAAATCTTCAACAATGTTTTTTCTCAAATCTGGCATTAAATCGCCTTCCATCTTATCTATTACTAGATCTTTCATTTTTTCACCTTCAATTTTCCAATCAATATTAGATTGATTGTTAGGAACTGGTACTAAAACATAAAAACAATCATGACCCTCTGGAGCCATATACTTATCCGTGGCAGAGGGCCTATGTAGATAATAACTTATATCGTTATTTAATTTTTTATTATCAAATATGTCGTCTAAATGTTCTTTATATTTATTGCCAAATTTTATTGTGTGATGTTCTATTGAATCATAAATTTTTTTAGTGCCGAAATAATAAACAAATAATCCCATTGAATATTCCATTCTATTTTTTTTCCATTCAAATAGTAAAGAACTTCTTTTACTACCATTTAATAAATTTTCATATACCGCAGGTGGATCTGCATTGCATACTACGTTGTCAGCATTTATGTTTTGTTTATCGTCCAATTGGACTCCTGTTATTTTTTTTTCTTTTAAAGTTATTTTATTTACTTCGTGACCTTTAATTATTTGAATTCCTACTTCATTCATCAATTTTTCGAGTCCACTTATAATATTCCCGGTTCCACCCATAGAATAATGAATTCCCCATTTCTTTTCTAAATATAAAATTAATCCATATATTGATGTCGTAGTAAAAGGGTTTCCACCTACTAATAATGGGTGCATACTCAACATTCTTCTGAGCTTCTCATTTTTAACATAAGATGAAACTAAGGAATAAACCGATTTATAGCTTTTTAACTTTAATAAAGCTGGTAACTGTTGAATCATTACAAATGGTTTATTAAATGGCACATCAGCTAGTTCGGTAAAACCTTTATCAAAAATTTTTTTTGTGAAACTTACTAAGTTCGAATAACCCTCGACATCTTCTTTGCTGATATTTTCAATTTGCTTTTTCATATCATTTTCATTTCCTGAATAATTGAATTTTGTCTTATCCTCAAAAATAAATTGATACCATGTCTGGAGAGGTTGCAGTTTTATATAATTTTCTGGTTTTTTTTTAAACAATTCAAATAGTTCATTGATAAGGTAGGGAGCAGTGATAACAGTTGGTCCACCATCAAATGTGAAACCATTTTTTTTAAACACTCTTGCTCTGCCACCAAGATCTTTATGTTTTTCTATCAATGTAACGTTATGACCTTTCGCCCTTAGCCGCAGTGCAGCTGCTATACCACCAAAACCAGAACCAATTACAATAGAATCCATAAATATTTAATCTATATTATTTTGAAAAAAAGTAACTAATTTATAGTTACATTAAGAATTAATCTTTTTAAGTAGACTTTTTGTTTGCTCTAAATCTTTTGAAAATAAATTATCTAGTTTAGATTTATCTACTGATGTCGAAATTGCTTTTTTTACTGAGTCAACAGCAATACTGATTGATGCTTTTTTAATATCATTAAGCGCTGCCTCTTTCATTTGCGAAATTTTAGATTTTGCTAAATTTTTTTTTATATCTGACATTTTATGAAATTTATCATTCATCTCTATAATAAGTTTTTCACTATCCTGTTTGGCTCTATCTGAGATTTCTTTTACTTCTGATTTAGCGCTATCCAATTTAGCTTGGGCATTATCTAACATAATTTTTGACTCTTCTCGTAATTTCTCACTTTCATCAATTTCATTTCTAATATCTGAAATAAGTTTATTTAAGGTTTCATTTACCTTTTGAGGAATTTTAAAATAAACAAGAACAGCTACAAAAATAAAAAAAGATACCGCTACCCAAAATGTTGCATCAATTGCCATAATATTTACCTTTATTTTTTTTAGAAAGATCCTCAACAATTGCAGAAATACTACTATTATTTATCTCTTCACCAATCAATTGCTTAATTAATTGTGCTGATGTTTCAGTTGCAATTTTGTTTATCTTTTCTGGCGAGCTTTTTTTTAGTTCAATAATTTCTTTTTCAGCATTCTGTATCTCTAAGTTTATCTCCTCTTCGATTTTTTCTCTTTTTTTATCTATATCTTGAATTATTTTTTTTCTAGCCTCATTGAAATAGTTTCTAGCCTCATTTTTACTGTTATTGATTAAAGTTTCATATTCCTTAATTTTATTTTCACTTTCAAATTTTTGTTTTTCAGCTGTTTCTATGTTTTCTAAAATTTGAGATTTTCTTAATTCTAAATTATTACTTATTTTTGGGAGTATAAATTTAGATAAAATTATGAACAAAAATCCAAAGGTTAATATTAGCCAAAAAATTTGTGAAACCCAAAACTCAGGGTTCAATTGTGGCATACCTTCTGACTCCGCACCATATACATTTGAAAAAAATGCAATGATCGAAAGTAATAAATATAAAACTAGTCTTTTATGCATTATTTAAAATGCGAATAAAATAATCAATGCTACAACTAATCCAAATAAACCAGTAGCCTCAGCCAACGCGAAACCTAATAGTAAATTTGGGAATTGTTTTTGAGCTGCAGACGGATTTCTCATTGCTCCTGAAAGATAGTTACCGAATATAATTCCGATACCTACTCCTGCTCCAGCTAATGCTATCGCTGCTAAACCTGCTCCAATCATTTTTGCTGCTTCTAGTTCCATTATTCCTCCTTTTTGTTTAATGGTGTAAATTTAATGCATCATTTAAATATATGCATGTTAAAATTGCAAATACATATGCTTGAAGAAAAGCAACTAATATCTCCAAACCAGTTAATGCAACTGAAAAACCTAGTGGGAGCCATCCACCAACTAATCCGAGACTTATAACAAACCCCCCGAAAACCTTCATCATTGTATGTCCAGCCATCATGTTTGCAAAAAGTCTTACAGATAGACTTATTGGTCTACTTAAATACGAAATAACTTCTATGACTACTATTAAAGGTAATAAAACAATTGGAACTCCACTTGGAACAAATAATTTCAAATAACCAAGACCATGTTTTATAAAACCTATTACGGTTACTCCAATAAATATGAATGCTGCTAGGACAAAAGTAACTATTATATGACTAGTTACTGTAAAAGCATAAGGCAACATTCCTAACATGTTGCAAAATAGAACAAACATAAATAATGAAAATATAAATCCAAAATACGGTTTTCCCTTCGAGCCAGCAGTATCGCTGATCATTTTTGAAATGAAAGTATAACTTAGCTCAGCAAGCAACTGAATTTTATTTGGTATGATATTTTTTTTTACAGAACCTAAATTGAATATGAATAAAATAATTAATGAGCTTATTACCATGAATAAACTTGCGTTAGTAAATGAAATATCAATTTGATCTATTTTTATTTCTGGGCCAATTCTATAAACATTGAATTGGTGCATTGGGTTCGTAGCCATAATATTTTACTTTTGCATATTTTTTGCAGATCTTACTACGTTCAGAACGCCCGCTATAACTCCTACAAAAAAAAATGTTAAAATTAACCATGGTTTAGTACCAAACCAGCTGTCAAAAATAAACCCAATAATACTACCTACTAGAACTGCGGCGACAAGTTCAGTGCTCATTTTGAATGCTATTCCTAAAAGTGATGTCTTTTTATCGCTATTTTTGTTTTCATTGTCAGATATCTTTTTTTTTGCAATTTCTAGGCGAGTCTTAAATTTTTCTTTGGTCATTTTTAAGCGACCATACTCTCAGCTTTCTGTAAATCAACTGCTACTAGTTGGCTGATACCTTTTTCAGGCATTGTTACCCCGTAAAGTTTATTCATTTTTGACATTGTTAAAGCATGATGGGTAACAATTACAAATCTTGTTTGCGTAATTTTTGTAAGTTCCTCAAGTAAATTACAAAACCTTGTAACATTTGCATCATCTAGCGGAGCATCAACTTCGTCTAAAACACAAATTGGTGCAGGGTTAGTTAAAAAAACTGCAAAAATAAGTGACAATGCTGTTAATGCCTGTTCACCTCCTGATAACAGAGTAATAGATTGAAGTCTTTTCCCTGGAGGACTTACTAGTAGTTCTAAACCTGCCTCAAGTGGATCGTCAGAATCTACGAGTTCAAGTTTTGCACTTCCACCATTGAACAATTTTGTATAAACCTCATTAAATTTTCTATTAACTTTTTCAAAAGCTTCTAAGAGCCTTTCCCTTCCTTTTTGATTTAATTCACTTATACTGTCTTTAAGTTTTGAAATTGCTTGCACTAAGTCTTGTCTATCATTTTCCATTTTTTTAATTTCAATTTCATATTTACTTGTTTCCTCATCTGCTCTTAAATTAACGGATCCTAATTTTTCTCTTTCTCTCTTCTTAGCGTCCAAAAGTTCTTCCTGAGTAACAGCATCTGGGAATTCATCTTGTTTTTCAAGATTTGAGAAACTTAAAAGATTTTCCTCATTTAAATTTAAGTCAGTATCTATTCTATCCAATAAATCATTTCTTCTTTTATCAAGACCCTCTATAGTTGCAGATGAACTTGCTTTTCTTTCTCTTATTTCGATTGAAGACTCTTTTGTTACGTTCAATTCATTTCTAAAATCATTTATTTGATTATCAATTTGATCAATTAAAATTTCGTTTTCTTTCTTTTCATTTTCTGAAATTCTTAAACTTTCTGAAATTTGACCTTTTTTTTCAGCTTGGGTTTGTGGTTGTTTGTCTAGTTCCTCTAATTTTTGGTTAAAAGTTTTTTTACGTTCATTCAATTCATTTATTTTTATTTCAGAATTTATTAACAAATTTTTCCAACTATTAACCTCATTTTCAATAGTGTTTATTCTTTCATTTCTTTTAATAGAATCTTTTTTGAGATTTTGGTTTTTACTATAACTATCTGCATATATATCTTGTAATTTTTTTATATTTTCATTTTTTTCAGAAAGGTTAGATAATTTTTTATCGTCATCATTCTCATTTATAGTCTGAGTCAAATAACCGATAGTTATTTTGCATGACTCTAAAATTTTAATAGCATCATCGTTATTTCTGTCCTTAACAAGTTTGATAATTTCTTCAATATTGTCTTGTATTTCCCTAATTGTATGCAGATTTTTCTTTAAATTTTCGGAACCAAAATTATTTATTAAATTATCAACTTTTTCTTGTTCTTGTTTTAAATTCTTTTTTGCAACATCCAGATCCTCATTAGACTGTTTTTCAGTTTCATAATATTTAGAGTCAATATCAATTAGTTCTTGTTTTTCCTCCTTAAGTCTTTTCTCATTAGATTTAGCATCTATAATTATACTTTTTTCTCTATCGGTATCGTTTTCTAAAATTTTTAATAAGCTTTTAATTTCCTGTATTTCACTTTTAATTCTCTCATTTTCTTCATCTAGTCCTTTCAATTCAAGATTTAATCTTTGAATTTTCGATAAAATTTCGAAATTTTTATCTCTTATAGGATTTACTTTTTCTGTTTCCTCGTTTATTTTTTTTTCAATTAATTCTAATTTTTCATTAAAACCTTTTACTTCATTGTCTGCTTCATTGTTAATCTCTTTTTCAAGTTTAATTTCATTGTCAATATCTCTTAGTTTTAAATAATAGAGGCCCGCCTCAATTTTTTTAATATCTTCAGAAATATTTTTATATTTTGTAGCTTCTTCAGCCTGTTTTAATAAATTTTGTAATTGCCTTTCTTGTTGTCTTCGCAACTCATCTGCTCTCTTTAAATTATTTTCGGCCGCATCTAATCGTAGTTCTGCTTCATGCCTCCTCACATGTAAACCTGCTATACCAGCAGCTTCCTCTAATACTGCTCTTCTATCTGTAGGCTTTGCTGTCACAAGAGCTCCAATTCTACCTTGGCTTATTATTGATGGAGAGTGTGCTCCGGTAGACAGATCTGCAAAGAACATTTGTGCGTCTTTTGCTCTTACTTCTTTTTCATTTATATAAAACTTTGATCCTTTGTCTTTTTCTATTTTACGTTTGACCTCAATAGACTCCAACTCTTTATATTGATTTGGACCATCCTTGTTTTGATTTGAAAGTGAAATCGTAACTTCAGCTAAATTTTTGGAAGGTTTATTGGAAGTTCCAGAAAATATAACATCCTCCATCCCAGAACCTCTCATACTTTTTGCTGATGTTTCACCCATGCACCATCTTAAAGATTCTACAATATTTGATTTTCCGCAACCGTTTGGTCCAACTATTCCAGTTAAACCTTTATCTATTATGAATGTTGTATTTTCAGCAAATGATTTGAAACCATTTAATTGGATTTTTTTAAACTCCATCAGGAGACTATATCAGTTTTTCTAAGGCTTTTTTCAAGTTTTTAAAGTTTAAGGCTTTTTCAAACTTTTTATCATTAATTATAATCGTAGGAGTAGCATTTATCTTAAATTTTTTTGCCCCCTCGACTCGATCTTCTAGTATGTGATCCTCAATATTTTTGTCTGCTATGCAACTGTCAAAATTTAAATTAAAATTTTGATCTTTAATGACGTCTTTAAGATTTGAATTTAATTTTTCAATAGTACTTCCCACTATCCACTCTTCCTGTTTGAGATATAGAAAATGAAGAATATTTGCTTTGCCATCATTTTTACAATGCGCTAATTTTGATGCATTTAGGGCTGCGATATCCAATGGAAAATTTCTAAATTCTATCGACACCAAACCTTTATCTAAAAATTCATCTTTAAGTTTTGGATAGACATCTTTATGGAAGTTGGCACAATGTGAGCAAGTAAGAGACTCATAAACTAGTATTTTTATCTTTGCATTTAAATTTCCTTCGATGATAGGTTTAATTTGATTATCTGCAATTACACTATGATTTAAAAAAAAATATATTATAAATATTAAGATTTTAATTTTCATTATGGTTTTAATAATTTACTTAATTTAAGCAATGAGTTTTTAATTTTCTCATTTTTAATATTTGTGATTTTTTTTTCATATTGATTTTTTGTCACATTGTGTTTTTTTAACCTTTTACTAAAAATTTGTTGATTTCCATCAAAAGTTATTAATTTAACTTTTTCTACTATTTTTTCATTAAAATACGTATTCATTTTTTTTATAATTTCATTTTTTGAATACTCCATTTCAACCTCATGCCCTCTTTTGACCATTATGCTTAATGTACTAGAGCTCAATTTATTAGAACTTTTGAAAGATTTAGGGTAGCAAACTGCGAATAACTCATCCCCCACAATGTATCTCCAATTATCAAGAGTTTCTGAAAATATATGACCTTTCTTTTTTAAAATTTTTTTGACCTTTGTTGGTAAAACATCTTTAAAAGATCTTAGACCTTGAATGGATCTGTATCTCTGCTTAGAATTAGATTTATATTGCATATGGACAAACAGAACATACCAAAAAAAATTCTACATTGGTACGATAATAATAAAAGATCTTTACCTTGGAGAAGAAAAAATACAAAAAAACAACATGAGTATTTTACCTTAGTAAGTGAGTTTATGCTTCAACAAACTCAAGTAAAAACAGTTATTCCATTTTTTAATAGATTTATTAAAAAATTTCCAAATCTAAAATCTTTAGCCAGTGCTGATAAAAATAAAGTGCTTAAATATTGGGAAGGTCTCGGTTACTATTCAAGAGCAAAAAATTTAAAAAAGACAGCTAATATAATAATTACAGAATATCGGGGGAGTTTACCTAAAAATTTAGAAAAACTTAAAACACTTCCGGGCATTGGAGAATATACATCAAGATCAATTTTATCCATTGCCCATAATCAGCCCTATATTCCAATGGATGGCAATGTTGAGAGAATATTAAAAAGAGTTTTCTTATTAAAAAATAAATCTCAAATATCTAAAGAAAATTTAATTGAAAAAAAAACTTTTTTTTCAAATTCAAAAAGATCAAGCGATTATGCCCAAGCAATAATGGAGATAGGGGCTTTAATTTGTAGACCATCTTTACCAATATGTACCTCGTGTCCATTAACTTCTCATTGTAAAGCTTACAAAAAAAAAGATTTTGAGGTAGTTACTAATAAAAAATTAAACAAAACTAAATATTTTGAGGCTAAGGTATACAAGCATAAAAATAAGTATTTATTAATAAAAAATAAAAAATTTAACTTTTTGAAGAATTTAGTTATTTTTCCAATGAATGAAATTAACAAAGAAAAATTTAAATTATCGATTGATAAAAAAATAAATATTAGAATATCTAATATGAATATGAAAATAATTATTAACGAAAATAAAAATAAAATAAAAATAAAAAATAGTTTTCTTTTAAATAAATCAAACTTAAGTAAATTTGTTTTACCTTCATTTACAAAAAAAATATTTAATTCATTATCTCACCTTAAATGAAAAAAATTGCAATAATAGGAGCTGGCATTTCAGGTTTATTTTTTGCAAATTTAATAAAAAAAAATAAATCATATTCATTTAAAATATTTGAAAGAAAAAGTTCAATAGATCTAAATGATGGATACGGAATACAATTGTCTGTTAATAGTATTAAATTGCTTAATAGTATTGGTTTTAATAAATTTAATATTAATCAACTTTACCTTCCAAAAAAAGTAAATTTTCTAAATGCAAAAGACTCAAATCAAATATGTGATATTGACTTATCAAGATTTAATGATGAAAGTAATCATTATACTACTTTGAAAAGATCAAATTTAATTAAATTTCTTCTAGAAGGAATTCCAAAAGATAAGTTGGTTTTTAATTATGAGCTTAATGATATAAAGCAAGGAAATAAAGCATCTCTTTTTTTCTCAAATAATAAAACTGAAGACTTTGATTATTTGGTAGCTGCTGATGGTGTTTATTCAAAAACAAAACAAATATTATTTAAAAAAGAAGGTTTGCCAAAGTACTTTAATTCTATCGCTTTAAGAGGAAATATTAAGAATTTTGGAAACTTTGATATTTCTTTATACCTTGGGCCAAACTTTCATTTTGTAATATACCCTATAAATCAAAATAAAGAATTTAATTTTATAGCAGTAATTAGAAAAAAGTTAATTCAAAATAAAATAATTAATAAAGATTTATTTAATGATAATATTTTTAAGAAAAACCTTTTAAATGAAATATCCTCTAAATCAAATTTAAATCTAGTTGAAAAGGTTGAAAACACAAAATGTTTTCCAATTTTTGTGAGTAAAAAATTTCTTATACCAAAATCAAATAATATTTTTTTAACTGGGGATGCATTTTATTCATTCCCTCCTTCATTTGCTCAGGGTGCATCACAATCAATTGAATCTGCAAACGAGCTTTTTTGCGATTTGCAGAACAAAACATCAAATTATTATAAAAAAAGGGTTTTTAGAACTAAACAAATAAATTCAAGATCTAATCTCAATCATTTTGCATTTCATTTATCAAACCCTTTGAATATTTTTTTCAGAAATTTTTGTTTAAAATATCTTTCTAAAAATAAGAAGTTTTTAGAAAATTATTTAGGAGAAGTTTATAGTAATTAATTTCTTGGTCTTAATCTTTGTCTAAGATCATCGATTGGTTTTAAGATCTTTCCTGACTGATAATGCCAATAGGTCCAGCCATTGCAACTTTCAGAACCCAATATTTTAGCAGCCACCTTGTGAATTGATCCCTCATTCTGCTTATATTTTATACTTCCATCGACCATAACTTTTGCATAAATTTCCTTTTTTTTATCATAAATTTCTACTCCTGGTTTAATTACACCTAATTCAATTAATGATCCGAAAGGAATTCTTGGTTTTGATTTATTATTTTGAATTACATCTAAATATTCATCTTTAATCTCTTTTGTATTTTGTAATCTCCTACTCGCGGCTTCGTAATAAACTTTTTCTTTCTCGATACCAAAATACGATCTACCTAGTTTTTTCGAAACTACAGCTGTTGTTCCAGATCCTAAAAAAGGATCAAATATAAAACTATTTTTATTTGAAGAGGCTAGTATGATTCTATGAAGAAGGGCCTCTGGTTTCTGAGTAGAATGGACTTTCACTCCATTATTTTTTAATCTCTCTTTACCATTACATATGGGTAAATTCCATGTAGATCTCATCTGCAGGTCATCGTTAAAACATTTCATTGATTGATAATTGAATGTATATTTTGATTTTTTACTTTTTGATGCCCATATCAAAGTTTCATGCGCATTTGTGAATCTTGATCCCCTAAAATTTGGCATTGGATTATTTTTATTCCAGATCACATCATTCAAAATCCAAAAACCTAAATCTTGTATTATTTTTCCTACTCTGAATATATTATGATAGCTTCCAATTACCCAAATAGATCCATTTTTTTTTAAGATTCTTTTACATTCTCTTAACCACACTGTTGTGAAATTGTCGTATGTTTTAAAACTTTCAAACTGATCCCATTTATCATTTACAGCATTTACTTTTGATCTATCAGGTCTAATTAAACTATTTTGTAATTGTAAATTATATGGTGGGTCTGCAAATATTAAATCAAATGTTTCATCAGGAATTTTTTTTAGCTCTTTGAGACTATCTGCATTTAAAATTTTATTGTGTAAATTCTTTAACATCATTTTTTAAAATTTTATTAGACTCCAGACTAGAATCTTCGTCAACCAGTGATTGAAAAAAAGGGACTCTTCTTGTTACTAAATTTTTTTGGGACTCAATATATTGTGTATAGGACCAAATGTTTTTCTATGATGCTTTGTTACACCAAATTTTTTGATAGCTTTCAAATGCTCTTTTGTTCCGTAGCCTGAATTTCTATTCCAAGCATATTTTGTGAATTTTTTTGACATTTTTGAAATAAGTCTATCTCTAGAAACTTTAGCAATAATAGAAGCTGCGGAGATTTCAGCTACTTTTTCGTCACCCTTAATTATAGACTTTAATTTGTAACCACTCATAATTGGTAACTTGTTACCATCGATCATTATTAACGATGGTTTAGATTTTAGTTTTTTTATTGATCGTTTCATTGCTAGCAAGCTTGCATTCAATATATTTAATTTCTCGATTTCTTTCAATGAAGCAGAGCCAACTGTCCAAATACTATTTTTTTTAATATATTTTTCTAATAAGTTTCTTTGATTTCTTGATAATTTTTTTGAGTCTATAATTTTTTTTTTATCTACATTTTTTTTAAATACTACAGAGGCAGCAAAAACTGGACCTACCAAACTTCCTCTACCAACCTCATCAACTCCAGCAATTACTTTTTTCATTAAATCTTAATTTTTAATTCGTCGATTTTTTTTCTTATATTTTTTAAGTCTTCCCAAGCAAATTTTTTTTGATCGGGCTGTCTTAATAAATAAGCTGGATGAAAAGTAAGAATTGTTAGAAAAGTTTTTTGGTTAATTATTATTTCTTTCCATTTACCTCTCTCTTTTGATATTTTGAGTTTTTGACCAAATAAAGCTTCCATAGCTGTACTGCCCATTAGTATCAATATTTTTGGGTTTATAATTGAAATATGTTCACGTAAAAAAACTGAATATCTATTGATTTCTGAAATTTCAGGCTTTCTATTTTTGGGAGGTCTATAATTAACTACATTAGTGATATAAATATTTTCCCTTTTGATTTTAATTGCATTTAACATCTTGTTGAGCAATATCCCAGCATCCCCAACAAATGGTTTACCTTGAATATCCTCTTTCTCCCCTGGCCCTTCACCCACCAACATAATTTGGCTATTTGAATTGCCATCACTGAAAACTAAGTTTTTTGCAAATTTTTTAAGCTCACAATCCTTAATTGATTTTATTTTATCTTTCAGATCTATCAATTTTTTATCAATCCCATCATTTTCTTCATTTTTTCTAAAGCGGTTTATAGGCGCGCTATCGAAAATATACTCAGATTCTATTGATTTTAAAAACTCTTGATTTAAGATTTCTTTATTGACCATTTTTTAAATGATAACAAAAAAAATTAAAATAATCTTTACTATATTTATAATTTTTTTCACCGCTGAGGCGAAATCAAAAAATATTTATTCAGAAGATTTTAACCCCAAAAATTTATCAAATTATTTTTCAGGAGTAATTTCTCATAATAACCAAAAAAACGAGCAGGCTCTTAAATATTTTAAATCTTCTAAACAATTATTAAATAAACATGAAGAGTATTCTAAGAGATTGATTTTATCATTAGTGCTAAATCAAAATGTTGATAGGGCCATTCAAGAAATAAAGTTTTTGAAGAATAAAAACCAATCAGAATTTTTTGAAGCACAGTTGCTTTTATTGATAGATAGTATTATTAAAAAAAATTTTGATAAAACTAAAATATATCTAGATAGGATTGCTGAATACATTGAGGATGGAACTTTTGAGAAGGTTATTTATGAGACATTAAGAGATTACACATATACATTTAAAGAAAAAAAAATGAGTAATTTCAAATCTAATTTTGGTAATTTAATAGCCATTAATAATGCATTTCAAAGTTGTTATTTAAATAATCCAAAAACTCTAGACTACTTTGTAAGATTGCAAAGTTCTGAAGCGGCTGACTATTCGAGATATTTATTTTTTTATGTAAATTATCTTATTCATGAAAAAAGATTTGATTTAGTTAAAGAAATTTCATTGGAAATTGACGAATTATCTAGCAACTTAATAATCTTACAAACAAAATCATGGATCGATAAAAGTAATTTTAATGAAATAAAGCAAATATTTTCTTGTAAAAATGAAAATGACATCTTAGCTGAGTTTTTTTATTTAGTTTCTAATTTATATTCATCTCAAGAAGAATACGAACAATCAAATTTTTACCTAAATATCTCATATTTTTTAAATAAAAAATTTAAAATAAATTTATCATTAATGGCAGATAACTATTACCTAAACGAGAATTACGAACAAAGTTTAAAAGTTTTAGAATTATTTAATTCAAAAGATGATCTTTATTACTGGTTTAAAATTAAGCAAAAAGCAAAGATAATCACCGAAAAACAAAATAAAGAAGAAGCTTTAAAATACATTGAAAAAAATTTTAAGAATATTAAAAATCCATCAACTAAAATTCTGTTCGATCTAGCGACTATTTACAAAAATTCTAAAAAATATGAGAAAGCAATTAATTTATATACCTCTGTAATGAGTATTATGAAAAGAGATACTCTAAATTATGCAGATTTACTTTACAAGAGAGGTGGAAGTTTTGAAAGGATAGGCAAATACGAAAAATCTGATAAAGATTTATTAGAAGCATTAAAAATAATACCAAATAATTCATATGTATTAAATTATTTAGCTTACTCATGGTTGGAGCGTAATCATAATATTAATAGAGCTATATTAATGCTGGAGAAAGCTTATAAAGAAAATGAAAATGATCCTTATATTATTGACTCAGTAGGGTGGGGGTATTTTTTAGTAGGAAAATATAATGATGCTGAAAAATATATGCGAAGAGCTTTAGAGTTAATGCCAGATGATCCTATCGTAAACGATCATTATGGAGATATTCTATGGAAATTGAATAGAAAAATTCAAGCAAACTATTTCTGGAATAGTGTACTGAAAATGGAAGATGCCGAAAAAGAAATGATAGAAAAAATAAAGGTGAAATTAATCAACGGCTTATCTTAAAAATAATGAGAGCTTATAGAATTAATTCTCGAGCAAAGATAAATCTAAATTTAAATGTAATAAGAAAATTAAAAAAAAAAAAATTGCATTTAATTGAATCACTTGTTTGTTTTGTAAAACTATCTGATAAAATTTATATAACTAAGTATAACTCAAAAAATCATAAAGTTAAATTTATAGGAAAATTTTCAAAAAATATTACAAAAAAAAATACAGTTTCAAAGCTACTTAGCTTATTAGATAAAGATAATACATTAAAAAATAAATATAAAATTATTATAAAAAAAGAAATTCCGCTTCAATCTGGTATGGGAGGCGGGTCAATGAATGCAGCCAATCTATTAAATTATTTTTATAAAAAAAAGCTTATAAATTTAAGAAAATTAAAAAAATATTCTTTAAAAATTGGCTCAGATGTCATTCTAGGCTTGAATAGTAAGCCAAAGATTTTATTTAAAGATGGATCTATTAAAGAAATCACAAATATAAAAAAATATCATATTTTAATTGTTAAACCCAACTTTGGTTGTTCAACTAAGAAAATATATTCATCAAACAAAACTTTCTCTAAGTCTGAATTTAACATAGCAAAAAAAAAAATTGTTAAAAATGTGATTCTTAATGGTAAAAACGACTTAGAAAAAAGCGCCTTTGATTTATATCCAGCTTTAAAAAGAATTAAAAATTTACTCAATCAAAATAAACAAGCTAATTTTGTGAGAATGACGGGTTCTGGATCTGCGATAATTATGTATTTTAATTCAAATAAATTTGCAAAAAATGCGTTGAAAATTTATAAAAGGAAATTAAATAATTGTTTGTGTATTGTAACAAAAATTATATAAAAAGTTGCGATATAAAATAGATAAATTTTGGGGCGTAGCCAAGTGGTAAGGCAGCGGTTTTTGGTACCGCCATTCCTAGGTTCGAATCCTAGCGCCCCAGCCAGATATGCATAAAATTTTAAATACAATCTTTGCTTCAACAAAAAATCTAAACACTATCAATCACAGATTTATCAAGCTACGAAAAAATACCAATGTAGAAAAAATTTTCAATGCTATTGAGAGTTATTCAAACGAAGCCGAGGTAAGATATGTTGGAGGATGTGTAAGAAAAATAATTAATAATGAAAAAGTTGATGATATCGATCTAGCAACAAATATAGAACCAACAAAAGTAAAAGAAGCTCTGGAAAATAAAAATGTAAAATATTTTGAGACTGGTATTGAACATGGAACAATTACAGCTTTAATAGAAAATGATAAATTCGAAATTACTTCTTTAAGAAGCGATATTAAAACAGATGGACGTCATGCAGAAATAAAATTTACAACTGATTGGATTAAAGACGCAGAAAGACGCGACTTTACGATTAACTCCATATATGCAGATATTAATGGAAACTTATTCGATCCTTTTGATGGGAAAAAAGATTTAGAAAATGGATTAATAAAATTTGTAGGGGAAACAGAAAAAAGAATAAAAGAAGATTACCTAAGAATACTGAGGTATTTTAGATTTTTTACGTTATATAGCAAAAACGAGCACAGTTTAGTAGTTAAAAAAATAATTAAAAGAAATATAGTAGGTATAAAAAGGCTCTCATCAGAGAGATTGCTAGATGAATTGAATAAAACCTTTAAATCAAATTGCTTTATAAAATTATGCGAAAATGAATTTTCTTACGAAATAATTTCCGCAGTTTTTCCAGAGTTTAAACAAATTGAATTATTTAAAAAATTAAATGATTATACAAAATCAAACTTGTATAGTCTAGATTTTGTGCTTTTCTTATCGCTTTTGATATTAGATGATACAGATAACTCTGATTATTTTTTTTATAAATTTAATATTTCAAAAAAAAATCAAAAAAGAATAAAATCAATTAAAAATTTTTATTTTAGCAAAAAATCGCCTATTAAATTTACGTCTCAAAATCTTTGGAAAATATTTTATTTTAATGGTAAAGAGGGATTGATTGATATTTTAAATTACAAAATATTTACTTCTAAAAAATTTGATAAAAGTTTAGTTAATCAGATTAATTATTTTAAAAATAAGGAGTTACCTAAATTACCAATCACCGGAGGTGATTTAATTAAGGATTATGGTATTCCCGAGGGAGAAACCGTAGGCGAAAAACTAAAAGAAATAGAGAATATCTGGATTAATAACAATTTTAAAATTTCTGATAAAAATTTAAAAAAAATACTAAAAAATTAAATATATTTTACATCCTTAATTTCAAAATTTTTAGTACCTGCTGGCGTATTAATTTCTACAAGGTCACCTTTATTTTTACCAATTAAACCTTTTCCTATGGGTGATTTAAAAAAAATTAATTTTTTTTTTAAATCAGCTTCGTCTTTTCCAACAATTTTATAATCAATTTTTTCATCAGTATCTAAATTTATTAAATAAACTGTCGAACCAAAAATTACCTTACCATCGTTTGTTAGTTTTGTTACATCAATCACATTTGCACGAGCAATTAAATCATTTATTTCCTCTATTCGTCCTTCATTTAAAGATTGTTGTTCTTTGGCTGCATGATACTCAGCGTTTTCTTTTAAATCTCCATGTGATCTTGCTTCAGATATTGCTGTAACAATCTCTGGTCTTTTTTTTTCTTTTAAAAAAACCAATTCGTTTTTTAGTTTTTCCAAACCAGTTACAGTTATAGGTTCTTTTTCCATCTTATTTCCACTTGGCCACTGGCGGTAAGGACATTAATATTCCCTCTACGTTCCCTCCTGTTTGTAATCCAAATTTAGTACCTCTATCATATAAAAGATTGAACTCAACGTATCTACCTCTTTTTAAGTGTTGAAGCTCTTTTTGTTTTGTTGTCCATTTCTTTTTTCTTTTTTTTTTTACTATTTCAGTAAATATTTTATTAAATGATAATCCAATATCTCTAACAAATGCAAAATCTTTCTCCCAATTCCCTTTTTTGTAATCAAAAAAAATACCACCAATCCCTCTCTCTTCATTTCTATGAGGTAAAAAAAAATATTTTTCGCACCATTTTTTATATTTTTTATAATAATTTTTGTTATGAATATTACATGTTTTTTTTAATTCATTATGAAGCCATTTTTTTAAAGCTACATCTTTTAAACATGGCGTTACGTCTATACCACCCCCAAACCATCCATGAGAAGTAACAATATACCTTGTATTGAAATGCATAGCAGGTATATGAGGATTTTTCATATGCATAACAACTGATATACCTGATGCCCAAAAATTTGAATTTTTTATCGTTCCAGGAATTTGTCCTTTAAATTTTTTGGGAAATTTACCGTAAACCTCTGAAAAATTTACACCTACTTTCTCAAACAGCTTACCATTTTCAAAAATTCGAAATTGTCCACCTCCTTCGTTTGGGCCTCTTGACCAATTTTTAATTTTGAAAATATTTTTTTTTTTTTCTAATTTTTCAATATCATTTGTAATAATTTCTTGTAAAATTACAAACCAGTTTTTTACAATATTTTTCTTTGAAGCAATTTCCATTTTAAATCCTAAGCTGTCTTATGCTTTCACTCAAAATTATCGCAACCGATGTGGACAAGTTTAGTGATCTTTTTTTATCTACCATAGGAATTTTAATTTTTTGCTTCAATAAATCATGAATTTTTTTTGGTACCCCAGCACTTTCTTTACCAAAAAGCAAAGTATCTTTTAAGTTAAATTTAAAATCAGTATATAATTTTTTCGCTTTTGTTGTAATTAAAATTACCCTATCATTTGATTTAGCTTCAAAAAATTCTTTATCACTTTGATAAAAATTTATATTTTTAGTATCCATATAGTCCATAACAACCCGTTTAAATCGTTTGTCGCTAAGAAGAAAACCGCATGGTTCAATAATTTCTAATTGTGCACCGAGACAAGCGCAAGTTCTAATAATAGCAGCTGTATTTTGAGGTATGTCTGGCTCGTATAAGGCTATTTTAGGAGCAAATTTGGCTTCATAATGTGTCATTACTATCAGTGGAAATATTATGCTTTTTTATTATATGAAATCATATATTAAATATTATTAATTTAAAATTTAAATGTCAGAGAAAAAAGTCAAGAGAAGAGAATTCATTTTCACAGCAACTTATGCAGTTGGAGCGGTTGGGGTAGGGGCAACAGTTTGGCCTTTGATTGACCAAATGAACCCTGATGCATCAGTAAAAGCGTTAGCCAGCACTGAAGTTGATATTAGTAACGTAGAGAAGGGCCAGTCCATAACAGTCTTGTGGAGAGGAAAGCCAGTTTTTATTAGAAGAAGAACAGATGAGGAAATTGCAAAAGCAAGAGATGTTAACATAGATGAGTTAAAGCATCCAGAGAAAGATGAGGATAGAGCCAAAGACCCTGAGTGGCTTGTTATGTTAGGAGTTTGTACACATTTAGGGTGCGTGCCATTAGGTGATAAAGGTGAATATGGAGGATGGTTTTGCCCATGTCATGGATCACATTATGATACATCCGGAAGAATAAGAAAAGGTCCTGCCCCTACAAATATGGAAGTGCCTAAATACGAATTTGTAAATAGTAATACTATAAAGATAGGTTAAGTAAATGAGCGATCACGAATACACTCCTAGTTCAAAATTTGGAAAATGGTTTAACGACCGATTACCCCTTCTAACACTTGGAAAGCATCTAACTGATTATCCAACACCAAAAAATCTAAACTATTGGTGGACTTTTGGTGGAATATTAACATTTTGTCTAATTACTCAAATTGTAACAGGATTAATTTTGGCAATGCATTACGTCGCTCATGCAGACTTAGCGTTTGGAAGTGTAGAACATATTATGAGAAACGTTAATTACGGATGGCTTATAAGATACGTCCACGCAAATGGAGCATCAATGTTCTTTTTAGCTGTTTATATTCATATATTCAGATCCTTGTATTATGGTTCTTATAAATCACCTCGAGAAATAATATGGATTTTAGGAATGATAATATACATACTCATGATGGCTGCAGCATTCATGGGGTATGTTTTACCTTGGGGTCAAATGAGCTTTTGGGGAGCAACAGTTATTACAAATCTTTTTAGTGCAATTCCATTAGTTGGAGAAAGTATAGTAACATGGTTGTGGGGAGGTTATTCTGTAGACAACCCTACCTTAACTCGTTTTTTTAGTCTACACTACTTGATACCATTTTTAATATTAGGTCTTGTAGTGCTTCACATTTGGGCTCTTCACGTGCCAGGCAACAACAACCCAATTGGTATTGATTTAAAAAAACCATCTAAAGATACTGTTCCTTTTCACCCATACATAGTTATAAAAGATTTATTTGCATTATTAATTTTTTTAATAGTTTTTGCTTTCTTTGTTTTTTACTCACCGAATATTCTTGGTCACGCAGACAATTACATTGAAGCAAATCCAATGGTTACGCCAGCACATATCGTTCCAGAATGGTATCTACTTCCTTTTTATGCAATTTTAAGATCGGTCCCCGACAAACTTTTGGGTGTAATTGCAATGTTTGGTGCTTTATTTATTTTAGTCATACTTCCGTGGCTTGATACTTCAAAAACAAGGTCAGCTATTTTTAGACCATTATATAAACAATTCTACTGGTTCCTTGTAGCTGACGTTTTGATACTTGGATATGTTGGTGCAATGCCTGCAGAAGGTATTTATCTTTTAGTAGCAAGAGTCGCAACAGCATATTATTTTGCACATTTTTTAATAATTTTACCAATATTAAGCAGAAAAGAAAAAGTTTTAGATGTTCCGTTAAGCATTACAGAACCGGTTTTAGGTGGAGCAGTAAGTGCTTCTGCAGTAAGGCAAAAAAAAGATAAACTATGAAAAAGTTTGTGATTATCTTTTTTTTTTTAATCATATCTAATCTAATAAGTATTAGTTCTTTTTCTGCAGAGAAAGCAGCTAAACCGATGAATCCTGGTTGGAGTTTTAAAGGATTTTTTGGAACATTTGATAGAGCATCCTTACAAAGAGGTTACCAGGTATATACAGAAGTTTGCGCTTCTTGTCATTCAATGAAACATTTGAGCTACAGAAATCTATCACAACCAGGCGGTCCAGAATTTAGCAAAGAACAAGTAAAAATTATAGCTTCACAATTTGAAGTAAGAGATGGACCGAACGATGATGGAGAAATGTTTGATAGACCTGCAAGACCGTCGGACAATTTTGTTAGCCCTTATGCTAACGATAAAGAGGCTACTGCCGCAAATGGAGGAGCATACCCACCAGACATGTCAGTTCTTGTTAAAGCAAGAAAAGGTGGTGCGGATTATATATATTCTTTATTACTTGGATACGAAGAACCGCCAGAGGGTATTTCTTTAGACGACGGCGTTTATTATAATAAATATATGGCGGGAAATAAAATTAAAATGTCCAATCCTTTGTCTGAAGGTATTGTTGAGTATGCAGACGGAACTAAAGCAAGTGAAGAACAAATGGCAAAAGATGTTACTACCTTTCTTTCTTGGGCTGCAGAGCCACATTTAGAGGAGAGGCACAAAATTGGATTTAGAGCAATTGTTTATTTAATTATAATCACCATCCTAGTTTATTTTAGTATGAAAAAAATCTGGTCACGTGTTGAATCTGAAGTTTAAAACATCGCCATCTTTGACTACATAATCTTTACCTTCTAATCTCATATTCCCATTATTCTTTGAGTTTAACCATCCACCATTCTTAACAAAATCTTCATAAGAAACAGTTTCAGCTCTAATGAAACCTTTTTCAAAATCTGTATGTATCTCTCCGGCAGCAGCAGGAGCGTTACAGTTTTTTTTAATAGTCCATGCCCTAGTTTCCTCAGGTCCTGAAGTAAAAAAAGTTTCTAAATTTAAAATACTGTATCCTTTACTTATAAGTTTATTAAGACCAGTTTCTTTGAGCTCAATCATATTCATATAATTTTTTTTTTCCTCGATTTCAAAGTGATTAATTTGATTTTCTATATCAGCAGAAATTATAATTGTGTTATTGGAACCAAATTTTTTAATAAAATTATTCGTATAATTGTTACCGCTATTAACACTTTTTTCATCTACATTGCATACATAAATTTTTGGTTTTATTGATAGTAATCCAGTTTGATTTATTACTCTTTCATCTAATTCATTAACTAGTTCAGATAAATCTTTACCATTATTTAGTCTTTCTAATGCATTTTCTAAAATTTTTTGCATTTTTTCATTAATATTTTTTTTATTTTTTTTGTCTAATCTTTTTTGTAAAGACTCAATATCGGCCAACATCATTTCAGTTTCTATTATTTCTAAATCTCTTATTGGATCAACACTCGCATTGACATTTTGAATATCAGCGGAGTCAAAACATCTTATCATATGTATAATTGCATCAACTTCTCTTATATGTGATAAAAATTTATTACCTAATCCTTCACCTTTAGAAGCTCCTTTGACTAGACCTGCGATATCAACAAAAGAAATTGTGGTATTAATTTTTTTTTTTGATTTTGAAATTTCAGAAAGCTTATCTAGCCTAAAGTCTGGAACAGGTACAACGCCAATATTAGGATCTATTGTACAAAAGGGAAAATTCTCTGCTTGAGCTTTGGAGGAATTAGTTAATGCATTAAATAATGTAGATTTACCAACATTTGGCAAACCAACTATACCACATTTAAAACCCATTTATTTATTATTTACTGTACTTGAAAATAAATCTAATTTTTTGTCTATAAGAATTGAGAGTGATTCTATGATATTTTTTGTAATAGAAGAAAGCTCTTCTTTTTCATCATCATTAAAATCCTGTAATACGTGATCTGATACTTCAACATTATGTTTTGGGTGACCAATACCAATTCTTACTCTTGAATAATCTTTTCCAATAAATTTATCTATAGACTCTATACCATTATGTCCTGCACTGGATCCACCAAATTTGGTTTTTATCTTTCCGAAATCTATATCCAGATCATCATGAAAAACAATTACATTTCCGGCTTCAATTTTAAAATATTCGATTAACTCTCTAATACAGATTCCTGAATTATTCATGAATGTTAAAGGTTTAATAGCATAAACTTTTTTTCCATTTATTGTACCAGTTGTAAGTAGTCCCTTAAATTTTGGTTTTTGTTTTGATAATCCGAATTTTTGATTGATTGCATCAATAATCTTGAACCCAATATTATGCCTATTATTTTCACTATTAGGGGTGGGATTTCCAAGACCTACAAAAAGTAACATTATTATTCTATCAAAAATTTTTCAGATTAATTATTTTTTTTCTGGTTGAGATTTTTTATCATCTCCTTTTTTACCATCGTCTTTTTTATCAGACTTAGCAGAATCTGCAGGTGAAGTTTTTCCGTCTCCTTCAGCAGCTTCCGAAGCTGGTGCTGCCCCATCTTCACCAGTTGCCTCTGTACCTTCAGCTGCCTCTGCAGGTTTCTCAGGTTCTTTAATTACAGTAGGTGCTGCTAGAGTTGCAACAACAAAATCCCTTCCTTGTATAGTAGGATGAACATTATCAGGAAGTTTAATTGCAGATATCTTAAAACTTTGACCAATATCCACGCCATCCAAATCAACCACAAGTTCGTTAGGAATATTTTCTGTTGGGCATTTTAACTCTACTTTTCTTCTTACAATGTTTAAAACTCCACCTCTCTTTAATCCTGGTGATTTATCATTATTAATAAATTTAACTGGTATTTGTAAAACTATTTTTGCACCTTTAACAATTCTTAAAAAATCAATATGAGTTGGTTCATCTGAAAGTATATCAAATTTTACTTCTCTAGGTAAAACGTTTTGATCCTTGCCTTCTATTTTTAAATTAATAATATTAGATAAAAAATTATCTTTTTCTAATAAGTTAGTAAGAGTTTTTTTTGATACAGATATATTTTGATTTTTATCCTCACCGCCGTAAATTACACCGGGAACATTACCTTTAGATCTTAAAGTGTTTAATTCACCTTTTGTTTTAGTGTTTCTAATATTGGCTTCTAAAGTATTCATAAAAAACTAGGTGTTTTAACCCATGTTCATCTATAAAACAAGAGAATTATTTGAAAAGATCTGAAACTGATGTTGAATTAGATATTCTTTTAAGCGCTTCTCCCAAAAGATTAGAGATGCTTAAAACTTGAATATTCTTTACGTTATTTATTTTTTTAGAGTTATCAATCGTATCAGTAATTACTAAGTTTTTTATTGGAGAGTTTTTAATTTTTTTTACTGCGTCACCGCTGAGCACGCCATGCGTAATGTAAACGTGTATTTCTTTTGCTCCTTTTGACTTGAGCATTTTTGCTGCGTTTACTATTGTGCCACCAGAGTCGATTATATCATCAACTATTATACAAATCTTATTTTTTATATCTCCGATAATATTCATAACTTCTGATTTTCCTGGAGCTGGTCTTCTTTTATCTACAATTGCAAGATTAACATTTAACAATTTGCTCAACCCCCTTGTTCTTGCAACTCCTCCTACATCTGGTGAAACACAAACCAGATTATTGATTTTAAGATTTTTTTTAATATGTCTAAAAAATATTGGAGTAGCATAAAGATTATCTACTGGGATATCAAAGAAACCTTGTATTTGTCCTGCATGTAAATCAACAGTTACAACTCTATCCGCTCCAGCTTTAGTAATTAAATTAGAAATTAATTTTGCGGATATAGATGTTCTGGGAACAACTTTTCTATCTTGTCTCGCATATCCAAAGTAAGGAATTACCGCGGTTATATTTTTTGCTGAAGATCTTTTTAGAGCGTCTATGCATAACAGCATTTCTAATAGATTATCATTTGCAGGAGAAGATATAGATTGAATAATAAAAATATTATTACCTCTTATATTTTCATTTATTTCTACATAAATTTCTCCATCTGAAAATCTTCTTATGTTTGAATTAACTAGTTTTGTCTTAAGATATTTTGAAATCTTTTGACTTAAGTGCTTGTTACTGTTTCCAGTTAATAATTTCATTGAAATAGCCTACTTAATCATAATTAATGATATATTTCTACCATAATCATCTTGTTTTTTATGTATAGATCTTCTTGCACTAAAGAAATTGTTTTTTTGATTGTAAGTATCTTTATCAATTATATCTATTTTTTTTACCCCTAGACTTCTGAGTTGAGACTTTGCATATTTATTAAGGCTAAAATATGTTTTATTGTGAACTTTTTTGAAAAAAAATTTATTTTTAGCACTCTGTTTTAAAAATTTAGATTTAAAATCATTTTTAACTTCGTAATTTTTTTGAGATATACAAGGACCAATTGCGGCGATGAGATTTTTTGACTCGCTTCCTTTTCTCTTAAACTCATTTATTACTTTTTGTATTATACCTCTGTGGGCACCCTTCCATCCAGCGTGTATTGCAGAAATAATTTTGATTTTTTTATCAAAGATTAAAATTGGAAGACAATCTGCTGTCAAAATTCCAATAATAATCTTTTTTTGATTAGTAATTAAAGCGTCGCCAATAAGTTTTTTTTTATTAACTTTATAATTTTTAATAAATAAAAACTTATTACTATGAATTTGATTTAGTAAAATTAACTTTTTGTAGGATTGGCTGATTTTTTTACAAGCTATAATTATGTTTTTTTTAACGTTTTTTTTTTTATCTTGTGAACCTCTTCCGCAATTTAAACTTTTATAAATTCCCTTAGATCTACCTCCCGCTCGGTTAAAAAAACAATGTTTTATATCTTTTTCTTGTTTTAATTTCTTTGAGTAAAACATTAGTCAAACCCTAAAAAATTATTTTTTTTAAAATTGTAAGCAAATATCACTTTAAATAATTCACCCATTGAATTTTTATGTAAAAGGCGTTTTAGTGTAATATACATATTTTTTCTTTGCTGATCAGTCATATTTTTTTCAATTATTTTAGCTCTTTCTATTATTCCCATAGTTTCTAGAAAAAATTTCTGTGATACAATATTTTTTACTTTTAAATTATTTTTTTTAAAAAACTCTTTTAAAAGATTAAAATTTACAAGATATGTAATATCTGTTTTTCCAATATGGTTTTGTAAGTTATTCATTTTTAATTTCTTATTTTTCATTACAGCTTGAATAGTATTTTCATTAAAAGGTGTTAAATATCCGTAATCAATAAGTAAAATTCCACCTGACAGGTTTGAGATTTTCTTAATTATTTTATTTAGCTCCTGAAAACCTAGTTTAGGATACTCAATAAAATTTTGGTTTTTTAGAACATCAAAAGATTTTATTAAAGCAATATCTGCTGGAGAGGCTTTCTTAAAAGTTTCTGATAACCCTTTTTTATTAGCAAGGTAGCATTTTTCTAAAAACTTTTTATTGTTTACAATAAATTGCTTGATTGGAATTGCATCAAAAAACTCATTACCGAAGAAAATTATTGGCCCTTTTTTAATTGAATTATAATTTTTAATCCAACTAATTTTTTTGCTTTCAATTTTTTTCTTTTGAATTTTTTTTAGTAAACTACTTTTTTCGTACAAAAATATTTTTGCAGAGTCGTTAAATTCAGGAAATTTTTTGAAAGTTTGAATTAGTACTTTTGTTAAACTACCATCTCCGGGTCCAAGTTCAACTAAATTAAATTTTTTTGGTTTTTCTAATTTTTCCCACACAGAAATAATCCATATTGCTAAAATTTCAGAAAATAAATTTGAAATTGTTGGTGACGTTATAAAATCACCATCTTTGCCAAATGGAAACTGATTATTATAATATCCTAACTTCGGTTTATATAGCACCTTGTCAAAAAAATTATCAACAGGAATTTTTTTGTTGGATTTAAATCCGAAATTTTTAAGTCTATGCTTCATTTATTCTGTAATAAAGAATTATACTTAAAAATACCATTAATAAACTTAACAACATTCCCATACTGAATGATCCAAATATGTAACCAAGTTGGATATCTGGTTCTCTAAAAATTTCAGAAATAAAACGAAATATTCCATAAAAGAATAAAAATGCAAAAGATACAGTGCCAACTTTATACTTTTTAAAAAAAATTAAATTCAATATAATAAATAAAACTATGCCCTCTAAAAAACATTCATATAATTGTGAAGGGTGTCTAGGAATACCATCAATTTCAGGATAAACTATACCCCAATTTCCATTTGTTGCCTTTCCAATTAGCTCACCATTAATGAAATTTGCAATTCTGCCAAAGAACAGACCTATAGGTGCAGATACCGATATTAAATCTAAAAAAATATATTTATTAATTCCATTTTTTTTGCTGAAGAAATATGTAGCAATGAAAATACCTATCAACCCACCGTGAAACGACATTCCACCCTCCCAAATAAAAAATATTTCAATAAAATTTTGAGAATAATGTTTTAAATTGTAAAATAAAACATATCCAAGTCTACCTCCAAGTATTATTCCAATTATTAAATATGTTATCAAATCATCAAATAGCGATGAAATAATCTTATCTTTAATTAAATACCTCTTGCAGTAAAACCAACCAAATATTATACCAAAAATATAAGATAAAGAGTACCATCTGATTTCAAAAATAAATAAATTAAAGGCAACTGGGTCAAAATTATTAGTAAACATTTTAAAAAAATAATTGTAAGAATATATTATTTTTTATTAGCTTTGTATGACAAAATCTAAATTTATAACTGATAAACTTGCTAAGTTATTTGAACAAGGACTGATTTCATACAAAGATTTAAACACTGAGATATTAAATATACTTAACTCAAAAAAAAATGAGATTATACTTAAACTTGAGCTTCCAACCAAAGAAGAGTTCGATATTTTGAAAAAAAGAGTTGAAAATTTAGAAACAAAAAAAAATCAAAAAAAAAAGAGTAGATCAAAAAAATCAAAAAGGTAGAGTTATTCTTACCTGTAACCCATTCATGCTTGATTTATCCAACTTAATATTTCCTCCGTGAGATTGTATAATATCAGATGCTATAGACATGCCTAAGCCAACACTAGATTTTGTCTCACTTCTACTTTTATCAATTTTATAAAATGGCTTGAACACATTTTCATACTCACTTTTAGCTATACCTGGACCATCATCATCTATTAAAATAATGATATTATTATTACCTTTTTTTAATTTTAATTTAATAATTTTTCCATATTTTAAACTATTATCTAAGATGTTTGAGATACATCTGTTTAAAAGATTTTTTTTCCCATGAAATAAAATATTTGGTGTAATTTCTGTTGATATATTTTCATTATTATATTTTTTAATTGTGTCTATTAAAAGTTTAGACATGTTAAATTTTTTACCTTTTTCACTTGATCTATTTTTTGAAAATTGCAGATACTCGTTCAACATTTTTTCCATTTCAATTACATCGTCAGATAATTTGTTGGATAATTCTTTATCTTTTATAAATGCTAATTGAAGCTTAATTCTAGTAAGAGGTGTTCTTAAATCATGACTTATACCAGATAGCATTTCTGATCGTTGATTGAGATGTCTGATTATTCTTTTTCTCATTCTTTCAAACTCATAGCCAGCTTGTCGAATCTCCAAGGCACCTGATGGTCTATACTCTCCAACGTCCTCACCTCTTCCAAATTTTTCTGATGCTCTAGCAAGATTAATTATAGGTCTTGTTTGATTTTTTAAAAACAAAAGTGCAATTGCAATTAATAAAAAAGCAGGCAACGTTATCCATAAAGCAAAAATTCTTGCAGAAGAATTTGCTATTCTACTTTTTGGAATCTCAAACTGAAAATATCCATTTAAATATCTAATTTTAAGACTAATGTTTTCCTTAAAAGATGTTGTGTCAAACCAATAATCATTAAATTTAGATTTAAGTTCTCTTCTCAAAGTTCTATCCATTGGACTAAACCATCTTTCAAAATCATCTTTTGGTATCAATTTGAATGGAACATAATCAGCTTTAATATTTTGTGTTTCAGAAAAAAGCTTAGTTAAAGAATCTTTGTTATATTGTTCGTTATCATAAGCTTCAATAAAAAATTTAATTTCTCCTATTAAAGCTCTAGTCATACCTTTATTTGTTTTTATCCAAAGACTATCAAAAAATACAATAGATATTGTTATCTGTAGAATGATTATTGGTGCAGCAACAATCAATAGTGCTCTATAAAATAATTGTTTTGGCAAAAGATTTTTTAAAAATTTATTCAATCCAAAGGACATATCCAGTACCTCTAATTGTTTGAAGATATTTAGGATTTTTTGGATCCAATTCAATTTTTTTTCTCAATCTAGTAATTATAACATCAACTGATCTTTCTTTATCGACATCAATTAAATTACCTATATAATTTCTAGAGAAACTCTCCCCTGGTGAGTTTATCATTTTTTCTAATATTATTTTTTCAGTATTGTTGATTTTAAAATTTTCTTTATTTTTATGAATTATTAATTTATTTAAATCAATTTTGATATTATCAAATTCTATTACCCTTTTTATATCGTGTTTTTTAGTTTTATTTAATATATTCCTTATTCTTAGAGTTAATTCTTTTGGCTCAAAAGGTTTTGGCAAGTAATCATCCGCCCCTATCTCTAAACCTTCTATTCTTTCTTTTGGTTCACCTTTGGCGGTTAATAAAATTATAGGTGTATTAATTTTTTTTCTATTTTCTGACAAAAATTGTAAACCTGTTTGCCCTGGCATCATGATATCAAGAATTATTAAATCAAATTTAATAACATTAATTTTTTCACTCGCATCTTCAGCATTTTTTGCTGTAGTAACTAAAAAATTATTTTCATTTAAATATTTTTTTACTAAATCTCTTATTCCATCATCATCATCAACGACAAGTATATGTGCCTCAAAATTATTCATTAATTATCTTTTTTAGTACATTTTTAAAATGATTTACTTCTAAGGAAGAAGAATTAATTAGAGCATTATAAATTCTTTTTTTTTGTGAATTAAAAATTTCATCAAAAACTTCCTCACCTTTTTTTGTTAAATGAACATGTTTCATTCTTGAATCCTTTTCATCCTTCACAAAAGAAATAATATTAAATTTTACTAAATCATTGAGAATTCTATTTAAACTTTGTTTAGTTACCTTTAATTTTTTTAAAAGATTAGAAATGGTAATACCTTCATGAATTGAGATTATATGAATAACCTTATGATGAGCTATTCCTAAAGAATACTTATCTAGCGTCTTTTTTGCATCTCCAAAGGACTCTCTGTAACCAATGAATAATTTTTCAATAAATTCTTTTAAATGTTCGTCTTTTAAGTACAAAAGATCTTTCATATTGGTAAGTTATATTGACATATTATATATACAAAGATATTTTTTTGGAAAATAAAATCTGATGATACCGTTTGATAAAAGAGAAGGAAAAATTTGGTACAATAACGAGCTTATTGAATGGCAAAATGTAAAACTTCACGTTTTAAGCCATGGTCTGCATTATGCCAGTTGTATATTTGAAGGGCTTAGAGTTTATGATGGAGAAATATTTAAACTTGAAGAGCACACAGAAAGGTTTTTTTATTCAGCAAAAAGGATGGGGATGGAATTGCCTTTTACTCAAGATGAAATAAATAACGCAACAAAAAAAACAGTTGCAGCTCAGAAAGTACAAAATGGATATATAAGACCTTTTGCGTGGAGAGGTAGTGAGATGATGGCAATTTCTGCACAAAAAACTAAAATACATGTTGCAATTGCAAGCTGGGAATGGGGAACTTACTTTGATCCAAAATTAAAAACAGAAGGGATAAAATTAAATATTTCAAAATGGAAACGACCATCTCCAGACTCTGTGCCTTGGGATACTAAAGCTTCAGGGCTTTATATGATTTGTACTCTTTCTAAACATGAAGCTGAAAGACTAGGTTTTACAGATTCTTTAATGTTAGATCATGAGGGAAACATTGCCGAAGCTACTGGTGCAAATATTTTTTTTAAAGATAAAAATAATGAATTTCACACTCCAGTTCCAGACTCTTTTCTTGATGGGATTACTAGACGTACAGTAATTGATATTGCAAGATCAAAAAGTATTAAAGTTTACGAAAGAAAAATATCTCCGAATGAACTTTCAGACTTTGAAGGTTGTTTTTTGACAGGAACTGCAGCTGAGGTGACCCCAGTATCTCAAATAGACAAAAATAATTACAAAGTTTGTGAAACAATTTTAGAATTATCCTCAAGTTACGACACTCTAGTAAGAAAAAAAAAAGCTGCTTAATCCTTGCTATCTTCAGAAATTGCGTGATCAATACCTTTCCTTAAATAGTCGTAAGCTGTATATAAAGTAATAAATGCTGACAGCCAAAGCAAAACTATACCAATTGTTTGAGCATTGTAGTCCTGAAAATTTATAATTTTATTCCCCGTTTCACCAGTTAGAAGAAGAGAAATTGAGAGCATCTGTAAAAATGTTTTATATTTTGATAAATTCGAAACAGGTAAATTAATTTTTCCTTTTGCCAAAAACTCTCTTAAACCTGATATTAAAATTTCTCTGGTTAAAATAATAATTGCAGCTATCACCTCATAATTTTTAATAGTTTCATCCATAACAAGAAGAATTAAAGCCGTTGCAACAATGATTTTATCCGCAATTGGGTCTAATAATTCTCCAAGTTTTGATTCCTCTTTAAACATTCTAGCAAGTAAACCGTCTAAAAAATCTGTAAAAGAAGCTATAACAAATAATGCAAATGGTAAAACATCACCATAAAAACCTGGAAGATAATAAGTAAAAACAAAAATAGGAACAATAATTATTCTTCCGATAGTAAGATAATTTGGAATTTTTATTTTCATTCGTGAAAAAAATTATATATTTTTGTTGCAACTTTTTCTTCAACACCATCCACAGATTTTATCTCATCAAGACTTGCAGATTCTACTGCTCTTGCTGAGCCAAAATGGTTCAATAATGCTCTTTTTCTTATTGATCCAATTCCCTCTATTTGATCTAAAAGAGATTTGCTTAAACCTTTTTTTCTTCTGACTCTATGGGCGCTTACTGCAAATCTATGCGCTTCATCCCTTATTCTTTGTAAAAAAAATAAGGTTGGTTCATTTTTTTCGAACTTGAATTCCTTTCCATTATGAAAAAAAGTCTCATTTCCACTATTTCTAAATTTACCTTTTGCTATTGCGACAACCGGAATGTCATATAATCCTAATTCATTCAGCGTCTCTCTTGCGCTAGAATACTGACCTTTTCCTCCATCAATTAAAACTAAATCAGGGAATGACAGATAATTATCTTTTTCTTGCATTGCCCTTTTAAATCTTCTGGTCAAGACTTCTTTAATCATTCCGTAATCGTTCTGCTCATTTTTTTGAACTTTAATATTAAATTTTCTATATCTTTTTTTAATAAAACCGTCTTCTCCATAAGTAATTAATGCACCAACACTATTCGTGCCTTGCATGTGACTATTATCATAGACTTCGATTAAACTTATGTTAGATTCTAAATTGAATTTTTGTGCAATTTCCTCAAAGAAGTTTTTATTATTCTGACTTTCATAAATTTTACGATTCAAACTATCTTTAGCATTTTTGATAGCTAGCTCTACAATTTTCAATTTTGAACCCTTCTTAGCAATTGAAATAGAAACATTTTTATTTTCTTTTTTTGAAAAAGTTTTTTCCAATAATTCTTTTTCTTTAATTTGATGACTTAAAATTAAATTTTGAGGTGCATTTTTATTTTCATAAAACTGTGCAATAAAAGAGTTTAAAATATCCTCCAATTTATCGTCTGGATCATGTTTTGGGAAAAAAGCTTGATTGCCCCAATTTTGTTTTGACCTATAAAAAAATACCTGGATACATGTCTTACCAGATTCTTTAAAACCAGCAATTACATCTGCTTCAATTAAGTTAGCTTCATTCACTCTTTGTGATGATTGAATAATATTAAGCGATTTAATTCTATCTCTTAATATTCCTGCTTTTTCGAAATCCAAATCCTCACTTGCCTTCTCCATTTGGTCAGAAAGACTTTTTTGTATTTTCCTTGATTTTCCAGATACAAACTCAATTGCATCATCAACAGTTTTTGAATATTCATCTTTTTCAATATAACCAACGCATGGCCCCGAGCATCTTTTAATCTGATACAAAATACAAGGTCTCTCCCTTTTTTTAAAAACTGTGTCATCACAAACTCTTAATTGGAAAATTTTTTGTATCATTTTAATTGTCCAGTTTGCAGAACCTGCTGATGCAAATGGTCCAAAATAAAAACCATCTTTAGTTTTCTTTCCTCTGTGTTTTGTAATTTGTGGCCACTTATCTTTGTTGCCAATATAAATAAATGGAAATGATTTATCGTCTCTTAGAAGAATATTAAATCTTGGTTTATGTTTTTTAATTAAATTTGCCTCTAATAGTAACGCCTCACTTTCATTCGAGGTTGTTGTTATTTCAATTTTTCTTGTTTGAGAGAGCATTCTCTCAGTTCTAATAATATGATTTTTTTCAGAAACGTAAGACTTTAATCTGTTAGGAAGATTTTTGGCTTTACCGACATATAGAATTTCATTTTTTTCATTTAACATTCTATAAATTCCTGGCAGTTTAGGAATTACAGGAAGTTCCTTTTTTATAGCATCTTTTCCAATTTCAAGGTTTTTCATGACTTCTTTTTTTTGAAATTTGAATTCCTACAGAAGCACAATCTTTCATGATTTCAAGCTTTTCAATTTGAAGTGAAATTTTGTCAATTCTTTTATCTTTAAATAATTCATCAAATACATCCTCTGCTAATGTTTCCAAAAAATTATAATGCTTATTTTTTGTAAGTTTTTTTATTAATCTTACAAGTTTGTCATAATTAACTATAGATTTTAAATCTCTATCATTTGTGGGTTTCTTATCCTTATAATTTGCTTCTAAGCTAAATTTTACTTTCTGAGGTTTTTCTTTCTCAAAATCATAATACCCAAGAGTCAGATTTAATATTAATTCGTTAATTATTACTTTTTTTTCGTAATTAAATAGAGACTTCTGAAGTTTAACAATTTTTAAATTATTTTTTTTCATTCCTTGCCTTGCATAATATCTGGTGTTTGCCAGTTTAAGCTTTGACCACTGTCTAAAGCTATTACTTGCCCAGTAATAGACTTATTTTTTATAAAAAAGTCAACAGCATTACAAACCTGCTCAACCCCAACCTGTCTTCTTAAAGGTGTTGCTAAATACTGTTTTTTGAAATGTTTTTCTGATTGTCTTTTATTCTTTAAAGTCGGGCCAGGTGCTATACCGTTAACTCTTATATTTGGAGCAAGGCTCATAGCACTTGTTTTTGTCAATGTATATAATCCAGTTTTACTTAAAGTGTATGAGAAAAAAAAAGGTGTGAGTTTAAACACTCTTTGATCAATTATATTTATTATATTGTTATTTTTTCCTCGCACATTCTTTGAAAAACCTTTTGAGAGCGTTGCTGGCGCTTTTAAGTTTGTAGAAATATGCTTTTCCCAGCTATCCGAGGAAAAATTTTCCAATTTGTCGTTTTCAAATAGTGAAGCATTGTTAATTAAGCAATCAAAATATTTTAGTTTCTTTTTTGCAAATTTAACTATTTTTTGAACATCTTTGTCTTTACTTAGATCTGCTTTAATCAGATATACTTTAGTACCATTTAGTGTTAATTTTTTTTTAAGTTTTTCAGCGCTTATTTTTGATTTATTAAATTGAATAACTATTTCTTTGTTAACACCAGATAAACTTTCAGCTATTGCAGCCCCAATTCTTGTTGCTCCTCCTGTAATGATTATCTTTTGTGCTTCCATTTTTTGTCTCTTTTTTTCGTTACTTTTGTACCAGGCATTCCCATTGTAGAACGTCCTTTTGGATAGAGTTTATTTTTAACATCGTACTGTCTTATCTTTGGATTCAAAGTAATTTCTAACTCTGTTGTTTCAAGTTTTCTAATTTCATCCCTTATTTTTGCAGCTTCTTCAAATTCCAAGTTAGAAGCTGCTTCTTTCATTTTTTTATTTAAGCCTTTTAAATGTTTTTTTAGGTTTCCACCTATGTTCGATCCTTCACTAATTTTTACATAATCTTTTTCATATACACTTTCTAAAATATCACTTATTTCCTTTTTGACAGATTTAGCATCAATCTTGTTCTTTTTGTTATACTCTAATTGAATTTCTCTTCGTCTATCTGTTTCTTTTATTGCTTTTTTGATACTTTTAGTTTCTTTATCTGCGTATAGAACAACCTTTCCCTCAACGTTTCTAGCAGCTCTTCCAATCGTTTGGATAAGTGATGTTTCTGACCTCAAGAATCCTTCTTTGTCAGCGTCAAGAATACCAACTAAGGCACACTCAGGTATATCTAATCCTTCTCTTAAAAGATTTATTCCAACTAATACATCAAACACACCCATTCTTAAATCTCTCATAATTTCTATTCTTTCAAGTGTGTCTATATCAGAATGAAGATATCTAACTTTAATTCCATTTTCATGTAAGTATTCTGTAAGGTCCTCAGCCATTTTTTTGGTCAAAGTTGTGACTAGAACACGATGGTTTTTTTCTATAACTTTTTTACATTCATGCATTAAGTCATCAACTTGATTTTTAGCTGGTCTTATTTCAACTTCAGGATCAATTAGACCGGTTGGTCTAATAACTTGATCAATAAATTTTCCTTTAGTTTGTTCTAGTTCCCATGGACCAGGAGTTGCAGAAACAAATACTGTTTGTGTTCTCATTAAATCCCACTCCTCAAATTTTAGCGGTCTATTATCCATACAAGATGGTAATCTGAAACCATACTCTGCGAGTGTGCTTTTTCTTGATCTATCTCCTTTGAACATTCCATTTAATTGTGGAACTGTGACATGGGACTCGTCTACAAAAATTAAAGTATTATCTGGAAAATATTCAAATAATGTTGGTGGTGGTTCACCTGGTTTTCTTCCAGATAAAAATCTTGAATAATTTTCTATTCCAGCACATGTTCCAGTGGCCTCAATCATTTCTAAGTCAAATTTAGTTCTTTCCTCCAGTCTTTGTGCCTCTAAAAGTTTGTTTTCCTCTTTATGTTTTTTAAGAGTTATTTCTAATTCTTTTCTTATATTAATAATCGCCTGTTCTACGGTTGGTTTTGGAGTGATGTAGTGACTGTTTGCATAAACTTTTATTAAACTTAGCTCTTTAACCTGATCACCAGTCAGTGGATCAAACTCTTCAATTTTTTCTAATTTATCTCCGAATAAACTTAATCTCCATGCTCTATCCTCAAGATGGGAGGGAAATATTTCTAAATATTCTCCCCTTGCTCTAAAAGTTCCTCTATGAAAATTTTGATCATTTCTTTTATACTGCAAGCTAATTAAAGATTTTATTATTTGTTCTCGATTATAATCATAATTTTTTTGAAGAGTAAGTGTCATCTTACTGTATGCTTCTACTGAGCCTAATCCATAAATACATGACACACTTGCTACTATTAAAACATCATCACGTTCTAATAGAGATCTTGTTGCAGAGTGTCTCATTCTATCTATTTGTTCGTTTATTGATGCTTCTTTCTCAATATATGTATCGGAACGAGGAACGTAAGCCTCAGGTGTGTAATAGTCATAATATGATACAAAATATTCTACCGCATTGTCTGGAAAAAAAGTTTTCATTTCGCCATAAAGCTGTGCTGCAAGAGTTTTATTCGGAGCTAAAATTAAAGCCGGTCTGTTTGTAGCTTCAATAACTTTCGCCATTGTAAAAGTTTTTCCAGAACCAGTAACTCCCAGTAAAACTTGATTAAATTGATCTTTATTGGCTCCGGTAACTAGTTTCTTTATTGCGTCAGGCTGATCTCCCGCAGGTTTAAAATCCGACTTTATTTTAAACTTTTTACCACCTTCTAGTTTACCGCTAATTTCAGGTTTTTTTCCCTCTAGATCTGTAATTAAATCTTGATATGTATTTTGCATATAATAAACAAAGTAATAAAATAAAATTATATTTCAATGAGCATTATATCTGATAGCCTTAAAAGAATAAAACCCTCTCCAACCTTGACTGTTACTCAAAAAGCAAGAGAACTTAAAGCTGCGGGTAAAGACGTAATAGGTCTAGGTGCTGGAGAGCCAGATTTTGATACTCCAGATAATATTAAAGAAGCAGCTATAGATGCTATTAAAAAAGGTGACACTAAATACACAGCTGTGGACGGGACCCCTGCTTTGAAAGATGCCATAGTTAATAAGTTTAAAAGAGAGAATAATTTAAATTATGCAGTAGATGAAATTACAGTTGGAGCTGGCGGCAAACATGTGATTTATAATTTGATGATGGCAACTCTTAACAAAGGTGATGAAGTTATAATACCAGCACCTTATTGGGTTTCATATCCGGATATTGTTTTATTAGCTGGAGGAACTCCAATAGTAATTGAATGTTCTGAGGAACAAGAATTTAAATTAACTGCTAAAGATCTTGAAAGCAAAATAAATAATAATACGAAATGGGTAATTTTGAATTCACCATCAAATCCTACTGGAGCATGTTATTCTGAACAAGAATTAAAAAATCTATCCCAAGTTTTAAAAAGAAAACCACATGTAAATATTTTGAGTGACGATATATATGAGCATGTGACTTATGACGGATTAAAATTTTTCACAATGGCGCAAGTTCCTGAATTAAAAAGTAGAGTTGTGACCATGAATGGGGTAAGTAAATCCTACGCAATGACAGGATGGAGAATAGGATATGCTGGAGGTCCTAAAGATATAATTAAGGCTATAGCAAAAATTCAATCTCAATCCACAACAAATCCTTCTTCAATAAGCCAAGCGGCAGCAGTAGAAGCACTTAATGGTAAACAAGATTTTATCTCAATTAGATCTAAAGCTTTTCAAGAAAGAAGAGATTTTGTAGTAAACTCTTTAAACTCGATAAATGGAATTAATTGTTTAAAACCAGAGGGAGCATTTTACGTATTTCCAAATTGTAAAGAGTTAATTGGAAAAAAAGATAAATCAGGTAAAAAAATTGAAAATGACGCTGACTTTGTTCAGTCACTATTAGAGAACTATGGTATTGCAGTTGTCCAAGGTTCTGCATTTGGATTAGAAGGCTTTTTTAGAATATCTTATGCTACGTCAATGGAAAATTTGGAAAAAGCGATGAAGAAAATTAAGAAATTTTGCGAAAGTTTAAACTAAACCTAATTTTACAACTGATTTAGCATTTTCACTTATACAATCTTTTGCTCCTTTAAATTTAAGTCCCAAAAGATCTTCTGCATAGGTAGAATCTGTTTGCATCATAATCCCAAGATCTGGAATCATTGTTTTGGCACTTGAATCTATATAACTAATTAGTTTAACCATGAAGTTAGGTAACTCTTTTTTTGGAACTTTCTTTGCATACTCAGGCATCGCTTCAGCCATGATCTGTGATAACTCAACAAGTTTTTTTACTTCTTTGCCAACAATTAATCTTCTTCCACCAACTTTTTTATTTCCGATGCATGCAACATGAGATTTTGCAACATCTTTGACATCAGAAATCAAAACTGCAAATTTGGGAGCTGCTGGAAATTTTCCTTTAAGAAATTGTCTTACATATTCAATTGATGTACCACCTTTTTTATCTAAAGCATTTCCAAACACGCCTCCTGGATTAATTGTTGTTAATTTATTTTTTAGACCTTTGCTTTCCATAAACTCCCAAGCGGTTCTTTCAGCTCTAGTTTTTGATAGGAAATAGTCACTTACACCTTCAATCCAATTTTCATCAGTCCAATCATTTTCTCCAAATGTGTAAGGGTTACTTCTATTAGGCTTTCTAAACATTGCTACAATTGATGAAGTTACTATTATTTGTTCAACATTATTTTTTATACTTGAATTTAATACTCTTAGAGTACCATCAACAGCTACTGGTAATAATTTTTCTCTATCATTTGAAACTTTCATTGGAAAAGGAGATGCAATATGCATTACATATTTGCAGTCTTTTATGGCTTTATCCCATCCATCATCTTTCAAAAGATCTAATTCTACAAATGATAATTTATCTATTGGAGCATATTTGCTTATTGTATCTTTAGTTTGCTCAATTAAACTTTTATTTCTGACCGTGCCCAGAACTTCAAAGTCTAAGTTCAACAGTTCTATTGCTGTATGTTTAGCAATCCATCCGCTTATTCCAGTTAATAAGACTTTATCAGACATATTTGTTAGTTACGAGAAAGATGTTTTTCGGCTTCAAGTGCCGCCATACACCCCATTCCAGCTGCAGTTACAGCCTGTCTAAATATTTTATCTTTTACGTCCCCAGCAGCAAATACCCCAGGAACATTGGTTTCAGTTGAGTCTGGCTTGGTAATCACGTAACCTTCTTTATCCATTTTAAGTTGATCTTTAAATAATTGGGTAGCGGGATCATGACCTATAGCAATAAAAAGACCGTCAATCTTCATTTCCTCAGATTGATTTGTTTTTACATTTTTTACTTTTAAACCTGTTACATTTTTAGGATCTTTATCTCCCAAAACATCTTCAACA
>CACHJZ010000004.1 GCA_902580275.1 uncultured Pelagibacteraceae bacterium | reverse complement strand
CAAATTTGCATCTGTTAAACACATTTCTAAAAATATACAAAGGGATGAAAATAAACTTGAAGAAATTTTCTTTGAAATGAAAAAAGATTTAAAAAATCTTTTATTGAATAAACAGATACTTGAGCTAGAATCGCGTTTTTCAAAAGATATGGATCAATCTACGCTTGATGAGATAATAGAATTGAAAAAATTACAAAATAACAACTAAAAATACTCATTTTTCAATGGATTTTCTTAAAATAGTCATTATATAGACTTACCTAACATTTATTACTGTGGAAAGAATTATTACAAAATCATTTGCAAGGCTAATGGGCCGTGGAATTCATAGAGGATTTATCACTCATGAGGAGCTTAATAAATCATTAGGAAAAAGAAACCTGTCCAGTGAAAATTTAGCCCAAGCTTTTTTACATATCTTAGATGAAAAAATTTCTTTAGTAGAAAAAAAATCTGACTTTAAGGTACTCAAGAAAAGAGATGGGCAAAATAAAGATGAAGGAAAGTCAATAGAAAAAAGTGACGATCCGATAAGAATGTATCTTAGAGAAATGGGTGGTGTAGAATTACTTTCAAGAGAGGGAGAAATAGCAATCGCAAAGAGAATAGAGGCTGGAAAAGATGTTATGTTAAACGCTTTGTCTCAAAGTCCAATTACAGCTCAGCAATTTTTTGAATGGAACGAAAAACTTCAAAATGACGAAATTTTAGTAAGGGAAATAATTGATATTGATACAAATTACATGGAAGAAGAAAATGCATCTAGTGCCAACAAAAAAGATGAAGATGACGTAAAAAAAGATACATCTGAAAAAAATGAAATAGCTAATGACGAAGATGATGAATTTAATCCTACACTAGCAGCAATGGAAAATGAGATAAAACCCAAAATTTTAAAAACTGTTAACAATCTCACTAAAGAGTATAACAAATTAATTAAATATCAAAAAGATAGATTAAATTGTGTCCTGCAGTCAGTAAATTTTTCTAGCTCTAAAGAAAAGAATTGTAAAAAAATTGTTGAAAGTATTTTGAAGGATATAAAAACTCTGCAGCTATCACCGTCTGTATTAGAGGATTTGGTGCAAAAACACCACAATGAGAATAAGAAAATAATTTCTTTAGAAGGAAATTTGTTAAGGCTAGCTGTGGATCATAAAATATCTAGAAGTGAGTTTTTAAAATTTTATGTAGGAAATGAGATTAACCCTAATTTGAAAAACTTCTTGGATACAAATCCAACTTGGAAGCATTTTTTTCAAAAAAATAAAGATGAATTTAAAAATATTAGGGATCGATTGGTTGAAACGAGCAACAGATTAGGAATATCTGTTACAGAATTTAAAATGCTTTTAAGCAGAATTCAAAAAGGTGAAAAAGAGTCAAGAATAGCAAAAAAAGAGATGGTAGAGGCTAACTTAAGATTAGTTATATCTATTGCAAAAAAATATACTAATAGAGGTTTACAATTTCTTGATTTGATACAAGAGGGAAATATAGGTTTGATGAAAGCTGTTGACAAATTTGAATATAGAAGAGGATATAAGTTTTCGACTTATGCAACATGGTGGATTAGACAAGCAATAACCAGATCTATAGCTGATCAAGCTAGAACAATCAGAATACCCGTTCATATGATTGAAACAATTAATAAGATAGTCAGAACTCAAAGATTGATTCTCAGCGAATTTGGTAGGGAGGCAACTCCAGAAGAGCTTGCAAAAAAACTACGTATGCCTCTAGAGAAAGTTAGAAAAGTTTTGAAAATTTCAAAAGAGCCAGTATCACTTGAAAAACCTGTTGGAGATGAAGAAGATAGTAGCTTAGGTGATTTTATTGAAGATACAAAAGCATTAGCTCCTTTGGAGCAAGCAATAAAATCTAATTTAAGTGAAGCTACTACAAAGATTTTATCTACACTTACTCCAAGGGAAGAAAGAGTTTTAAGAATGAGGTTCGGCGTAGGTATGAATACCGATCACACTCTAGAGGAAGTAGGTTTACAGTTCTCAGTGACTAGAGAAAGAATTAGACAGATTGAAGCCAAGGCACTAAGAAAATTGAAACATCCAAGCAGATCAAAACAACTTAAGAGTTTCCTTGAGAGTTAATCTCGAATAATATTTTGCTTTAATGCAAAATTTAAAATTAAACAGAGAAATTGCTCATTTAGCTATTTTACAGAGAATTGAACTTTGTAGTCCAACTTTAAAAAAATTAAGAAAGCTATTAGGTAGATATTTTTTTACAAACATTTTATCAAAATATTTTATAAATCCTGTACAAATATCAAAAAACTATCACCAATTAATGACAGAAGAATTAGTTATAATAGAGAAATATATAAAAAATAAGGATAAAGTTTTAAGTATTGGCTCTGGTATAGGTGGTCTTGAGATTCTAATTAACCAAAAATTTAACAATCATATCTCTTTTATTGAAAAAAATTATATTTCTAAAAAAATAAAATACGGATGGGATAGTGGTAATAAAGAAGCATATAATAATTTAAACTTATTAGAAACATTTCTATTGAAAAATGGTGTAAAAAAAGAAAAATTTGAGATATTTGATTATGATGAAAATAATCTCCCTAAAAGTAAATTTGATCTAATTATTTCCCTTTATTCCTTAGATTATCATTATGAGTATGATTTATATAGAGATTACTTAACAAAAGTTATGAAGCCAGAGAGTGTCTTAATTTTTGACACAATAAGACCAGACTATTTTAGTCAAGTGTTTAAAACTGTAAAAGTTTTAAAAAAAGATTTTAATACAGTACACAAATCAAAAAGAATTGTGTGTACGAATGTTTAGTTTTTTATGACAAAAGAAATTGAAAACAAACTAATTGTATTTTTATTTTCAGCAATACCAATTTCAATTATAATTGGACAAGCAATTTCTTTAATTAATATTTTTTTAATTTCAATATTAATAATTCTAATAATCACACTTTCGAAAAACTATAATTTTATTTACAATCAATCGATAATTTTACTATTTGCTCTTTATTTATACCTTTTGTTAAATACTCTTATATCAATTGACTATAGTTTAAGTATTTCAAGAAACTTTGGTTTTATAAGACTAATATTTTTGTTTATTGCTATAAACTATTTTTTCTTCTATTTCAAAAATCAAGAAACTGTATTTAAAATTTGGTTTTTGATTATATCAATTGTTATAATTGATTCCTTAATTGAATATTTTACGGGTAAAAATATATTAGGCTTTGGACATGATAATTATGCAGATCGTATAGTTAGTTTTTTTAAAGACGAACCAATTGTAGGAGGATATTTAAACGGATTTTTCTTTTTAATACTTGGCTATCTATTTAATATGAAATCTATTAATAGTAAAAAATTAATTATTTTATGTCTATTATTTACTTTTTTATTTTTAATTTGTTTAACATTAACTGGAGAAAGATCTAATACAATTAAAGCCATAATTGGTCTAATAATATTCTTTTCATTAAGTAGTAAATTTAATATTAAGCAGAAGCTAATAACTTTTTTGAGTTTTACAATAATTATAACTACCATTATATCTAATTCTAATTATTTAAAGTATAGATATCTTACAAATCTAATCCTTCCTTTATTAAATGCTGATAAAAGAGAAACCAGAGAAAAATTAGATAGAGATAAATTATTTAAACAAAACCTGTATTTAAAACATTATAGATCTGGATATTCAGTCTTTAAAAATTATCCTTTGTTTGGTGTTGGAAACAAAAACTATAGACTAGAGGTTAATAGATATCATCTTACTAAAAAAAACTATATTCCTGATACTCATCCTCATCAAATTTATTTTGAGTTTTTGTCGGAACATGGTCTCATTGGAACATTGATTTTAATATTAATCTTATTTTTTCTAATTTTTAAAAATATTAAAAATTGCTTAATTTCTAAAAACTCATTACAACTTGGTGCATTTTGTTATTTATTTATAAGTCTTTTACCATTCTTACCATCGGGCTCATTTTTCAATGATTTCAATATCACTTTATTTTTTTTAAATTTATCAATACTTTTTGCCTCTAACCCTTCATCAAATATATTTAATAAAAAAGTATAAATATTTTAGATTTATTTAAAGTTGATATAATATCTAAAAGAAAGTAAAACAATTTCGTTTTGGGCCTGTAGCTCAGTTGGTTAGAGCAGTACACTCATAATGTATTGGTCCCAGGTTCGAGTCCTGGCGGGCCCACCAAAATTATTCGTTTACAAATTTTTCTAAGCTTTCAAATAATGCATCAATACCGTTATCGTTACTTTTAATTATTGATGCAAATTCCTCTTTTTGGGTTCTCGCTAGACTAAGACCCTCAATCACTAGATCCCTGATTAAGGGTTTTTGGGGATCTAAAGTATAAATTCTCCAATCTATTTTTATCTCTGGCCTATCTTTAGTGGCAACAAGAATACTTGATACAATTGTATATTTATCGTTTTTTTTTTCTTTTGAAATTACATTTATTTTTGGATTTGAATATTCTGACAAACGACTTGAAAAGCTTTTCAAAAAATAATTTTCAAATAATTTTGAGTATTTAATTTTTTGTTCATCAGATATTTCCTTTCTAAATTTACCCAATGTATAAAGACCAATTCCTTTTATATCCACAGTCTCTTTTGCTAGTTCTTGCAGTTCAAACATTTTTTTTTCTTTCGAGATTTCTTTGCTCAAAGTTTGCGATGCCCTATTTACAGTAGATTGAACAAAAACATCAGGCTCTATTGCTTGAGAAATTTTTGCTGCAAATAAACAACAAATCAAAATAAAACTTATCTTTTTATTTATCATTTGATCACTTAATTAATTCGATTGAATATCGTCCCAATCACTATCGTCTTGAGTTTCTATAATTTTATTTGAATTTAATATTTTCTGCTTTCTATCTTGTAAATATAAGCTTCTAACTGATGCGTAAAAATCCATAGAATTTTTCTCTAAATTATCAAATGCGTCTATATTTTTAGATCTAAAATTTATACCATCAGTACCTTTTGAAATATAATAGTCAGAATCTTTAAAATATTGCGTATCATTTTTTACTGTCAGATTATACCAAGGATCTCCACCCAAAATACTTGTGAGTATCCCAATAGTGTCTCTTACTGTGGATGGACCTAGTATAGGAAGTACTAAATAACATCCTTCTCCCACACCCCATTTACCAAGGGTTTGCCCATAATCTTCTTTTCGATAATCTTTAACTAACCCCATTTGTTGGGCCACATCAAAAATTCCAAAAATACCTATTGTTGTATTTACTGTAAGTCTCGCAGTATTTAATCCAGCAGATCTTAAATCTCCTTGTAATATATTATTTGGAATTGTTAAAAGGTTCGATAAGTTGCTTATTACATTGCTTGTCCCAGTTCTGATTGGCACAGGTAATTTTCTATAACCTTTAGCTACAGGTTCAAATACAACTTTATCTAGAGTTTGGTTAAATGCAAAAGTAGCTCTATTTAAACCTTCAAAGCAATCTTTTACTTCTTTGGCATTAGAACTACTGTTGTAGTTTAAAATTAATAGCGTTAGAAATATAAAGCCTAAGATTTTTTTCATAATTTCGCTTTTATAATGATTATATATAATCTTAAATATAAAAAAAGTTAAAAAAAACCAATATATGCTAGAAAATTTTAAGAAAATTTACTCACCAAACTTCGATACAAAAAAAAGAAAGCCAAAAAATATAAAGTTTATAATTATTCATTATACAGGAATGAAAAAAGAGAAAAATGCGATTAAAAGACTTACAAATGATAATAGCAAAGTAAGCTGTCATTATTTTATAACTTATTCAGGCAAGACCATTAAACTGGTACCTGATTTATATGTTTCCTGGCATGCAGGTAAATCAAGGTGGAAGAGGGTAAAATCATTAAATTTTAATTCTATTGGTGTGGAAATTTCTAATCCAGGGCATGACAACAATTACGTTAAATTTACAAATAAACAAATAAAAGCAATATCCTTTCTTATTACCCAATTGAAAAAAAAATATAATATTCAAAATAAAGATATTTTAGGTCATTCAGATATAGCACCAGATAGAAAAAAGGATCCAGGAGAAAAATTTCCTTGGAAATTAATGAAAAAAAATAATATTAGCATCTGGCACAATGTGCGTGAGATTGAACTTAATAAGTTAAGAAATCAAGTATGTACTAAATTAGAGGAAAGAAATTTTTTATATAATTTGAAAAAAATAGGTTATCGCGCAAAAAGTAAGATAAAAATGATTAAAGCTTTTCAAAGGAGATTTAGACAAAAAAAAATTAGTGGTAAAATTGATAAAGAATGCTTAACAATTAGCATTTCATTGATTAAACAAAAAAAATATTGATCTTTTTCTAAAATATAATAAAAATAAGCTGCCAGATAAGTGACTTATCGCTTTAATTAATTTAGAGAGGAAAGTCCGGGCTCTGCAAAGACACGGTGCCAGGTAATTCCTGGCGGGGGTGACCCTAGGGATAGTGCCACAGAAAACAAACCGCCTTAACGAGGCAAGGGTGAAAAGGTGTGGTAAGAGCACACCGGCTATATTGGCAACAATTAGCGCATGGAAAACCCCACCGAGAGCAAGACCAAGTAGAGATGACACTGTATTAAACAAAAAACGGTCTTTGGTTAGTCATCAGGGTTGGTTGCTTGAGCTTAAAAGTGATTTTAAGCCTAGATAAATGATAAGTTTAAAAGACAAAACCCGGCTTATAGTTTATCTGGCAATTTTTTTTTACACTTAGAAAATTTCCATCGCACAAAGAATGATTCAAAAATCTTAAATTTTTTAAGATTTTTAAGATTAAAATCTGAAAATTAAATATTGACGTATAGGTTGAAAACCCATATTATCCCATAAATTCCCATTTAAGGGATTTTAAGGGAAAAAAGGTTTATGAATTATGTTTTTATCGACCTACGAAAACAGAATAGACAAAAAAGGGAGGGTGTCTGTGCCGGCATCTTTTAGATCTTACCTTTCAAATTTAGGATACAATGGGGTAATATGTTTTCCTTCATTTAATAATTATTCAATTGAAGCATGGTCACAAGATAGAATTGAAAAAATTTCAAATAGTATAGATGAGCTAAATCCTTTTGAGGAAAAAAAAGATTTTTTTGCTACATCAATACTTTCTGAGAGTGTTAATTTACAGTTTGATAGTGAGGGAAGAATTTCGTTATCATCAAAATTGTTAAAACATGCCAAAATTAGAAATAGCATGTTGTTTGTTGGACAAGGAAAAACTTTTCAAATCTGGGAGCCAACAAATTTTGAAAAATTTAGGGTACTAGCTAGAAAAAAATCTAATAATAATAGAGCTGGCCTTAGATGGGAGCAGAAACTAAACAAAGAATAGAGAGGGAAAAAATGACTATAAATTTCAAAACACCGGACATAAAAGAACTTAAACCAAGAATTCTAGTTTTAGGTGTAGGTGGTGCTGGTGGTAACGCAATTAATGAAATGATAGAAAGTGGGGTAGAGGGTGTTGAGTTTGTTGCTGTGAACACTGATGCCCAGGATCTTAAAGCTAGTAGAGCAAAACAAAAAATTCAAATTGGCTTGAATCTAACTAAAGGGTTAGGAGCTGGTGCCAAATTAGAGATTGGGCAAGCCGCCGCTGATGAGTCTTTAAATGAAATAATTGATTTATTAAAAGGTGCAAATATGGTTTTCATTACTGCTGGTATGGGAGGTGGAACAGGAACTGGAGCCGCTCACGTAATTGCTAGAGCTGCTAAAGAATTAAATATATTAACTGTGGGAGTGGTTACTTTGCCATTTTTATATGAAGCACCCTCAAGAATGAGAAGAGGACAGCAGGGGTTAGAGGAATTAAGAAAACATGTTGATACAATAATTGTAATACCAAATCAAAATTTATTTAAAATTGCAAATGAGAAAACTACTTTTAAAGAGTCATTCAAATTATCCAATAATGTTTTGAGATACGGTGTTCAAAGTATTACAGATCTTATGGTTAAAGAGGGTCTCGTCAATTTAGATTTTGCAGATGTTGAAACTGTTATGAGCTCTATGGGTAAAGCTATGATGGGAACTGGTGAAGCTGAAGGAGAAGGTAGAGCTAATAAAGCAACAGAAATGGCATTAAATAATCCTCTTATTGATGATTACTCACTTAAGGGTGCAAAAGGTCTCCTTATAAATATAACTGGAGGAGAGGATTTAACGTTGTTTGAAGTTGATGAAATTGTAAACAGAATCAGGTCAGAAGTTGATCATGTTGCAGAAATTATTATTGGATCTATAACTGATACTTCTTTAAATGGAAAAGTGAGAGTTTCAATAGTAGCAACTGCACTAGACGGACAACAACCTGAGTCAAAGTCAGTAATAAATATGGTTCATAGAATTCAAAACAGAAACCCTGGATACTCTGATTTCTCAACAATGGGTCAAACTCAATCTTTTAACTTGCAGAATAATCTTTCAAATCACATAACAGATGGAGCAACAGCTCTTAAGTCAGATACTGAAACAATAAATGAAAATGATTCAGTTCAAGAAATTGACCAGAGTATAAATATTAACTCTGATGTTGGAGCTGCAGAAACATTGTTAAACGAGGAAGATGATAGTCTTGTTTTAAAAAATGAGATCGAGGAGCCAAAAATTGAGACCAATGGTCTAGAGAACTTTGGCATCGAAGAGGATACACCAGACTTATTTGAAAGTAATTCTTCTGAAGAAAGTTCAGAAAAAATCCAAAATATAGAAAGTGAGAACTCTGATGAAGAAGAATTCGAAATACCGGCATTTTTAAGAAGACAAAAAAATTAATGGTCTTCGTAAAAATAGATGAATGCCACCATTTTACCGACTAGTGAAAAACACTATCCGGTATTGCTAAAAGAAATTCTTAGCATTATTTCCCCTCAAAATGGTGGCACATTTATTGATTGCACATTTGGACAAGGTGGTTATTCCAAAGAAATTTTGAAATTTAATAATACAAAAGTTATCGCAATTGATAGAGATCCTGATTGCAAAGGTATTGCTGATAAATTTAAACAACAATATGCAAAACAATTTGTATTTCTAAATAAAAAATTTAGTGAAGTTGACAAAATTGTAAATGACAAGTCTAAAATTAAAGCAGTAATTTTAGACCTTGGATACTCTTATGCTCAAATTAAAGATCCAAAAAAAGGGCTTAGTTTTGAAAATACAGGTCAATTAAATATGAGACTAGGTTTAAATAATTTTTCGGCCGATGATGTTGTAAATAAATTAAGCCAAAAAGATTTAGAACTAATATTTAAATATTTTGGAGAAGAGAAGGATAGCAAAATAATATCAAAAAGAATTGTTGATCAAAGAATAAAATCAAATCTAAACACACAAAAACTTGTGTATATAATTAATTCGGTAAAAAAAAAAAGCGGCAGAATTCATAATGCAACAAAAATTTTTCAGGCTTTGAGAATATTTGTCAATAAAGAAATAAGTGAATTGGTTTATGGTCTAATCAATTCAGCAAAAATTTTAGATGTTAACGGTATACTTCTGGTTGTATCATTTCACTCATTAGAGGACAAAATAGTTAAATATTTTTTTAAAAGTTTGTCAGAAGATAAAAAAATTTCAAGATACTACCCAGAGGAAAAAAATCTTAATAAGTTGTTTAACCTAAAGTTAAAAAAACCAATATACCCAACTCCTAAAGAAATTAAAATTAACAAATCTTCAAGATCAGCAAAATTAAGATACGCAATAAAAATAAATAATAAAATTAATTTTGAGAGTGACATTCTAAAAAAATTCTCAAAACTTTTAGAAATTGAAAATTTGTCAAAAAAATTATGAAAAATCTTGTAATTGCTTTCTGTTTAATATCCTTAATATCATTTATAGCAATTATTAAAACTTCTTCTAAAAAAGTTGAAGAAAAAATATTTGATTTGAATGAGAGTCTAAGTCTATTAAAAGAAAAATATAACTTACTTTCTTTAGAGCATACTTATTTAAGTAATCCATCCAGGTTAATAAGTATTATGAAGAATCATAAAAATGAGGAATATATTCATATCAATGCAGCAGATATAAAAATCTTAAACAAAAAATATGACAACAAATAAAGGAATAAAAATTTATCTCAAAGATTTAAATGAAGAATTTTCTTTCTCAAAAAAATTACATAAAAAATATATTTCTTTTAATAGGGTAGCTTTTATTTTTTTCTTTTTATTAGCTATCTCATCCATATTTTCAGTAAAAATTTTTTATTATGGATCTATATCTGAAAAAGTATTCTCACAAAAACCAAATAATCAAAAAAAAAATATTAGATCGGACATTATTGATGCAAACGGTAATATTTTAGCAAAAACTGTGTTTACCAAAAATGTAGGAATTAATCCTAATCTTGAAAATGACAAAAAAAAACTCATTTTAAAATTGAAGCTATTATTTCCAGAATTGGATATTGAAAATTTCAATAATAAATTTGATGAAAAAAAATTTTTTTACATAAAAAAAAAATTATCACCTGAAAAATACGATAAAGTTCTATTACTTGGGGAAAAATCAGTCATTACAGAACAAAAAATTACAAGAGTTTATCCACATGAAAATTTATTCAGTCATGTACTAGGACAAATAGATGATGATAACAACGGAATATCGGGTCTAGAAAAGTCTTTAGATGAAGATCTAAAAAAACTTAATAAAAAAGTAGAATTGACATTGAACACCAATATTCAGTTTTTAATACGAAGTGAGCTAATAAATTTTGAAAAAATATTTAAATCAAAAGGTAGTGCAGCTTTATTAATGAATATTAATAGTGGAGAAATTCTATCGTTAGTTTCTTTACCAGATTATAACATCAACAAACGTGAGAAAATCGCTGATATAAAATTTATTAATAGAATAACAAAAGGAGTATATGAGCTAGGATCAATTTTTAAAACTTTTACAATAGCAGGTGCTCTTAATGAAAGAATAATTAATATTAACACAAAATTTGAAAACCTACCAAAATCTATTAATTGTGCTGGTCGAAAAATATCTGAGTATGATCTAGAAATTCCCTCAACATTAACAGCTGAACAAATCTTAATTAGATCAGGGAATATTGGCTCAGTTAGAATAGCTCAAAAAATGGGCATTGAAAAAACTAAAAATTTTTTAGACTCCTTAAATCTTCTAAGTCCCATTGAATTTGACTTAGAAGAAATTGGCAAACCGTTGCCAGTAAAATGGGGTAAATGCAAATTAGCAACTGTTTCGTTTGGGCATGGAGTATCTACAACTCCTTTACAAATTGCTACTGCTTACGCAATTATCTCAAACGGCGGATTTAAAATAAAACCAACTTTAATTAAACAAGAAAAAAATGTTGAAACAAAAAGAATTTTAAATGAAGATGTCTCAATAAATGTAAATTCTATCTTGAGAAAGATTGTCTCAACAAAGGAAGGCACAGCTAATTTAGCAAATATAGAAGGTTATAGTATTGGTGGAAAAACAGGAACAGCACAAAAAATAGAAAATGGCGTTTACACCAAAAAAAAAATAAACTCTTTTGTATCAATTTTTCCAAGTCACAAACCTAAGTACGTACTCCTTGTTTTACTAGATGAGCCAAAGATTAATAGTGAATATATCTACAATTATAGAGACGGTAGCGGAATAAAGTATAAAGGAACTCCGTTTAACACAGCAGGTTGGACTACAGTAGAGGTAGCAGGCAAAATAATAGAAAAAATTGGGCCTATTTTAGCCACAAAATATGACGATTTTTATTAATTGAAATGTTCATTGGTAAATTTTTTAAGAAAGTTAATCCTAAATTTAAAAAACATTATTTTTCGGGAATAAATTTCAATAGTCAATTATGTAAAAAAAATAATATTTTTTTTGCTATCAAAGGAAATGAAATTGATGGAAATAAATTCATTCCAGATGCTATTTCAAAAGGAGCAAAAACAATTATTCATAATAAAAAATTTGAAGGTTTCAAAAATGGAATATTATATTTAAGATTTAGAAATGTCAGAAAAATTTTGGCCGAAACATCATATAAATTATTTAATTCAAGAATAAGCAATATAATTGCAGTAACCGGAACAAATGGAAAATCTTCTATTTGCAATTTTTACTTTCAAATTCTAAATTTAAATAAAAAAAAAGTTGCTTCTATAGGCACCCTAGGTATCAAAACTCAAACAAAAAATTTTGCCGCAGTAAATACTACCATGAATCCCTTGCATCTCTCAAAATACTTGAATTATTTATCAAACAAAAAAATTGATAATATAATTCTCGAGGCTTCTAGTCATGGATTAAAACAACATAGATTAGATGGATTAAATTTTACAAAGGGAATATTTACAAACTTGTCCCATGATCATTTGGATTACCATAGAAATTATGACAATTATTTAAATGCAAAATTGTATCTATTTAAAAAACTACTTTCTAAAAAAGCAACCATCATAACTGACAAAGATATTCCTGAATACAGAAAGATACTTAAAATATCTAAAGAAAAAAAAATTAATTTAAAAACAATTTCAAAACAAAATGGAGAAATAAGAGTTTTGGACCATAAATATATCGATGAAAAACAATTTTTAAAAATCAAATATAAGAATTTAAAATTTTCTTTTTATTTAAATTTAATAGGCAAAGTTCAAATCAAAAATTTATTTATGGCAATCCTAGCTGCAGAAAATAAAAATCTTAAATTTGAAAAAATCATTAAAGTGTTAAGTAAAATTAAACCTCTTAAAGGAAGGTTAGAAAAAATAGGAAAACTTAAAAATAAAGCCATTTGTATATTAGATTATGCGCATACACCCGATGCATTAAATATATGTTTGAATAATATAAAAGAACAATTTCCTGATAGAAATATATCAATTGTATTAGGTTGTGGTGGAAATAGAGATCAATCTAAAAGATCAATTATTGGAAGAATAGCTAACAAATATTGTGAAAAAATTTATTTAACAGATGATAACCCAAGGTTTGAAAATCCTAAAAAAATTAGAAATGATATAAAAAAAAAAATTGATAAAAATAAGCTTTTTGAGATTCCAAGCAGAAAAAAAGCTATTACCAACGCTGTAAAAAATCTTAATTCTAATGATATTTTAATCGTAGCAGGAAAAGGTCATGAAAATATTCAAGATTTGGGTAAAAGAAAAATATTTTTTTCTGATAAAAATATTATTTTAAATTCAATAAAGTTAAGAAATAAATCTTTATCAAATAACTTAAAAATAAATATCTTAAAAGAATACAAAGAAGCAAAAAAAATTTCTTATTTAACCAAATTAAATAAAGCTTCTATTAATTCAAAAGATGTGAAAAAAAATGATATCTTTTTTGCAATAAAAGGAAAAAATAACGATGGCAATTCATTCGTTTCAGAAGCAATTAAAAAAGGTGCATCTATAATTGTGTCAGATAAATTGAGAAGGAAAATAAACAATAATAACGTCATAAATGTAAAAAACAGTCTAGATTTTATGACAAAAGCATCATCCAGTATAAGAAGTGCTTATAGAGGAAAAATTATTGGAATAACAGGAAGCTGTGGAAAAACCTCTTTAAAAGAGTTACTAGCAAAATGTTTAAATAAATTAGGGAAAGCTAGCTTTTCCCCGAAATCTTATAATAATAAGTATGGCGTACCATTGAGCCTATTTAATTTAAATTTAAATAACAATTTTGGTGTTTTTGAAATTGGAATGGATAAAAAGGGAGAAATCGATTTTTTATCAAATATAGTTAAACCTGATATTGGTATAATTACAAATATTTCATACGCACATGCAAAAAATTTTAATAATATTTCAGAAATAGCAAAAGCAAAATCAGAAATAATTAAAAATATAAGAAGAAACGGTTTTTTAATTTTAAATGCTGATGATAAATTTTTCACTTTTCATAAAAAAATAGCTGAGAAAAGAAATTTGAATATTGTATCTTTTGGTTATTCTTACAGATCAGATATAAAATTTTTAAGATTAACTAAATTAAAAAATTACTTTAATATCGAAGTTAAAATTTTTGATAAATTTAAAAAATTTGAGATAAGATATAAATATCAAAATTATATTAAAAATATTTTATCTGCTTTGGCTATTTTATATATTTTAAAAAAAACAAAAAATTTAAGATCTAGATTTTTTAAAAATTTTTCAATTCCTGACGGGAGGGGAAATATTTTGAAAATCAAATTTAAAAATAAGAATATTAATTTAATTAATGAAAGCTATAATTCAAATCCACTTTCATTATCTAGCGCAATATCAAATTTTAGTAATATTGTTGTTCAAAATAAAAAAAAACATTTTTTAATGGGAGATATGCTTGAGCTTGGAAAGCACTCAAAAAAACTTCATAAAGATATGACATATATTTTAAATAAATCCAAAATATATAAAATTCATATTTATGGAAAAGATGTAGCGGAAACATTCGAAGGTATAAAAAAAAATAAAAAAGGTAGAATTTTAAGAAAAATATCAGATATTTATGATTTGATTATAAAAGATTTAAATAATAATGATTATCTAATGGTTAAGGGATCAAACTCCACAGGTTTAAATAAAATAGTTGGAAACCTAAGAGGTAAAATTTAATGCTATACTTGCTTATATTGGAGTTGATTGAAAGTTACTCATTTTTAAATGTTTTCAAGTATTTAACTGTTAGGACTGGATTAGCTGTTTTTACATCTTTATTTGTTGTATTTTTGATTGGCAATCCTTTCATTAAATATTTTTCTACAAAGCAAATTCTTGATCCAATTAGAGAAGATGGTCCAAATGAACATATTGTTAAAAAGATTGGTACACCAACTATGGGTGGCGTACTTATACTTATTGGGTTATTTTCTGGGATACTACTTTGGGGAGATCTTAAAAGTATATATATATGGTTTTTAATTTATATAGTAGGAAGTTATGGTTTATTAGGAGCTTTTGATGATTACAAAAAGGTAAAATATAAAAATTCCTCCGGTATATCTTTCAAATTTAAATTAACTTCTCAAATAATTATAGCTTTCATTGGAGTAGCAGCTCTGACTTATCTTTCCGACAATCAGGATTTAAAAAATTTATATTTTCCTTTTTTTAAAAATTTAATATTTAATTTAGGATGGTTTTTTATTCCTTTTGGAATATTCATTATAGTTGGATCCTCAAACGCAGTTAATCTAACAGATGGATTAGATGGTTTAGCAACAGTTCCAGTAATATTAGTTGCTGGATGTTTTGCTTTTATAAGTTATGTTACGGGTAATATCGTATTTTCAGAATACTTACAAATACCATATATAAACGGTGTAGGGGAAGTAACAGTTTTCCTAGGTGCCATTATTGGATCTTGTTTAGGTTTTTTATGGTTCAATGCTCCACCAGCAAAAATCTTTATGGGGGATACCGGATCATTATCTCTAGGAGGATCGCTAGGTGCAGTGGGAATTATTACAAAGCATGAAATAGTACTAGCTATTACAGGAGGTTTATTTGTATTAGAGGCAATTTCAGTAATCGTTCAAGTCATTTCGTTCAAAATGACAGGAAAAAGAATTTTTAAAATGGCTCCAATTCATCATCATTACGAAAAGAAAGGATGGCCCGAGTCAACTGTTGTAATAAGATTTTGGATAGTGGCAATTATTTTAGCAATGATTGGTTTAGCGACACTAAAGTTTAGATAATGAAATCAAAAAAAAATTTATTTTTTAAAAAAAAAATTCTAATATATGGTCTTGGCATTTCAGGCATTTCTAGCTTAAACTACTTAAAAAAAAACAACTATATTAAATGCTTTGATGATAATTCTAAAAATTTTGATAGCAAAAATTTAAAAAAATATCTTATTACAAAAAAAGAAATTCATAAAACTAAATTTGATTATATAATTATAAGCCCAGGAATTAACAGTTTAAAGTGTTCTCTAAAAAAATATCTAAAAAAAAATAAATCAATAATTTTTACGGATTTAGACGTATTTTATACTAAAAATTTTAAGAGTTTTATAATAGCTATTACTGGAACAAACGGCAAATCAACTTCTGCCAAATTATTGTATGATATTTTGAAAAAAAACAGACTTGATGCAAGATTAGTTGGCAATATAGGAAATGCTATTCTTAATGAAAAAAATATAAATAATAAAACAATTTTTGTTGTAGAAATTTCTTCATATCAAATTTCTTATAGTAAAATTTTTAAACCTAATTATGGTATTTTATTAAACATTTCACCTGATCATCTTGAAAGACATAAAACAATTAATAATTATATAAAAACAAAATTTAAATTAATTTACTCTCTCGAAAAGAATAATTATGGATTTGTAAATAAAACAGATCCAATGCAAAAAAAATTTCTTAAAAATAAAAAATTTAATTGTAAAATTGTAAATGTTGAAAATAAATTATCAGCATATGATTATAGTTTTTTAAAAAACGATTATTTTAAAAGTTTAAATAATCAAGAAAATTTATCATTTATTCTAAAAATATGCTCCAGACTAAGGATAAAAAAGAGCATAATATTTAAAGTTGTAAATAATTTTAAGGGGTTAAATTATAGACAACAAATAATTTATGACTCAAAAAAATTGAGGATAATTAATGACTCTAAATCTACAAGTTTTTCTTCTTCAATTAATTTATTGAATAATATTGATAGAATTTTCTGGATATTGGGTGGGTTGCCAAAAATAGGAGATAAGTTGAAATTGGAGAATAAGAACAACATACAAAAAATTTATATTTATGGTCAAAATAGTAATTTTTTCGCAAAATTTTTTAAAAAAAAAATTAAATACTCAAAATTTTCTAACCTCGAGCATGCTATAAAACAAATATCTTTGGATATAAAAAAAGGAGAAAAAAATAAAAAAATAAACTTAATATTTAGTCCATGTGCAGCATCATTTGACAATTTTAAAAATTTTGAAGAAAGAGGTAAATATTTTAATCATTTAATAAGTCGTTACAAAATTAAAAATGCTAGACAATAAATTTTTTAATAATTTATATTTTTACTGGTGGAGAAATTTAGATAAAACTATTCTAATTATCATTTTATTACTTTTCACTTTGGGACTTTTGTTTTCTTTATTATCTACATCACTTATTGCTTCAGATAGATTGAATACTAATAATTATTTTTTTTTTCTTAAGCACTGTATATTTATTTTTTTAGGAATATTTACAATGTTTTTTTTTTCAATCTTAGAAAAAAATAAATTATTTACATTATCCTATACATTCTTTTTAGTTTTTTTAATTTGCTTGATTTTGGTTCATTTTATAGGAATTGAAGTTAAAGGTTCAAAAAGATGGCTAGATATTTTTTTTCTTCCTAGATTTCAACCTATTGAAATTTTAAAACCTTTTATAGTTATAATAATTGCTACATCTTTGAGTTTTGAAAATAAAAATTATCATTATATAAAATATTTTATAAGTTTTTTATTAATTTTCCCAATTATTACACTATTGGTTGCTCAACCAGATATGGGACAAACAATTTTAGTTTTCCTCACTTGGCTTTCATTAATATTTATATCTGGAATAAATCTCTATTTATTTTTTGCATTTTTTAGTTTTTTATTGTCCTCTGTATTATCTTTAATTCTTTTTGTGCCAAAATTTGAGTATATTTTAATTAGAATTACATCTTTTTTAAATCCTTCATCAAGCAACAATTATCAGTCAGAAAAAGCATCGGAAGCAATTATTAGTGGAGGTTTTTTTGGAAAAGGTATTGGTGAAGGAGTTTTAAAAAATAAAGTTCCAGAAGCCCATACTGATTATATAGTTTCTGTAATTTCTGAGGAATTTGGTGCAATTATGATATTTATAATATTATTAATTTTTTTGATATTTTTATATAAAACTTTCAAAAAAATCTCATATCTTAAAAATGACAAAGTTAAGTATATTATTTTTGGGTGTAGTATAATAATTTTTTTCCAATTTTTAGTTCATTTGGGAGTGAATATTAGAATATTACCTACGACAGGAATGACGTTACCATTTTTAAGTTCTGGTGGATCATCAATTATAGGAAGCTCCATTCTTGCTGGGATTATATTAAATCTTACAAAAAAAAATATTTCTTGAAAAAAAAAATCTTAATTAGTACAGGTGGTTCAGGTGGTCATGTTATTCCAGCATTAAATTTTTATGAACATTTAAAACAAGACAATGAGGTTTATTTGACCAGTGATATAAGAGGATTAAGATTTATTGATACAAAAATATATAAAACCAAAAAAATAGAAGTACCTGATATTAAAAAGGATATTTTTAAATTTCCTATAAACTTGTTCCTTTTTTTGATATCTGTAATCAAATCATTTCTTTATTTAAGACAAAATAAGATTGATAAAATTATTTCAACTGGCGGCTATATGACTTTTCCTATTTGTATAGCGTCTATATTTACAAAATCAGAATTGTTTTTATTTGAACCAAACATGGTATTAGGTCGTTCAAATTCATTTTTCTTAAAACAATGCAAAAAAATTTTTTGTTACTCAAATAATATAATAAAATTCCCCTCAAAATATATTGCCAAAAAAAAAATTATTTATCCTCTTCTAAATAAAAAAAGCTATTTTTCTAAAGGAAATTTAAAAACAAACTTGGACCAAAAAATTTTACTTATAATAGGAGGAAGCCAAGGAGCTAAATTTTTCCAAACAGAATTAAGGAATACTTTAAATAAATTATCTAAAAAATTTAATTTATTTATATACCATCAAACTAATAAAGAAAATTTTCAAGAACTAGAGGCTTTTTATCGAGGAAATAAAATTGCATTCAAACTTTTTGATTTTGAACGTTATTTGGATAGTATTTTTGTAAAAACTGATTTTTGTATAACTCGCGCAGGTGCATCAACTTTGGCTGAATTAGTATTTTTTGAGATACCTTTATTAGCTATTCCATTCCCTTATTCTAAAGATAATCATCAATTATTTAATGCTAAGTATTATCAAGAGAATAACTGCTGCTGGTTAATTGAGCAAAAAGAGATACAGAAAAGAAATCTTTTTGAAATAATTTCAAATATACTAGTTGATAAAAAAAATTTAGAGCTTAAAAAAAAGGCAATGAATGAACTTAGTTTAAATAATACTTGGGAAAATAATAATAAAATAATAATACAAACTTTATATGGAAATTAAAATAGCCAAATCTGAAGTTATACACTTTATAGGAATAGGAGGTATTGGTATGAGTGGATTAGCTTTAGTTATGAAAAGAATGGGGTTTAAAGTCCAAGGAAGCGATTTAAACCAAAATAAAAATATTGAAAGACTAAAAAAAAATAAAGTCAAAGTATTTATTGGTCACGAAAAGAAAAATATATCAAATTCAACAATTATTGTAATTTCATCTGCTATAAAAAAAAATAACAGTGAATTTATTTTTGCCCAAAAAAAAAACTTACCGATATATAAAAGAGGAGATATGCTTGGACATATAACTTCGCTAACTAAAAATATTGTAGTAGTTGGATCTCATGGAAAGACAACAACAACCTCACTTGTTGCAAGTATTTTGTCTAGTACTAACTTAGATCCAACAGTCATAAATGGCGGTGTATTGAAATCTTTCAATAATTCTGCAAGACTTGGCAAAAGCAATTGGAGTATCGTAGAGTTAGATGAATCTGATGGAAGTTTTTTAAAAGTCCAACCAACTTATTCAATAATAACAAATATTGATAGAGAACACATGGATTACTATAAATCTATGAACAAATTATTAAATTTATTTGGCGAATATATTAATAGAGTACCTTCTTTCGGAAAATCATTTATTTGTATTGACGATAAGAATAACTCTAAATTAATAAAATCTCTCAAGATTAAAAATTATAATACTTATGGTGTCCATCAAAATTCAAATTTCCGTATAAGTAAGCCTATTCAAAAAAAAAACTGGTCTAAATTTAATTTAATTGTAAATTTACCAGGAAAAAATAAATTTACGATTGATAATTTTAAACTACCTCTAATTGGATTACATAATATAAGAAATGCTACTGCATCAATAGCAGTAGCGATCAGTTTAGGTATACCAATTAAAAAGATTAAAGATGGCTTAAAAAAATTTAAAGGGGTTCAAAGAAGATTTAATAAAATTTTTGATTACAAAGGTGCAAATTTTTTTGACGATTATGCACATCACCCAACTGAAATTAAAGAGGTTTTAAATGGAGTTAAAACTGCATATTCCAATGAAAAAATCGTTTGTATATTTCAACCTCATAGAATTTCCAGATTAAATGATCTTAAGTCAGAGTTTGTCAAATGTTTTAAAAAAGCAGATGAGGTTTTATTATGTCCAGTTTTTACTGCTGGAGAAAATATAAAATTAAAATTTGATTATGAGAGTTTTGCAAAAGAAATATCAGATCAATCAAATGTACAAATATATTTTATAAAAGATAAAAACAATTTGGCTAGATTTATTAAACAAAATATTTATGGGAATAAAATTGTGATTGGAATGGGAGCAGGATCAATATCAAATTGGTTAAAAGAATTACCTGAAATTATTTAATTGGTTGCGGGGGACGGATTTGAACCGCCGACCTTCAGGTTATGAGCCTGACGAGCTACCAGACTGCTCCACCCCGCGATATTAAAATCTGTTTTTGAGTTTGTTTAATTTTTTTACTCTTTTAATATTTTCTTGCAAAATTCTTTTCTTTTTTTCAGAAGGTTTTTCATATGTATCTTTTAGTTTAATTATTTTAAAAAAACCATCTCTCTGAAGCTTTCTTTTTAATACTCTTAAAGCTTGTTCAACATTATTATCTTTGACTTCTATTTTAATAACTACCTCCAAAAAGGAGATTTAATAGCACTTTAATTTTTTTTTGTCTATACATTATGATCCTGAAGGTGCTTCAAGTTTAGCCTTTTCTTTTTCCTTTTTTTCTCTTTTTATTCTTCTTTCCGCTTTCTCTATAGCTAAAACTAAATCCTTCTGTGAAAATAGATTCATAGCCACCGGGTCTTTTGAGTTTAAATTATTATAATTCCAATAACTCTTATTTCTTATAGAGGTCACAGAGTTTTTTGTGACACCTACCAGTTTAGCAATTTGAGAATCTTTTAATTGAGGATGATGTTTAATTAACCATAAAGCAGAGTCAGGTTTATCTTGTCTTTTTGATAAAGGTACATATTTTTTTGTTTTTTTAACCTCACTTTCAATTTCAACATCTGAACCTTTTATTTGAAGAGCTCTGTTTTCGTCTTTTGAGGATAAATCTATTTCTTCTCTAGTCAATTGACCTGAGATAATTGGGTTGTAAGGTTTTATTCCTTTTGCTACTTCACCATCAGCTATTCCCTGAACCTCAACTTCATGAAGATTACAAAAATTTGCAATCTGTCTAAATGTAAGTGTGGTATTTTCAACTAACCAAACAGCAGTTGCTATTGGCATTAAAAGTCCATTTGTCATTATTTTTTCTCTGATCTAAAGTTTTGAAATTTTTTATTAAATTTACTTACTCTACCTTTGTCCAAAAGCTTTTGCTTTCCCCCTGTCCAAGCAGAGTGAGATTTAGGATCAATTTCTAGTTTTAAAACTTCACCTTCCTTGCCCCAAGTTGATCTAGTTTCAAACTGTGTACCGTCAGTCATTTCAACTTTAATTTTATGGTAGTTCGGGTGTATGTCTTTTTTCATATCGAGACTTATAGCAAATGAAAATGATAAAACAATTAAAACTTATTCAGTTTTTTAAGGATTTTTTCACTTATGCTTGAACTAGTTGCTCGAATATCTAAATTCTCTTTCTTTGATAATTCAATTGAATTTAAAACTCCACCTGCCTCTTTTACTAAAATTATTCCAGCAGCAATATCCCATAAATTTAAATTTTCTTGAAAATAACCATCAAATCTACCAGCTGCCACATATGCCATATCTAATGCAGCACATCCGGTCTTACGTGTAGGCACCTCAATATTTTTGTACTTAGTTCCATTTGTTGCAAACAAGCATGCATTCACATCTTTTTTTTTTGAAACTCTTATCCTTTTATTATTTAGAAACGATCCGTTATTTTTTTCAGCGTAAAACATTTCGTTTTTAATCGGGTCAAAAATTAAACCACAAATTATCTCCCCATGAGATTGTAGAGCTATTGAAATAGCAAAATGTGGTATGCCATGTAAAAAATTCGACGTACCGTCAATCGGGTCAATTATCCATATGTTTTTATCATCTTGATTTTGAACAAAACCAGTTTCTTCACTTAAAATAGAGTAGTTTTTTTTTAGTTTCGACAATTCTTCAATTATGATTTTTTCTGCATTTAAGTCGGCATTACTAACAAAATCGCTAGGACCTTTAATTGATACTTGCAAATTTTCCACTTCACCAAAATCTCTAATTAATTTTTTTGAAGCTTTTTCTCCTGCTTTAATCATTAAATTTAGGTTAGACGATAATACATTCATAAAATTACACTTTCTTAACGTATTCAATGCTTCTAGTATCAACAACAACTTCATCACCAATTTCAATAAATGGAGGAACTTGTATTTTTAATCCATTACTTAAAACTGCAGGTTTGTAAGATGATGATACAGTTTGTCCTTTTAGAGCTACATCAGTTGTTTCAATTTTACATGTTATTTGATTAGGTAATTGAACGAAGATTGGCTTTTCATTATATATACTTAATATTACTTCTAGGTTTTCTGTAAGCATTTTTCCTTTTTCACCAACAACATCTTTTTGAATTTCTATTTGTTCAAAAGTTTTAGGATCAATAAAATAATACTTATCGTCATCATTATATGAATAATTATATTTTATTTCATCCACTGATGCTTTTTCTAAATATTCACTTGACCTAAATCTTTCATTTAATTTTGTATTTTTGTTTAAACTTTTCATCTCAACTTGTGCAAATGCTCCACCTTTACCTGGCTTTACATGTTGTGTTTTAAGTACTTCCCATAAATCACTTTTATACTCCAGCAACATCCCGACTCTTATTTCATTAGCTGAGATTTTCATTTTAATTTCTTAATTGCCTCTCCTGGTTTGTATATTTTGTTATTCCAAATGTAGCCTGAAATAGCTAAAAAGTTTGCATTATTCAATAATAGTTTTTTATAATTTTTATTATTTATTCCTCCAATCGTTACAACGGGTATTTTTGTCAGTTTTTTTACATATTTAAGAAGACTAATGTTGGCCTTATATTTAACTTTTTTGGTTTTACTCTTAAAAAAAGCGCCAATCGCTATGTACGTAGGTTTCAAATTTATCGATTGTTTAACTAGTTTCCTTGAATTATGACATGTGACTCCAAAAATTTTATTTCCAATTATTTTTTTTGCTTTATTTAATTCCATATCGTTTTGACCTAAATGGCATCCATCTGCATTTATTTTTTTTGCAATAAAAGGATCATCATTAATGATAAGTTTAGTTTTATATTTTTTACATATAAATTTTACTTTTTTACCTATTTGTATAATCTGTTTTTTTTTATATTTCTTCAATCTTAACTGAAAAAAATAAACTTTTTTTGATCTTAAAATTTTTTCAAGTTCAAGATAAAATAAATTTTTATTGTGTATCTTATTTGGGGAAATTAAATAAATATATTTTTTTGTATTAATGTTTATTTTCAAATTCCTCTGTCCATTTTCCCTGAGCAGCTAAAGAGCACATTTTTGCTCTGTGATTAAAGGTATTCTGTGTACCAGTAATATCTTTAATATTTTTTGACCAGAATTTTAATGCACTTTGTTGCAAAGCTCTACCGTACGAGTATGTCATAGTAAAACCAGTTTTATTCAATTTATTAATTTCATTTAAATTTTTTGCTGCCTCTATTTCAGTCTGTCCTCCAGAAAGAAATGCTACCCCAGTAACTTCGGATGGCACAGATTCCTCTAAGCATTTTATTGTTAACTCTGCAATTTGTTCAGACTCAATTTTTTCTTTACTATTCACTCCGGGTAAAATCATATTAGGTTTAAGTATTGTTCCTTTCAAATCAACTTTATTTAAAATTAATTCATCGTAGCATTTTTTTAAAACTTCTGATGTTACTTTAAAACAATTTCCAGAACTATGATCTCCATCCATTAATACCTCAGGCTCTACGATCGGCACCATTCCAATCTCCTGAACTAAAGCAGCATAACGAGCAAGAGCATGAGCGTTCGAATGAATTGCAAGTTTACTTGGGTATTTGTCAGAAATATTATAAACACCTCGCCACTTTGTAAACCTAGCTCCTAGTTTGTAATAAATTTTTAATCTATCCCTTAAACCATCAAGGCCTTCAGTAATTTTTTCATTTTTGGAATTAGCTAATACTTTTGCTCCAGTATCGACTTTTATTCCTGGTACTGCCCCTGAGCTTGAAATAAGCTCAGGTATTGTTTTTTTATTCGATGTTATTTGTTTTATAGTTTCGTCATATAAAATTACTCCTCCTATACAATCTTTCATACTTTCAGATGATAAAAGTGTTTCTCTAAATAAAAGTCTATTCTCTGGTGTTGATGGTACATTTACAGCATCTAGTCTTTTAGTCATTGTACCTGTGCTCTCATCAGCAGCTAGAATACCTTTGCCTTGAGAAATTATTTTTTCAGTAATTGAGTATAGTTCTGACATTTATTTAATTTAAAGCCTTTATACCAGGTAAATCTTTACCTTCAAGAAATTCTAAAAATGCTCCACCCGCAGTTGAAACAAAATTAAAATGTTTTGTTAAATTAAAACTATTTAAAGCAGCAACAGTGTCACCACCTCCAGCAACAGAAAAAATTTCATTTTTTTTATTTTTTTCGACAATTTTTCTTGCTATTTCTAAGCTACCTTTTTTAAAATTTTCATTTTCAAAATAACCAGCTGGCCCGTTCCATAGAACTGTTCTGCTTTCTTCTATAGTTTTATTGAGTATTTTTAATGTTTCTGGTCCAATATCAAGAATTAAATCATCTTCCTGAACTTGGCTTATCTTTTTTATATCTCCTTTTCCATCTATTTTTTTACTTACGGAAACATCTACTGGAAAAATTATTTTACAATTTCGTTTTTTTGATAAATTAAAAATATCTTCAACTATATGATCGCAATTTTCCTCAAATATTGATTTTCCAATTTGAAATTTTTTATTTTTTAAAATATTATTAGCCATTCCCCCAACAAATATTAAATTATCAAATTTAGATATGAGGTTTTTTATTACATTTATTTTTGTAGATATTTTAGAACCCCCAATAATACATGTAATTGGTCTTGTTATATCTTTTGTTATCTTGCTTAATGCTGTTATTTCTGTCATTAATTGAATTCCAGCATAAGACGGTACAAATTTAGTAATGTTGAAAACTGAAGCATGTTTTCTGTGAGAACAAGAAAATGCTTCGTTAACATACAAATCGCCAAAACTAGCTAAAATTTTAGCAAATTCCTCATTATTTTCCTCTTCCTCATTATAAAATCTTAAATTCTCAAGCATTAAAATACTCTCATTTTTGGTTTCAAATAAATCTTTATCTTTGAAATTGCTAATATTTGTTTTTATTAAATTAATATTTTGACCCAATTTATTTTTAAGGTATTCACAAATAGGTTTCATAGAAAGTTCTTTTACAACTTTGCCCATAGGTCTTCCCACGTGTGATAGAATTAAAATTTTAGCTTTATTTTTTATTAAAAAATGTAAGGTTGGAATTATTTTGTCTATTCTATTTGTATCAGTTATTTTTTGTTTATTAAGAGGTACATTAAGATCTAATCTTAATATTATTTTTTTACCATTAAGACTTTTTGCAATACTTTCAACTGTTTTCATTTAGAGATTTTTTGTAAATATTGTGCAATATTGCACATCCTATTTGAAAATCCCCATTCGTTATCATACCAAGCTGAAATTTTACCCATATTTTTTCCTATAGTATTGGTTAAAGATGCATCAACAATTGCTGAATGCGAATTATGGTTAAAATCAACCGATACTAATTTTTCTTTAGTAACACACAACACATCTTTTAAATAATTTTTTGAAGCTTTTTCAAAACTACTATTTATTGCATTAGTCGTTAGATTTTTTTTTGTGCAAAAAACAACCTCCACTAAAGAAACATTTGGTGTAGGGACTCTCATTGCAACACCTTCCAGTTTTCCTTTAAGCGATGGAATAATTTCTCCGATCGCTTTTGATGCTCCAGTTGAGGTTGGGACTATAGATTGAGATGCTGATCTTGCCCTTCTGGGGTCTTTATGGGAGTTATCTAATATTCTTTGATCTGTTGTGAATGCATGAATTGTAGTCATAAAACCTTTTTCAATTAAAAAATTACTGTTTAATACATCCATTACTGGAGCCAAACAATTTGTTGTGCATGAGGCTGCAGATATTATTTTATCTTTCTTTGTAATCGATTTTTCATTTACCCCAAAAACAATAGTTTTATCTGCATTTTTGCATGGAGCTGAAACGATTACTTTTTTTGCACCGTTTTTTATGTGCGTGTACAGTTTATCTTTAGAATTAAACTTCCCAGTACATTCGAAAACATAATCAACATCGTATTTTGACCAATTAATATCTTCTATGTTTGTTTCTTGAGAAAAAGATATTTTATGTTTTCCTATTTTTATAATTTTTTCATCAAACTGAATATTTTCATTAAATTTTCCATGTACAGAGTCGTATTTAAGTAAATTTGAGCTTACTAGAGTATTTGATCTGTTATTAATGTGTTTAATTTTTATTTCTTTGAAGTTATTTTCGAATATAGTACGAACTATCATTCTACCAATTCTTCCAAGTCCATTAATTCCAACTTTAATAGTCATAGATTTTAATTTTTGTTAATAATATTTTTTGTTTTATTTGATATTTCAATAGCTGTTAATTTAAAATCCTTAAAAATATCTTTGTAAGGAGCACTTTTACCAAAATTTTCTATTCCAAAAGACATTCCATTATCTCCAATAAATTTTGACCAAGTATCTGATCTACCTGCTTCAATCGATATCTTATAATTGGTTTCTTTCAATATTTTATTTCTATAATTCTCTTTTTGTTTAAAAAATATTTCTTGGCACGGTACCGAAATAACTTTGGAATAGATGTTATGTGTGGCTAATTTATGACTTACTTCTATTGCTAAATTTACTTCTGATCCACTTGCAAATATGGTCAAATCAATTTTTTCATTTGATCTGTAAACTTCATAAGCTCCTAGTGAGCATTTATTTTCTTTTTCATATGATTTTCGTATAGGAGATAAATTTTGCCTACTTAAAGCTAGAATACTTGGAGTATCTAAACTCTTTAAAGCTAATTCCCAGCACTCAATTGTTTCGGTAGTATCAGCTGGACGAAAAACATTTAAATTTGGTATTGATCTTAATCCAGATAATTGCTCTATTGGTTGATGTGTTGGACCATCTTCTCCAAGTCCAATAGAGTCATGTGTCATTACGTAAATTACGTGTAATTTCATAAGTGCAGAAAGTCTTATAGCTGGCTTACAGTAGTCACTAAAAATTAAAAAAGTTCCTCCATAAGGAATAAACTTACTGTGTAATGATAAGCCATTCATCACACCACACATAGCATGTTCTCTAACTCCATAATGAATATAATTTCCTTTAAAGTTATATCTACTAATAGGTTTGTGATTTTTGGTTTTAGTATTATTTGATCCTGCAAGATCAGCAGATCCTCCAATTATCATATTCTTTTTTTCATTTAATGCAGTAAGAATTTTTTCTGAGGATTTTCTAGTTGCTATTGTATCTAAATTTTTAATTGCATTTTGTTTTTCTATCTTAAAAATATCAGAAAAATTAAAAGAAAAAATTTTATCGATTTGTTTTTTTTTCCTATTGTAAAATTTTTTCCATCTATCCTCTTTTACTTGACCAGACTTTCCAATTTTTCTCCATTCTTCAAAGATATTTTCAGGTATCACGAAAGGCTCATGTCTCCATTTTAATTTTTTTCTGACCAATTTAACTTCACCCTCACCAAGTGGGCTTCCATGTGCTTTTTCACTACCTGATTTATTAGGTGATCCAAATCCAATTTTTGTTTTGCATGATATTACAGTTGGTTTTTTTGCTTTTTGTACTTTTTTTAAAGCATTAAAAATTTTCTTTTCATTATGACCGTCGATTTCAACATAATCCCATCCATAAGAATTGAATCTTTTTTTATAATTGTCAGAAACAGCTAAACTTGTTGGTCCATCAATTGATATTGAGTTATTATCAAATAACATTACCAAGTTTTTTAGACATAAATGACCTGCCAGACTTAATGCTTCATGGCTAATACCCTCCATTAGACATCCGTCACCTGCCAACACATAAGTTTTATGATTGAAAATTTTACTTCCAAATCTTTCTCTTAATAATTCCTCTCCAATTGCAAATCCCACTCCGTTCGCAATTCCCTGTCCCAACGGTCCTGTAGTTGTTTCAATTCCACTACCTGGATGAAATTCTGGATGTCCGGCGCAAATGGAATTAAGCTGCCTAAAATTTTTAATATCTTCAAGATTTACACTTGAGTATCCAGTTAGGTATAAAAGGGAGTATAATAACATCGATCCATGACCGGCAGAGAGCACGAATCTATCTCTGTTCATCCAGTTTGGATTTTTTGGATTAAAATTTAAAAAATTTTTAAATAAGACTGTTGCGACATCCGCCATCCCCATCGGCATTCCAGGATGTCCAGAATTTGCTTTTTCTACCGCATCAATAGATAAAAATCTAATGGCATTTGATAAATCTTTATGTAGTTTACTCAATTACTATCCTATCTAGACTAAGAAGACTCAATTTAATATTATATTTATATATATATGAAAACTTTCAGTGACAAACAAAAAAAATTAAACACATCACTCCAAAAGTTAAAGGATTTAAATTTAATAAATTCTTCCCAAAACAAACAAACCATCTATTTGAAAGAGCAAAAGAATCAATTAGAAATTGAAAAGAACCAACTTGAAACTAAGTACAAATCATTGATAGAGAACTATCAGAAATTGAAAGATCGACTTAAAAAGCAAGATTTAGAACAAAAGAATAGGGAGATGATTTTCGATGAAAAAATAGATGAATTAAATCAAGAAACAGATATTTTAATGAAGGAAGTTGATAAATGGCAAACGTAAATATAAAGTTTAATGGTAAAGATTTTTTGTTATCTTGTAGCGATGGACAAGAAGATCATTTAGAAGAACTTTCTATTCATTTAAATAAAAAATTTGAAAGCTTAAAAAGTGATCTTGGAAATATTGGTGAAAATAAACTTCTTTTAATTACATCAATAAAAATTATGGATGAGTATTTTGAAACAAAAAAAAAGATAGACGAAAAAAAAAATGAACTTAAAAACCTCAAACAAAAATTTTTAGAAATTAAAAAACTTGTTTACGCCTATAAAGATGACAAAGAGAAAGAAATAAAAAATCTTTTAATTAATCATCAAGATCTTAAATCTGAAATAGATAAAACAAAATTAGATTATGAGAAAATATTAGATGAAGCCACTTCTGAAATTGATAAGTTTATAGAAAAAGTAAATCAAGATAACTCAGTTCAATAATCTGTGTTGAAAAATCAAATTAGAAAAAAAAAAATTAAAATAAGAGAGATTAAAAATAAAAATAATTTACAAGTTAAATCAATATTTATTAATGAAATATTAAAAAAAAAAAAAATACAAAATAAAATAGTTGGTTGTTATTATCCTGTTAATTTTGAAGCAGATACATTTCAAATAATGAAACTTTTTAAAAAAAAAGGTTTTAAAATAAGTTTGCCAGTAATTGGCTCGAAATTTGTAATGAATTTTTTTTCTTGGGATTTAAATGATCCTTTATATGTAAATAAATATGGTATACCAGAACCAAAATCGAAAATGATAGTAACACCAAGTATTTTGCTAATTCCAATGGTTGCTTTTGATAAAAAATTAAATCGTTTAGGTTATGGTGGTGGTTACTACGATAGATTTTTAAAAAAATACGAAAAAAAAAATATTATTAAAATAGGTCTAGCAATTTCATGCCAAGAGGTAAAAAAAGTACCATCAAATAGTTTTGATAAAAGAATGGATTATATATTAACAGAAAAAAAACTTTATAAATGAGAGTGTTATTTTTAGGTGATATTGTTGGTAACGCAGGTAGACTTGCGATAGAGCAAAACCTAAAAGATCAAATTGAAAAAAATGAGATAGAGTTTGTTATCGCAAATGGAGAAAATGCAGCCGATGAAGGTGTTGGTATTACCAAAAGTATTTCAGAGAAGCTTTTTAATGCCGGGGTTAATGTAATTACTACAGGTAATCATGTTTGGGACCAAAAAGAAACAGCAGATTTTATTAACACAGAGAATAGATTGTTAAGACCATTAAATTTAATTAAACCTTCTCCTGGAAATGGATTTGAAGTTTACAACTCCAAAAATGGTTTTAAAGTTGGTGTATTAAACTTGATGGGAAACGTTTTTATGAAAAAATGTGATGACGTGTTTAATGTTGCTAAAGAGTTTTTATTGAAAAAAAAGTTGAAAAAAGATTATGATTTTTTATTTGTTGATTTACATGGCGAGATTACAAGTGAGAAAACAGCCATGGGCCACTTCTTTGATGGAAAAGCAACATTACTTGTCGGAACACATACACATATACCAACAAATGACGCAAGAATATTAAACTTTGGAACTGCATATCAAACAGACGCAGGAATGTGTGGTGACTATAACTCTGTGATTGGAATGAACAAAGAAAATTCTCTTAAACGATTTTTTAAGAAAGAATCAAAAAAACATTTTCCAGCAGAAGGCATAGCAAGTTTATCAGGTGTTATTGTTGATTGTGATAAAGAAACAGGTTTAGCTAGAAATGTGGATAGTTTTATTTATGGAGGTGATTTAAAAAATACTCACTAAATAAAATGGCAGGTCATTCACATTGGGCAGGAATTAAACATAAAAAAGGAAGAGCAGACAAACAAAGATCAAAGATTTTTTCAAAACTCTCTAAAGAAATTACAGTAGCGGCAAAGTTAGGTGATAAAGATCCTAATATGAACCCCAGGTTAAGGTCAGCAATTCAAGCAGCTAGAGCTGCTAACATGCCAAAGGACAATATAGAGAGAGCAATAGATAAATCTTCAGGAAATTCAGGATCGATTTTAGAAAATATCCGATATGAGGGATTCGGACCTGAAAAAATAGCAGTTATTGTTGAAGCTCTTACTGATAATAAAAATAGAACAGCCTCTCAGCTAAGAACTATTTTTAATAAGAATGGAGGTAATCTAGGATCGAGTGGATCAGCATCACACAATTTTAATCAAGTAGGAGTAATAAGGATAGACAAAATCGAGATTGAGGATGAGAGAATTTTAGAAATAGCAATTGAGGCTGGAGCAACAGAGTGTTTTAGTTATGAAGATTTTCACGAAATTCATTGTGATAAAAAGAATATTTATAGTGTAAAAAAAAAAATCGAAGAAAGCATAGAAAATTTTATCTCAACCGAAATTGAATGGATACCAAATAATAAAGTTGTGGTAAGTAAAGATAATTTGGAGTTAGCTAATAGTTTTTTAGAAGATCTGGATAATAACGATGATGTACAAAATATTTATACAAATTTAAACTTGGAGAACAGATAATGTTGATTATAGGAATTGACCCAGGTATTTCAGGAGCTTTATGTTTTATGGAACAGGGAAAAATTATTGATGTCATTGATATGCCAAGCATGGCAGACGGAAAAAAAAGTAAAAAACAAGTAAATGGATCACAAGTTGTAAATGAAATAAAAAGATATACTAAAGATAAAAAAATTGAGGACGTGAAGGTTATTATCGAACATGTATCAGCAATGCCTGGTCAGGGAGTTACAAGTATGTTCAATTTTGGTCAATCTTTTGGGATTCTTAAAGGTATCTGTTCAGCAATGAACTTTCCCATGTATTTTGTGAGACCTGTAAAGTGGAAAAAACATTTTAACTTAATAAACGCATCAAAAGATGCAAGTAGAACCAAAGCAATTGAGATTTTTCCTTATTTTTCAGCAAATTTATCAAAGAAAAAAGATGCAAACAAAGCTGATGCGATATTGATAGCTAGTTATTTTGAAGAAAGTTTTATTAAAAAATAAGCGTTTTTTAACATTAGACAAATTGATGACACAATTAAGTGTGAAAAATTTTTAATGGAAGCTGATATATCCTCTCAAGCAGTTGGTTTAGCAACTAATACTGATTTTTCATTAGTACAATTATTTTTAAGAGCCGACGTTATTGTAAAGTCTGTAATGTTACTATTGATTGCATGTTCAATTTACTCATGGGCTATTATTATAGAGAAAATAAGATTATTTAAAAAAATAAATATTTCTACCGAAGAATTTCAGGACAAATTTTGGAAATCAAAATCAGCAGAAACGTTTTATAACAACATACCAAAAAATATCGATGATCCTTTAGCACAAATTTTCAGAGCGTCAATGGAAGCGGCTTTAAAAACAAGGTCCAAGTCACAACTTAATGAAAGACTTTCCAATATGCTTCAAATTAATATAGAAAAACAAATGGAAAAGATTGAAAAAAGCTATACCTTTCTTGCTACGGTAGGTTCAACAGCTCCATTTATTGGATTGTTCGGAACAGTTTGGGGAATTATGAATTCTTTTCAATCCATCGCAATCTCAAGAAATACAAGTTTAGCAATTGTTGCACCTGGTATTGCAGAAGCATTATTTGCAACTGCACTAGGTTTACTTGCAGCAATTCCTGCTGTCGTTGCTTATAATAAATTTAGTAATGACTCTAAAAAATATCTTCAAAAATTAGAAAATTTTTCTAAAAGATTTTTATCAATTATTTAAATGGCTTTTAAATTCAAAAGTTCTAGAAGAGAACCAATGAGTGAAATCAACGTTACACCTTTTGTAGATGTAATGTTGGTGCTTTTAATTATATTCATGGTAACTGCACCTTTATTAACTGTTGGTGTACAAGTAGATCTACCTGAAAGTTCAGCAGACTCACTTCCAGAAGAACAAGAACCATTGACATTGACTATAAATTCTAAAGGCGAGATTTATATTCAAGAGTCAAAAGTAGAATTTGATAAAATAATAGCAAAAATATTAGCAGTATCAAAAAACAGAACAGATACGAGAATTTACGTGAGAGGCGATCAATCAATTAATTATGGCAGAGTACTAGAAGTTATGGGAATGCTTTCTGGATCAGGATTTACAAAAGTAGCTTTAATTTCTGAGCCATATAAGGAGATGTAGCAATTGACTAAAAATATTCTTATTTCATCAATTCTTCATTTTTTTTTAATTTTTATCACTGCTGTCAGCTTACCTTTTTTAGCCAAAAAACCGATTGATCTACCACCAATTATTTCAGTTGAGTTAATACAAATATCTGAAAAAACAAATATTCCCTATGCCCCAAAAGCAAAAAAAATAATAGAAGAAGTTAAGAAAAAAGAGGAAAAAGTTACGTCTGAACAAGCTCCTCCAAAAAAAGTAAAAAAAGAAAAGCCAGATTCAATTCCCCTTCCTAACGAAGATTTAGAGAAAGTAGAAAAAATTGAAGAAAAAAAACAAAATCCTGAAAAAATTGAAGATGAAATAAAACAAGTTTCAGAATTTGAGAAGGACGAATTATTTGACCCAGATAGTATTGCAGCTTTAATAGATAAATCAAAAGAAGAAACTGCAGAAACAACAAAAAAGAATAATAAAATTACTCAATCAAAAGACAAAAATGTTGATAACCTTAGCCTTACTTTGAGTGAGGAAGATGCATTAAAAGCGCAAATTTTTAGTTGCTGGAGTATTCCATTAGGATTACCATATAATGAGAATTTATTAGTAAGAATTAAATTAGAACTAAAACCAGATGGAACTGTTATCAAATCTGAAATTTTGGATCATGCAAGAATGAATAAACCTGGTCAAGGTTTCTATAAAGTTCTTGCAGAAAGCGCTTTGAGAGCTGTTAAATTATGTCAACCATTGAGAGTGCCATCAAAGGGCTATGAAAGGTGGAAAGACTTACAATTAAATTTTGATGCTAGAGAGATGCTAGAGGGATGATTAAAAAAATAATTTTAACAATAATTTTAATAAATTTGTCAACTATTCACTCAAAAGCACTAGTCGAAGTTGATATTACTAGAGGTAACCTTGATCCTCTTCCAATAGCGGTTTCGCCTCTATCTGCGGATAAAGCTACAAATAATAAATTAAAAAAAGAATTAGATATAAATGAAATTGGTGTCAAAATAGCTGCTGTAGTTGAGAACAATTTAAAAAATTCTGGTTTATTCAATCCTCTTGATAAAAATGCTTTTTTACAAAAACCAGATATTGCACATTTGAAGCCAAGATTTGAAGATTGGTCACTTATAAAGGCTCAAGCGTTAATTACTGGAAAAGTAATTTTTAAAGATGAAAAATTAAGAGTTGAATTTAGGTTATGGGATGTTCTTGCAGCAAAAGAGATGATGGCTCTTGCGTTCACAACAGTTCCATCAAACTGGCGAAGAATTGGACATATAATAACTGATAAAATTTATGAGAGACTGACTGGTGAGAAGGGGTATTTTGATACAAGAATTATTTACGTTGCAGAAGAGGGCCCAAAAACAAAAAGGATAAAAAAATTAGCTATTATGGATCAAGATGGATCAAATACAAAATATTTAACTTTGGGGAATGAGTTAGTTTTGACACCAAGATTTAATCCCACAAATCAAATGGTTACTTATTTATCGTATTTTAGAAATTTACCAAGAGTATATCTTTTAGACATTGAGACAGGTGTTCAAGAGGTAGTAGGTGATTTTCCAGGTATGACTTTTGCACCAAGATTCTCGCCAGATGGTAAAAAAATTATAATGAGTTTTGCGATGGATGGAAATTCTGATATTTACACTATGGATTTAGAAAATAGGATCGTAGAAAGAATTACGAGTCATCCATCAATTGATACTTCCCCTTCTTATTCGCCAGATGGAAAATTTATTTGTTTCAATTCAGACAGAAGTGGTTATCAGCAAATTTATGTAATGAAGAAAGATGGAACAAATGTAAAAAGAATTTCTTTTGGCAAAGGATTGTATGGAACACCAGTCTGGTCACCAAGAGGTGATTTAATTGCTTTTACTAAATTACACAAAGGGAAATTTTATATAGGGGTAATGAGAACAGATGGATCTGGCGAAAGATTGCTTACGGAAAATTATTATCAAGAAGCTCCATCTTGGTCACCGAATGGTAGGGTTTTGATTTTTTATAGAGAAACCAAGACAGATAGTGAAGGAAAGGGATTTTCAGCAAAATTATGGTCTATAGATTTGACAGGCTATAATGAGCGTATGGTAATCACAGATTCAGACGCTTCTGACCCATCTTGGTCGTCTTTATTAAGTAATTAGATATAAATAATACAAAATAGTTGATTTTTTGACTTGAAAGATTTATTCAGTTGTGGAAAACTTAAAATAATCAATTAAGGAGCAGTGATGAATTTAAGCAAGTATTTTAAAAATGCATTTTTGGTAATGCTAGCATGTTTGGTGCTTTCAGCTTGTGCGACTAAGAAAGTTCAAAATCAAATGCAAGGCGATGTTTATACAGGTACAGATACTGTTGAATATTTAGCATCAGGAGTTCCAGACAGGGTATTCTTTGCAACTAACGAGTCAGTTTTAACAACTGCTTCAAGAGATACTTTAAGAAAACAAGCAGAGTGGTTAAGAAAGAATTCAAAAATAAATGTAGTACTAGAAGGTCATGCAGATGAAAGAGGTACAAGAGAGTACAACTTAGCATTAGGTGAAAGAAGAGCTAATGCTGCAAAGGACTATTTAATGACTTATGGAATTTCAGCGAATAGAATTTCTGTAATAAGTTATGGTAAAGAAAGACCAGTTGATTCAGGATCAAATCCTTTAGCATGGTCAAAAAATAGAAGATCTGTAACCGTAAAAGCAAATTAATTTAAATTTAATAAGACCCCAAAGTAAATAAGTCTTTGGGGTCTTTTTTTTGCCATCATTATAAATACAAATTAATTATAAATGATCAAAAAAATTAAATTCTTGTTATTTTCAAAAATATTTTGTTTATTTTTTTTAATTACGTCATCTATTGCTGATAGCCATAATATTTCTGAATTATTAGAAGATTTACAGAAAGATATAAAAACTCTTGAAAAAGCAGTTTACGCAAATTCTTCAAGCAATGAAACAAATTTAACATCTTCAATGGATCAAAACTCTGAAGAAGTATTAACAAGACATTTACTTAAGCTTTCAGAAATTGAAAATCAATTTCAAGATTTAACAAACAAATTCGAGGAAATAAACTTTAAGCTCGATAAACTTTCAAATAGACTGTCAAAATCGCAGGCTGATAATCAATTAAGATTTCAACAATTAGAAAATAAAACAGTTGGTTTAGATATTAATGAAGGTACATCTATAAAAACAAAAAACGAAGATCAAATTTTACCTGGATCCTCTCAGCCTCAGGACTTGGGCTCGATTTCATATAAAGATACTGAAACTGGAGAGGAAAACCAAAAAATACAATCTATCGAAACAACAAATACGGTTGTTACAGAAACTTTTATAGCGGAGGAAAAAATTTTACCAGATAGTACACCAGAAGAGCAATATGAGTTTGCAACAAGTTTTTTAAAAGTTGGAGATTATAATATGGCTGAAAGAGCATTTAGAGAATTTGTTGATAAAAACCCAGAACATAATCTTGCAGGAAATGCCCAATATTGGTATGCCGAAACTTTTCGTATTAGACAACTATTTACAGATGCAGCATCAGCATATTTAGAAGGCTATCAAAAATATCCAAAAAGTCAGAAGGCTCCTATAAATCTATTGAAACTTGGTGTATCATTAGTTCAAATAGGAGAAAAAGATCAGGGTTGTTTAATGATTTCTGGTGTTAAAAAAGAATATCCAAAAGCCAATCAGTCTGTTCTTCAAAAAGCAAAATATGAGGAAAAAAAGTTTGAGTGCAAAAAAGAGGAATCTTAATAATATAACTTTTTTTTTAGATCAAATATTTATTAAAAGAATTTATAAAAAATTTGCAAAAAATATAAATGGTATAAATAAACCACTTGTAGCTGTGTCAGGGGGCCCAGACAGCTTGTCATTGGCATTTTTAGCTAAATGTTATTCAATTATTAATTCTGTAAAATTTAATTATGCATTAGTTGATCATAAGCTCCGGAAATATTCTAGTTTTGAGGCTGATAAAGTTGTTAAGTTATTAAAAAATTTTGATATCAACTGTAAAATTTTAGTTTGGAAAGGAAAAAAACCTAAATCAAATATTCAAAAAATTGCTAGGGATAACAGGTATAATCTATTAGTTAAAGAATGCAAAAGATTGAGAGGCAATACAATTCTATTAGGTCACCAATTGAATGATTTACATGAAAATTTTTTTTTAAGAATGTCAAGAGGTAGCGGTTTAAAAGGATTGTCCTCGCTTGGAAAAAATTCAAAGTTATCAAAAATAAACTTATTAAGACCATTAATAGATGTTCCAAAAAAAGACCTTGAAAAGCTTTCTTTGTTAGTTTTTAAAAATTTTATTAAAGATCCGTCAAATTCAAATGAAGATTTTGCAAGGGTGAGAATTCGAAAAATACTAGATATATTTCAAAAAGAAGGATTAGCATCAAAAAAAATAGATCTTACTATCAGAAATTTAAAATCTGCTAACAGCGCAATAGACTTTTATGTAAATAAGAATGTAAAAGAAAATACAACTTATTTTAAAACAACCAAATCCTATATTCTGAATAAAAAATTTTTTCTAAACCCAGAGGAAATATTAATACGATCGATTACAGCAATTCTTAAAAATCTAAGCTGCAGGTATTACCCTCCACGAGGCAAGAAAATTATTAGGCTAGTGACATTAATGTCATCTCAAAATAAGGCTAAAAAAACCACTCTTGGGGGATGTGTTTTTGAAAAAATCCATGGAACTATCATAATTACCAAAGAATAACCAAGTATGGTCAAATTACCGCAAAAATAGACACTTGTTTAATTTAAAATAACTCTTATTTTATCAATATGAACTTCAAAAATTTAGCAATGTGGGCAATTATAGTGTTCCTTACCATAGGGCTCTACAATATGTTCAAGAATCCACAATCAAATATTTCTAAAAAAAATTCAATAAACTTCTCTGAGTTTTTAACCGAAGTAGACAACGGCAGAGTTGTACAAGTAGAAATTAAAGGTAACAACATTAACGGTGTTTTGTCAGATGGTAATAATTTTACCACTTATGCTCCTAACGACCCAAATCTAATTGAAAAATTATCCTCAAAAGGAGTTGCAATTTCCGCAGCACCTTTAGACGAAAAAATGCCTTCTTTGTTTGGAGTGCTACTTTCTTGGTTCCCTATGCTTTTATTAATTGCAGTATGGATTTTCTTTATGAGACAGATGCAGGGAGGCAAAGGTGGAGCAATGGGTTTTGGAAGATCTAAAGCTAAAATGATGAACGAGTTAAAAGGAAAAGTTACTTTTAATGATGTAGCGGGAGTTGAGGAAGCTAAAGAGGAAGTAGAGGAAGTTGTTGAATTCTTAAGAGATCCAAAAAAATTTAGTAGGTTGGGAGGAAAAATACCACGCGGATGTTTGCTTGTTGGTCCTCCAGGAACTGGAAAAACATTATTAGCAAGAGCTATAGCAGGAGAAGCGGGAGTTCCATTTTTTACAATTTCAGGATCAGATTTTGTTGAAATGTTTGTTGGAGTTGGGGCATCAAGAGTAAGAGACATGTTCGAGCAAGGAAAAAAACATTCACCGTGTATTATCTTTATTGATGAAATTGATGCAGTAGGTAGAAGCAGAGGTGCTGGACTAGGTGGAGGTAACGATGAAAGAGAACAAACATTAAACCAATTATTAGTAGAAATGGACGGTTTTGATACCAATGAAGGAGTGATAATCATTGCAGCTACAAATAGACCAGACGTACTAGACCCAGCTTTATTACGACCAGGAAGATTTGATAGACAAGTTGTTGTTTCATTGCCTGATATAATTGGTAGAGAGAAGATTTTAAAAGTTCACTCAAAAAAAATATCTATGGCACCAGATATAAATTTAAGAACAGTAGCAAGAGGAACTCCAGGTTTTTCAGGTGCTGATTTAGCAAATTTGGTAAATGAGGCGGCTTTGCTTGCTGCAAGAAAGAATAAGAGAATTGTTACAAATCAAGAATTTGAGGAAGCAAAGGATAAAGTAATGATGGGGGCCGAAAGAAGATCAATGGTAATGACTGAAGAGGAAAAGAGGCTAACGGCATACCATGAGGCTGGTCATGCGATCGTTACTATTAACGAAAAAGCAGCATATCCAATTCATAAGGCAACAATCATACCAAGAGGTAGAGCTTTAGGTATGGTTATGCAGTTACCAGAAAAAGATGAAGTGTCACAAACTAGAGAACAATTACACGCCCAAATGGCAATTGCAATGGGTGGGAGAGTTGCAGAAGAACTTATTTTTGGAGATGATAAGGTAACTACAGGCGCAGTTAGTGATATTGAGCAAGCTACTAAAAGAGCTAGGGCGATGGTGATGAGGGCTGGATTAAGTAAAGAATTAGGTCCTGTAGCTTATGGTGAAAATGAGGAAGAAGTATTCTTAGGAAGATCTGTGGCTCGTCAACAAAATATGTCAGAAGAGACAGCAAAAAAAGTAGATGCTGAAATAAGAAAATTTGTCGAAAAAGGCTATGATAGAGCAAGAAAAGTTTTAACCGAGAAGATCGACGATCTACACAAATTAGCGAAGGCTCTGTTAACTTATGAAACTTTAACTGGTAAAGAAATCGAGGACTTAGTAAATAAAAATATCTACCCAGCCGGCAAGCAAGATGTTAAAGATGAGAGCGATGACCAATCTTCTGCCTTGGGCTCAATTGGTCTAAAACCAAAAATAGTTCATTAATCCTTAATGGATAAATATTACACTAAACCGTGTAATTTTTATTTTGGAAATCATTCTAAAAAAAAAGTTCAAAATAAACAATCTTTGCCATTGGGTGGAGATAAATTAATATCATTTGACACAATTGAAATAATTTCAAGAAAAAATAAAAAATTTATTCACATTAAAAAAATAAATACTTTAAAAAAAAATCTAAGGAAAAAAATAAAATCAGACCTTTCAAATATTATAAAAAAAAAAAATTTTAAGGGATTAAAATTTATAAATTTTCCTATTCTAATGGGTGTTATAAATATGACACCAGATAGTTTTTCTGATGGTGGAAAATTTAACAAAATAAATTCAGCATTAGCTCGAGCTAAAAATTTTATTAAAAAAGGTTGTCAAATAATAGATGTTGGCGGGGAATCTACAAGACCAGGCGCAAAAGAAGTTAATTTTAATATTGAGTGGAAAAGAATTGAGCCTTTTTTTAAAAAAACGAATAAATTAAAATGTTTAATTTCTCTTGATACAAGGAAAAGTAAAATAATGGAGCTTGCTTCTGAATACAAGTTAGATTTAGTAAATGATATATCAGGCTTAAATTATGACAGATCTACAATTAATTTTTTGAGGAAAACAAAGAAACCATTTGTAATACATCACAGCAAAGGCTTACCTAAAAATATGCAAAAAAAACCAAATTATAAAAATGTACTTCTTGATATTTACGATTTTTTTGAGGATAAGCTAAAAAATATTAAAAAGTATGGAATAAACCACAAAAATATAATTTTAGACCCTGGAATTGGTTTTGGTAAAAACTTGAAACATAATATTACTCTATTAAAACATATTTCTATTTTCCACTCCCTTGGTTATCCTGTAATGTTAGGAATTTCTCGAAAGAGATTTATTAAAGATTTAGTAAAAATAAATGATTCTAAAGAAAGGTTAGGTGGAACAATTTCTTCTAGCATATGGTTAATGATGCAGGGTGTTCAAATTATAAGAGTTCATGATTTTAATGAGATAACCCAAGCAATTAAAGTTTTTAGAATGTTAAATTTTAAATAATGTCTAAAAAATATTTTGGAACTGATGGTATCCGGGGAACAGTCAATGATCAAAAAATAAATGGTGAAATGTTTTTTAAATTTGGTTTGGCTGCTGGAACATACTTTAAAAACCTAAAAAAAAATAAACAAACAGCCGTTATAGCAAAAGATACTCGACTCTCAGGTTATACTTTGGAGCCAGCCTTAGTCTCAGGATTGGCTTCTGCAGGCATGCATGTTTTTACTCTTGGACCTTTACCCACAAACGGTTTGGCTATGCTGACAAAAAAAATGAGAGCAAACTTAGGTATAATGATTACTGCTTCGCATAACCCTTTTCACGACAATGGTTTAAAATTGTTTGGTCCAAATGGACTTAAGTTGTCTGATAAAATTGAAAAAAAAATAGAAAGGCTTATTGACTCAAAAATTGTTAAAAATTTGACTTTTCCAAAAAATTTAGGAAGAGTAAAAAGATTAGAAAACGCAACTGAAGAGTATATAAACATTATAAGAAAAAATTTTCCAAAAGATTTTAGCCTAACAGGTATAAAGATCGCTATAGATTGCGCAAATGGAGCAGGTTATAAATCTGCACCTAAATTACTTAAATCTCTTGGTGCAAAAGTTTACAGTGTTGGAGTTTCACCAAATGGATTAAACATAAATGATAAATGTGGGTCCACTTTTCCAAATAAAATAAAAAGACTAGTTTCTAGAAAAAGAGTGGACTTAGGAATATCCTTAGATGGTGATGCTGACAGAATAATTGTTTGTGATGAAAAAGCTCAAATTATTGATGGAGACCAAATTATTGCAATGTTAGCAAACCGATGGAAAAGAAAAAAAATTTTAAAAGGTGGTGTTGTAGGCACTTTAATGTCTAATTTTGGATTAGAAAATTTTTTTAAAGAAAATAATATAAAATTTTTGAGAGCAAATGTTGGAGATAGGTTTGTTAAAGAAAAAATGCAAAATAACAGATTTAATCTTGGTGGAGAACAGTCTGGACATATAATATTAGGTAAATTTGCAACTACGGGCGATGGATTATTAGTTGCTCTAGAAATTCTTTTTTCAATGAGGAAAGGTAAAAAAGCAAGTGATTTATTTGATAATTTTATTCCTACTCCTCAAGCTTTGGAAAATATTACGGTTCGAGATAAAAATATAATCAACGCACCTAGATGCAAAAAGGCAATAAATAAATCGATTAAACTATTAAAAAACAATGGAAGAATATTAGTAAGAAAATCTGGCACAGAACCAAAGATCAGAATCATGGTTGAAACAAACAAAAAAGAACTTCTATTGAAATGTATTAATATTATAAAAAGGTCGTTAATTAATTGAAAATAAATTCGAAATTATTGGTTATTGCTGGATCCGATTCATCTGGTGGAGCTGGAATTCAAGCTGATATAAAAACTATGACTTCTCTAGGGTCGTACGCGATGACGGCTATAACCGCACTAACAGCACAAAATACTACTGGTGTATCTTCTATAATAAAGGTTCCATGTAAAGAAATCTCTAGACAAATTGAATATACTTCAAAAGATATTAAGCCAGATGCAATCAAAATAGGAATGTTGCATTCTGCAGAAGTAATAGATGCAGTTCTCAAATCATTGAAAAAAATTAAAGCTAAAAAAATAATTTTTGACCCGGTTATGGTTACTACTAGCGGGGCAAAATTGATTAATCAAAAAGCAATTTTAAAAATAAGAAAAAATCTAATTAAAAATGTTGAATTAATAACACCAAATATTCCTGAGGCAGAAATACTTTCTAAAATTAAAATTAGATCTGTTGATGATATGATTTTTGCAGCACAAAAAATGATAGATATGGGGGCAAAAAATGTACTTTTAAAAGGAGGGCATTTACAAGAAAAAATAATAACTGACATATTTTTAAATAAGAAAGAAATAAAAAGGTTTATAAACAAAAAAATAAAAACAAAGAATCTTCATGGTACAGGTTGTTCGCTTTCTAGTGCAATTGCCACATACTTTTCGTGTGGAAAAACACTAAAGAAATCTTGTGAGTTAGCAATTAATTATGTTAACCATTCAATAAGAAGTAGTCCAAATTATGGAAAAGGAAACGGGCCTATAAATCATTTGATAAGTTTTAAATTAAATAAAAAATATTTATGAAAAACGTAGCAGTAATTGGCTCACAATGGGGAGACGAAGGAAAAGGAAAGATCGTTGATTGGCTCTCAAGTGAAGCTGATGTTGTTATAAGATTCCAAGGGGGTCATAACGCAGGGCATACATTAGTTATTGATGGAATTACATATAAACTAAGACTACTCCCTTCAGGGATAGTTAGAAAAAATAAAATTTCTATAATTGGAAATGGAGTAGTAATAGATCCATGGGCACTGCTTGAAGAAATAGATGAGATAAAGTCTAAAGGTGTTAATATTAGTGTTGAGAATTTAATCATATCTGAGTCTGCAAATCTGATTTTACCATTTCATAAAGAAATGGACGAAATAAGAGAGGATTCAGCTGGCAAAGCAAAAATTGGAACTACTAGAAGAGGAATTGGCCCTGCTTATGAAGATAAGGTAGGAAGAAGATCAATAAGAGTAATGGATCTAATTTCAGAAAAAAATCTCAATCAAAGGCTTGAAACTGTACTTTTGCATCATAACGCTATTAGAAAAGGTCTAGGTAAAAATATTTTTAAAAAAGATAAACTAAAAGAAGATTTGCTGAAAATCGCACCAGAAATCTTAAAATTTTCAAAACCAGTATGGAAAAAAATTTATGAATTTAAAAAACAGAATAAAAAGATACTATTTGAAGGAGCACAAGGAATATTATTGGACGTAGATCACGGAACTTATCCTTTTGTAACATCGTCAAACACTGTGGCTTCTGCCGCAGCAACTGGTTCTGGATGTGGACCAAACTCTATCAATTATGTTTTAGGAATTACCAAGGCTTATACAACTAGAGTAGGCGAAGGACCGTTTCCAACAGAATTGAAAAATAATATTGGAGACACACTAGGAACAAGAGGAAAAGAATTTGGAACTGTGACTAGTCGAAAAAGACGGTGTGGTTGGTTTGATGGGGTTTTAGTTAGACAAACAATAAAAATTTCAGGAATTGATGGTATAGCTCTGACAAAACTAGATGTTTTGGATGAATTAGATGAAATAAAAATATGTGTGGCCTATGAAATTGATGGAAAACAAATAGATTATCTTCCTGCAGCAGTAGAAGATCAGCTAAAAGTAAAACCAATTTATAAATCTTTTAAAGGATGGAAATCTCAAACAAAAGGAATTAGGAAATTTGATGATTTACCAGAAAACGCTAAAACTTACATTAAAGAGCTAGAAAAGTTTATAGAAGCTAAAATCTCAAGTATTTCCACAAGTCCAGAAAGAAATGATACTATTTTAATAGTAGATCCATTTAAAAATTAATTTGCTGGTAAAAGATTTTTTGATTTAGCAGAATTTAACATATGTTTCTGTAATTTCTCAAAAGCCTTATTTTCAATTTGTCTGATTCTTTCTCTACTAATTTTAAATTTTTTGCTAAGATCTTCTAAAGTTTCTGGTTCATCATTTAATCTTCTTGCGTATAAAATTTGTTTTTCTCTATCATTAAGTATTTTTATTGAGTCTTGTAAAAGATCTTTTCTTTGCTCCATTTCCTCTTGTTGGGCAAATTTCAGTTCCTGATCCATATCATTGTCTACTACCCAATCTTGCCACTCATCTCCATCTTCGCCTATCGGAGCATTTAAAGATTGTTCACGACCTGATAATCTTCTGTTCATTGATACAACTTCATTTTCTGTTACATTTAATTTTTGAGCAATATCTTTAACATGTTCATCTCTTAAGTCACCTTCAGTTCTAGGTGCAATTTGATTTTTTAATTTTTTTAAATTAAAAAATAATTTTTTTTGTGCTGTTGTAGTTCCAATCTTCACAAGGCTCCAAGATCTTAATATATATTCTTGTATAGACGCCTTTATCCACCACATAGCGTATGTTGCTAGTCTGAAACCTTTCTCTGGCTCAAACTTTTTAACAGCTTGCATTAATCCAACATTGCCCTCAGATATAATTTCATTAAGTGGTAAACCATAACCTTTGTAACCCATCGCAATCTTTGCAACTAATCTTAAGTGACTAGTAACTAATTTTTCTGCAGATTTTACATTTCCAGTTGATTTCCAATTTTTAGCAAGCATGTATTCTTCTTCTGCATCTAACATTGGAAATTTTTTAATTTGATCCAAATAGGCAGACAAACCACCTTCATTAGATAGAGCGGGAAACTTTATTGATGATGTACTCATAGTGGTATTTATTTAATAAAATTTTTTGATATTACAATGGTTTTATTTACAAGCATTTTTAAGCTTTTTAAGCACTAATTCCAAATCTTTTGGTAATTTAGATGTAAAATCTAATTCTTGGCCAGTTCTTGGGTGAACAAAGCCAATACTTTTTGCATGCAAAAATTGTCTATCTAACTCGGTGAGAGTTTTTTCAAGTTCTGAGTCTATATTTTTAATTTTTTTAAACCTTTTTTTGTATTTTTTATCTCCCAAAATATTGTTACCTTTGAATGCCATATGCACTCTTATTTGATGTGTGCGACCTGTTTCAAGTTTACATTCAACTAAGCTAAATATCGGTATTTTCTTATTTTCAAAAACATTTAAAGTTTTGTAATTCGTTATTGCTTTTTTTCCTTTTGACATACTTACTTCCATTAATTGTCTGTTCTTAGAACTTCTTTTGATATAAGTTTCTATTTTACCTTTTTGAGGCCTTAGCTTTCCCCATATTAAAGTCTGGTAAATTCTTTTGATAGTATGGTTGTTAAATTGGCTTGATAAATTTTCGTGGGATATATTATTTTTTGCTATTAATATTAAACCAGAGGTATCTTTATCTAATCTATGTACAATTCCAGGTCTTAGCTCATCACCAATATTTGAAAGTTTTTTATTATAATTTATTAGTGCATTTACAATTGTATTGTCATAATTACCTGGGCCTGGATGAATTGATATTCCCGCATTCTTATTGATTACTAATAAATCCTCGTCCTCAAAAATGATATCTAATTTATATTTATAAGGTTTTAATGATAATTGTTTAGGTTCAGGTATTTGTAATATTATTGAGTCACCAATAGCTATTTTTTTTGATGGATCTTTAATAACTTTTTGATTTATTTTCAATTCAGAATTAATAATTAAATTTTTTATTCTTGTCCTACTTAATTTAGGCTCATTGTCAGCAATAAATAAATCTACTCTCTGATTATCCCCTACTTTCTCTACAATTAAGTTAATGATATTTTTCATAGATTATAATATTAATACTATATGCGCTTGTAGCTCAACTGGATAGAGCGCCAGATTTCGGCTCTGGAGGTTCAGGGTTCGACTCCTTGCAGGCGCACCAAATTATTCACCTATGTTTATTAAAGACCCCTTTTTTCTTGCTTGACTGAAAGAATAATAAAATAGAGATACACCCACAAACAAATAAATTGCATTTAATATAAACGCATTTTTGATATTTGAATAATTTACTACTTGATTTACAAGTATCGACCTAGCTTCTTCAAAAATATAAACCAACGGTAATCCTCTCGCTACATTTTGAAAAAAATCAGGTAAAATCTCAATTGGGTAATAAATGCATCCAAGAGGTGCAAGTAGAAATAAAGATGACCATGCAATATTTTCAAAAGCTGGTCCATATCTCAACAGTCCAGATGAAACGAAAAGACCTAAAGTAATTCCAAAAATATACAAACTTAAAAATAAAAAAAATAATGGAATTCCCAGTTTCAAAATTGATATTCCAAATAAAGGACTTGTTATTAATATTGCAGGAACCAAACCAATTAATGTTCTAATTAATGCAGTTCCAACTAACGCAGTGATAATTTCACTTATACGCATTGGAGCAATAAACAAATTTGTAAAGTTTCTGCTCCAGATCTCTTCTAAAAATAACATGTTAAAACTGATACTTGATCTAAATAAAAAATCGTAAAGAATAGCGCAAGTTAAAATAACCCCTACAGTGTTGTTGTAATAATCACTATATGCTGTGAAAAATTTTGAAATAAATCCCCATAAAATAATTTGTATAGTTGGCCAGTATATTAGATCAAGAATTCTGGGAAGAGAACTTTTTATTAAAAAAAAATGTCTTAAAAATAATCCAATTATTCTATTTAAGCTCATGATTATTCCTATTTAGTTTTAAAAATACTTCTTCTAGATTTCTTTTACCGTGTTTTTTAATAAGTTCGTCAGGTGTACCTTTATCTATAATCACTCCGTTATTCATCATCAAAACATTTCTACAAAGTCTTTTGACTTCATCCATATTATGAGATGCTAACAAGATTGACATTTTTTTTTCTTTCGAGATTTTTTCAATAAAGGATCTTACAAAGTCTCCTGTTTCAGGATCTAAAGATGCAGTAGGTTCATCTAAAAATAATATGGATGGTTCGTTAATCAATGCTTTAGCTAAGCTTACTCTATTTTTTTGTCCAGAAGAAAGTTCTCCAGTTTTTTTATTTATAAATTCTTCTAATCTTAGTTTTTCAGATAAATACTTTATTCTTTCAGAAATAAATTTTACACCATATAATTTACCATAAACTATTAAATTTTCTTTAACTGAAAGTTTTTTTGGCAACTCAATGTATGGCGAGATAAAATTCATTTTATGAAGTAAAGATATTCTATTTTTTTCAATGTCCAGACCATGAATAACAACTCTTCCATTTGAGGGTTTTAACAAACCTAACATCATAGCAATTGTGGTAGTCTTTCCACAACCGTTTGGTCCAAGTAATCCTAAAATTTCATTCTCATTAATTGTAAAACTAATTTCTTTAACAGCCTCTTTTTTAAAATAATTTTTTGATAAATTTTCTACAATTACCGATTTTTGCATAATTTATCTTTTTGATGCTCTTTTTAACCTATCATTTATAGTTTGACCTATTCCGATATTAGGAATTTTTTCAACTGCAATTTTTTTAAATTTTAACCTTTTAATATTTCTAAGTGTTTTATACAAATTTTTACCTGCTTCTTTTAAATTTTTGTTTTTTGATAAATAAAAATAATTTTTATCAAACTTCTTCCTTTTTTGGATTAATACAAATGCCTCATCTAAATAATGTTTTTTAACATTTAGCCTAATCGGAATTCCTGGTGAATAATGATATTTAGACTGTCCTGGGACTTTTATTGATTTAATTGTTATATAATTTAATTTTCTTTTTAAAACTTTACTTATTTTTTTTATGTCTAGACCACCTAATCTTAAAACCTGAGGCTTGTTTACTAAATTTATTATAGTAGATTCTAAGCCAACCTTTGAATTACCACCATCTAAAATGAATTTTATTTTATTCCCAAATTCTTCTTTGACATCTTTTTTCGAAACTGGACTTAATTGCGTATAGATATTTGCACTAGGTGCAGCCAAAGGATATTTTAAATATGAAAGTAAATTTCTTGTGACTAAATTTTTTGGGAATCTTACCGCTAAAGTATTTTTTCCATTTGTTACATTTTTCGATATTTTACTTTCTTTTTTTAGTTTTAAAACAAAAGTTAAAGGACCTGGGCAAAATTTACTATATAACTTTTGAAAATTACTGTTTATCTCACAATCTTTTCTCAAATCTTGCACTCTAGAATAATGTACTATTAAGGGATTAGATTTTGGTCTCTTTTTTAATTTAAAAATTTTTGAGGTAGCTTTATCAGAATACGCATTGGCAGCAAGTCCGTAAACAGTTTCAGTGGGTATTGCTACACAATGATTATTGTCTAATAAATATTTAGCTTTTTTAATATTTGAAAGATCTTTTTTCATGTAATATTAACAACTTTTATATGAAAGATAAAAATTTGCCAGATGATATTAAAAATAAATCTCTTAATGAGTTAACTGATTTAGCAAATAATATTATTAAAAATCTTGAGAATAAGAATACCCTTGATGGATCAATAGAAGAGTATCAAAAATTGATTAAATTAAATTTATTAATTGAAAAGCAATTTCAAAAAGCTTCTAAAGAACTATCTCAATCTACTAGGGAAAAAATACAAAATGTGCTGAAGAAAAATGAAAAAAAAATTAAATAAGGTTGCAAAAGATACAAATCTATTCCTTAAAAAATTTATATTTAATCAAAAAAAAACAGACTTATTGAGTCCAATAAAGTATGGATTATTGCCAGGGGGAAAAAAGATAAGATCAAAATTAATAGTTGATGTTGGAAGAATTTTTAATATCGAGTATAAAAAATTAATCCAAATTAGTGCAGCAGTTGAATGTATTCATGCTTACTCCTTAATTCATGATGATCTTCCTTGTATGGACAATGATAGGCTGAGAAGAGGAAAATTATCTACTCATGCTAAGTTTGGAGAGTCCACTGCTATTCTAGCTGGTAACTCTTTACTAACTATAGCGTTTGAGATTCTGAGCCAACCGACTTTAAAAATAGACTATAAATCAAAAATAAACTTAATAAGTCTCTTATCTAAGAGCGCAGGGCATACCGGAATTGCTGGTGGTCAATACTCTGACTTAAAATTTGAAAAAAAGAGGAAATCTTTTAAAAAAATCGTTGATATGCAAATTAATAAGACAGGAAAACTATTTAGCTTTTGTTGCATGGCACCAGTTATATTGTCGAAAAAAAGCAAATATATAAATTTATTTAATTCTATAGGTTCAAAAATAGGATTACTATTTCAAATAGCTGATGATCTTATAGACTATGCTGGATCTTCAAAAAAAGCTGGAAAAAAAACAAGAAAAGATTCAAAAAAAGGTAAGGCAACCTTAATTAGTTTACTAGGATATAAAAATACTGTTAAATATGGGAATAGATTAAAATTAGAAATATTAAATAAAATAAAAAAATTTGGAAAGAAAAATAAAGATTTATCAGATACGATAAATTATATCTTGATTAGGACTCAATGAAAAATAATTACAAATTTTTAAATAATATTAATTTTCCCAGTGATATTAAAAAGTTATCTCAGAATGAGTTAAAAACTCTTGCTCAAGAAGTTAGAGAGGAAATGATAGATGCTGTTTCTGAAACTGGTGGACATCTTGGAGCAGGTTTGGGTGTAGTAGAATTAACAGTGGTTCTTCATTATGTTTTTAATACTCCAAACGATAAATTAATTTGGGATGTAGGACATCAATCCTATCCACATAAAATTTTGACTGGTCGTAAAGATAAAATTAGAACGTTGAGAAAAGGTAATGGTTTATCTGGTTTTACTAAAAGGACAGAAAGTGAATATGATCCTTTTGGTGCAGCTCATAGTTCTACATCAATATCTTCAGCTTTAGGTATAGCGATCGCAAATAAATTATCAAATAAATCTGACAATGTAATTGCTGTAATAGGTGATGGAGCAATTAGTGCAGGAATGGCATATGAAGCAATGAATAATGCAGGATCAAGTAAGACTAAGCTCATTGTAATTTTAAATGATAACGATATGTCAATTGCAAAACCCGTTGGAGCAATGAGAGCATATTTAGCTAAAATTTTTACTGGTAAAATTTATTTTAGCTTGAGAGAAACTGTAAAACTTGTAATTTCAGCTTTCTCTAAAAGATTCAGTAAAAAAGCTGGCAAGGCAGAAGATTTTTTACGTTCAGCCGTGACTGGTGGAACTTTATTTAGTTCAATGGGTTTCTATTATGTAGGGCCCATAGATGGTCATGATATAGATGCCCTAGTTTCAGTTTTAAAAAACGCTAAAGAAGTAAATTATGAAGGTCCTATTATGGTTCATATTAAAACTAAAAAAGGAAAAGGTTATAGTTTCGCTGAAAAATCAGAAGATAAATATCACGGGGTCACAAAGTTTAATATTAATACTGGAGTTCAAGAGAAATCAAAGTCTAATGCACCTTCTTATACAAAAGTCTTTGCAAATACATTAGTAAATCACGCAGAAAAAGACAGTAAAATAATTGGAATTACTGCTGCAATGCCATCGGGTACCGGGATGGACATTTTTGGTAAGAAATTTCCATCTAGAATGTTTGATGTAGGTATTGCAGAGCAGCATGCAGTTACATTTGCCGCTGGACTAGCAACAGAAGGATATAAGCCCTATGCTGCAATTTATTCTACATTTCTTCAAAGAGCGTATGATCAAGTTGTTCATGATGTAGCAATTCAGAGTTTGCCAGTTAGGTTTGCAATAGATCGAGCTGGACTTGTAGGCGCAGATGGCCCAACACATGCTGGATCATTTGATATAACTTATTTATCGACACTTCCCAATTTTGTTGTGATGGCTGCAAGCGATGAGTCTGAATTAGTCAAGATGATTAATACATCAGTTGATATTAATGATAGGCCATCAGCTTTTAGATACCCAAGAGGAAATGGAATTGGTATAGATATCCCAAATTTAAGTGAGAAGCTTGAAATAGGAAAAGGAAGAATTATTAAAGAAGGTAAAAATGTAGCTTTAATTAATTTTGGTGCAAGATTAAATGAGTGTTTAATTGCTAGAGAAAATTTAACAAAAAAAGGTATAAACTTAACACTAGTTGATGCTAGGTTTGTTAAACCTCTAGATGAAAATTTAATTTGGCAAATAGCTACGGATCACGAAGCATTGATAACCATTGAAGAAGGATCTATTGGAGGTTTTGGCTCGCATGTTGCACAATTTTTAAATGAAAAAAAATTATTAGATGGTAACTTAAGGTTTAGATCAATGTTTTTGCCCGACAGATTTATAGACCATGATAAACCTGATTTAATGTATAAATATGCAGGGTTAGACGCTACTAATATAGAAAATAAGATATTAGATACTATAAATTCTAAAGTTGTTGTAAAAAAAAGTAATTAACTTTTACATTGAGCATTATGCATAAGATAATGATCAAGTAAGACACAATGCATCATGGCTTCTCCAATTGGAACTGCCCTTATACCTACACAAGGATCATGCCTACCTTTTACAGAGATAGATGTATTTTTGCCAAATCTATCTATTGTTTTTCTACTTGTTAAAATTGATGAAGTTGGTTTCACAGCAAAAGATACGGTAATTTCTTGACCAGAGGAAATTCCCCCTAGTATTCCACCAGCATTGTTAGAGTCAAACTTAGTTTTATTACCTGTCTGAGAAATCTCATCTGAATTTTGTTCCCCAGTTAATTGCGCTGAATTCATTCCAGATCCAATATTTACTCCTTTAACTGCATTTATACTCATCATTGCTGATGCAAGATCCATATCTAATTTTGAGTAAATAGGAGCCCCCAAACCTACTGGAACACCCCTTGCCCTAACTTCAATTATTGCCCCACAAGAGGACCCGGCTTTTCTTATACTTAATAAGTATTTTTCCCAAAGTTTTAAAACTGATTTATCTGGGCAGAAAAAAGGATTTTTTGATATAAATTTATCATCCCATTTTTTTATATCACAACCAAGAATTCCTAATTGAGTGACTGCACCTTTAACATTATATTTTTTTCCAATTTTTTTTTCCATAACTTTTTTTGCTATAGCCCCTGCTGCTACTCTAGAAGCTGTTTCTCTAGCTGATTGTCTACCACCACCTCTATAATCTCTAATTCCATATTTTTTGAAATATGTGAAATCAGCATGACCAGGACGAAATTTATTTTTTATTGTTTCATAATCCCTAGATCTCATATCCTTATTATAAATAATCATCGATATTGGAGTACCTGTTGTTTTACCCTCAAAAACTCCAGACAAAATATTTACTTTATCGTCTTCTTTTCTTTGGGTTGTGAACTTAGACTGTCCAGGTTTTCTTTTATTTAAATCTTTTTGGATATCAGCTTCATTTATACTTATATTAGGAGGACAACCATCCACTATACAGCCTATGGCTGGGCCATGAGACTCTCCCCATGTGGTGAATCGAAATATCTTTCCAAATGTGTTAAATGACATAAAATATAATATATAGATTATTTTGTTAAAATTATGAATCAAAAAAATTCTTTAGGTCTTGATAAATGTTTTGGTGATTTAGATGATCCATTTAAGTTATTTGAGGAATGGTTTAATGAAGCAAAAAAGACGGAAATAAATGACCCAAATGCCTTAGCGCTTGGTACAGCAGATAAAAGCGGAGTTCCGAATGTCAGAATGGTTCTTCTTAAAGGTTTTAGTGATAAAGGATTTGTTTTTTACACAAATCTTAATAGTAAGAAAAGCGATGATTTAAAAAACAACCCTAATGCATCAATGTGTTTCCACTGGAAAAGTCTATTAAGACAAATAAGAATAGTTGGAACTATAAGCAATGTTTCAAACCAAGAGGCTGACGATTACTATAATAGTAGAGCATATGGAAGTCGTATTGGTGCTTGGGCCTCTAATCAAAGCACGGTTTTAAAAAATAGAGAAGAATTATATGAATCGATTAAAAATTTTAAGAAAAAGTTTCCTGACGAAAAAAATGTTCCAAGACCTGACTATTGGTCTGGGTGGTCTCTTTCGCCAAAAGAAATTGAATTTTGGCTAGATGGAGATAATAGAATTCATCAAAGACTTAAGTATTTTAAATCAGATAATAAAAGTTGGAAAAAAGTTTTATTAAGTCCCTAAAAATTTCTTTCTAAACTAAATGAAGTTAATTTTTTAAGAATTTCTTTTTCTTTTGTATCTGGAAATATACTGAGCGAATTAGACGATAAACCTATAAAGTATTCTGCTTTTAAATAACAATCATTAATAATATCATACTTTTTAATCAGTCCTAAAATATTTTTGAAATCGCTTTCAGATCTTTCATGATTTAAAAAACAATTTTTAATATCTTTTCTTTCATCTGTATTTGCTTTTTGGTTTAACAAAATAATGGGCAATGTAACTTTACCTTCAAAAAAGTCGTTTCCAATTTCTTTCCCAAATAATTTCAGTTCTGAGTTGTAATCTAGAGTATCATCTGCAATTTGAAACGTTAGTCCCAAATTTTTCCCATAAAACTCCAAAGCATCTTTGACTTTATTTTCCTGATTTGACAAAATTGCACCAACTTTAGTTGCTGCAGCAAATAGAGATGCTGTCTTCGAAGATATTATTTTTAAATAAGTTTCTTCTAACATATCAATTTCTCTATTATGTTGTAGCTGTAAAACTTCACCCTGTGAGATTTCAGCTGATGTTGATGATAAAAGTTTTAAAACTTCTTGGTCACCATCTTCAACCATCATCTCAAAGCATCTGCTCAATAAATAATCTCCAACTAATATAGATGATTGATTACCCCAAATTTTATTTAATGTTTTTTTTCCTCTTCTTAAATCGCCATTATCAATTACATCATCGTGCATAAGTGTAGCTGCATGGATAAGTTCAACACAGGCAGCAAGGTTTACATCTCTGGTGCCTTTTTCATAGCCGCATAGTTTAGATGATCCTAATGTTAATAAAGCTCTTAGTCTTTTACCTCCAGTGTCTAAATGATATTTGGTCATTTTCTCCACCAGATCTACTTTACTTATAAGCTTTGTTTTAATCCTCTCCTCAACTAAAACTAATTTATCCTCAACAGAGTTTTTAAGGTCTAAATAAGAATTATTTATCTTGTTTTTAAGTTGGACGACTGTTCCCATAAATTCAAAGTATTATATATATTACTTTATTATACTTAACAATTGACGCACCTCAATCTTCAACTATAAGGAGACTTTATATTTAATCATAAATTTTATAAGCATACGTATGTTTTCAATTTTCAAAAAAAAAAAAATTATACCTCACATAAAGCTAAATGGTGTAATAGGCAATGTTGGAAAGTTTAAGCAAGGAATAGATTTTGCAGGTCAAGAGGAAATTATTAAAAAAGCGTTCTCTTTAAAAAAATCTCCAGCTGTTGCAATATCAATTAATTCTCCAGGCGGTTCGCCAGTTCAGTCTCATCTAATTCATGATTACGTGAAACAACAAGCAAAGAAACACAAAAAAAAAGTTATAATATTTGCTGAGGATGTTGCTGCATCAGGGGGATATTTAATTGCTTGTTGTGGAGATGAAATTTACGCAAACCAAAGTTCTATAATAGGTTCCATTGGAGTCATATACTCATCTTTCGGATTTACTGAGTTAATAAGTAAAATAGGTGTTCAAAGACGAGTTTATACTGCTGGTAAAAATAAAAGCACACTTGATCCTTTTATGAAAGAGAAAGATGAAGATATCGAAAGGCTAAAAAATATACAATTAGACCTTCATAAAGATTTTATTGAAGTTGTTGAAAAAAGTAGAGGAACAAAACTAAAAAAAGACATGGGTATAGAACTCTTTTCTGGCGAGTTTTGGTCGGGAAGAAAAGCTAAAGAATTAGGACTTATAGATGGAATTGGAAATGCAGATCAGATTTTAAAAGAAAAATTTGGTGATGATGTCATTATTAAGAAATTCGAGAAAGCAAAAGGTTGGTTAGCTAGAAAACTATCTTCAGAAAGCAGTACAGAACAAGTAATAAGTATTTTAGAAGAAAGATCTATCTGGCAAAGATATGGTTTCTAAAAAAAAAAAGAAACAACCAAAATTTCAAACTTTTCAAGATACTATTTTGAATCTTCAAAAATATTGGAGCAAGCAAGGCTGTATAATTTTACAACCTTATGACATTGAGGTTGGAGCAGGCACATTTCATCCCGCAACAACACTTAGGTCATTAGGACCAAAACCTTGGAAAGCAGCATATGTTCAACCTTCAAGAAGACCAACTGATGGAAGATATGGCGATAATCCAAATCGACTTCAACATTACTATCAATTTCAAGTTATTATAAAACCATCACCAAAAAATATAAAAAAACTTTATTTAAATAGTTTAAATACTATAGGCATCAATCATAAAGAACATGATATTCGTTTTGTAGAAGATGATTGGGAAAGTCCAACATTAGGTGCAGCTGGACTTGGCTGGGAAGTTTGGTGCGATGGGATGGAGATAACTCAATTTACGTATTTTCAACAAATGGCAGGCTTTGAATGTAAACCTGTGTCCGTGGAACTTACATATGGCTTAGAAAGATTGTGTATGTTTACACAACAGAAAAAAAATGTTTATGATTTAATATGGAACAATGAAGATGTTAAATACAGAGATGTATTTCATCAAGCGGAGAAGGAATTCTCCACTTATAATTTCGAATTAGCAAATACAGAAAATCTTTTTAAAATTTTTGATATGATTGAAAAAGAAGCCAAGATGCTTACTGAAAATAATGTTTCATTACCAGCTTATGATCAGTGTCTAAAAGCAAGCCATATTTTTAATATTTTAGATGCACGCGGTGTAATTAGTGTTGCTCAAAGAGCTGAATATATATCAAGGATAAGAGAAATAACAAAAGGCGCAGCAGAAATTTGGTTAAAAAGTCAAACTTAAAAATGTCTGAATTTTTTTTAGAAGTTTTTACAGAAGAAATACCAGCAAAATTACAAAATGATGCAAGAAATTCTTTATCTCACAATTTTAAAAAATTATTTGAAGAAAAAAAAATAAAATATAAAAGTAGTAAAGTCTTTTCTGTACCAAATAGATTGGTAGTATTATTTGAAGGTTTAAATAATCAAATTCTTTTTGAAAAAGAGGAGAAGCGAGGTCCAAGTACAAAATCACCAAAAGAAGCACTAGATGGTTTTTTAAGATCAAATAAGATTACTGAAAAAGAAGTTTATAAAAAAGACACTGAAAAGGGTGAATTTTACTTCTTTTTAAAACCTGAAGAAAAAATAAATACTAAAGATATACTTGAAAAAGAAATACCCACAATTTTAAATAAAATTGAATGGAAAAACTCTATGAGGTGGTCAGACCACAGTTTACAATGGGGCAGACCTCTAAAATCATTAATTGCTGTTTTTGATAATAAGATCATCAATTTTGCTTACCATCATTTAAAAAGTTGTAATTTTATAATACTAGATAAAGAGTTTGAGGATAAAAAAAAAATAGTAAAAAACTTTAAAGCCTATATTGATTGTTTAAAAAAATTAAACATTACAATTGACCAAAATTTACGTAAATCGATTATTGAAAAAGAGCTTATTAGAAATTCTAAAAAAAATAACATTTATATTGAAATTAATGAAAAGCTTTTGAATGAAGTAACTGATTTAGTTGAAAAGCCTAATATTTTGTTATGCCAATTTGATAAACGCTTTTTGTCTATGCCAAAAGAAATCCTTGTAATTACAATGCAGCACCATCAAAAATATTTTCATACCTTAGATAGAAAGGGAAATATTACAAATCAGTTTTTTGTTGTTTCAAATAATAAGGATCCTAAAGGTTATATAAAGTCAGGTAATGAAAGAGTGGTGGAAGCAAGATTGAACGATGCTGAATTTTTTTGGAATAAAAACAAAAATCAAAATTTATTTAAACAAGTATCCAAACTAAAAAGTATGAATTATTTTAAAGGATTAGGAACTTATTTTGATAAAATTCAAAGAATGAGAAAATTAGGTGGAGTAATTTCAGATGAACTTTTAATTAGTAAAGATAAAATTGAAATTTCATGCTCTATCTGCAAAACCGATTTACTCTCAGATCTTGTGGGAGAATTTCCAGAACTTCAAGGTGTGATGGGAGGTTACTTTGCTGAATCGCAAGGTTTTGATAAAGATGTTTCTCTTGCTATTAAAGAACATTACTTACCTAATTCACTTGAAAGCAAAGTTCCAACAAGACCTTTTAGTCTTGGCCTTTCATTGACCGACAAATTAGATACATTAGTTGGTTTCTTTGGAGTAAACCAAAAACCTACAAGTTCAAAAGATCCATTTGCATTAAGAAGAGCAGCATTAGGTGTTATCCGACTAATACTTGAAAATAAGAAAAATATTAGAATTAAAGATTTAATAAATCATTCTTTACTTTTGTACCAAGAACAAAATTATAAATTTGATAATGCGTCTGTACAAAATGATTTGTCTGAATTTCTATTAGAAAGATTAAAATACTATATGAAAGACAAAGCAATTAGATCTGACATAATTAATGCTAGCTTAGGTAATAAAAATATTAATAACATAAATGAAATTTTTAGAAAATCTATTGCTTTAAATAAAATTATAAATAAAGAAAGTGGGATAGATATTATTTCAAGTTATAAACGAGCATCGAACATTATTGAAAATGAATTAAAAGATAATAAACTGGAACTAGCAGATACTGCCGATCCTGGAATATTTAAGAACGACTTTGAAAAAAATTTGTTCAAGAAAATAAAGGAATTAAAAAAATATTTTACAAATATAGATAATGATGAGAATTATGAAACGACCCTTGATAATCTTAAGACTGCAAAACCTATAATTTTTGCTTTTTTTGATAATATAATTGTTAATGACAATGATGAAATAATTAGAAAAAATCGTTTGGAACTCCTTCAAATGTTTTGTAGAACATTTGAAAATTATATTAATTTTTCTAAAATCGAAAGTGCCTAATGAGAGACTTAATTTTAAACTTTAATTCTAAGTTTTCAAAAAAAATAAAAAACCCAAAAAACCTTCTTGGTGGAAAAGGTGCTAATTTATCTCAAATGGGAAGAATGGGATTGCCTGTACCTCCCGGATTTACAATTTCTACTAAAGTTTGCGATATATTTTATAAAAATAAGAAGCAGATAAATAAGCAAATAAGAAAAGAAATTAAAAAGCAAATATCCCAAATAGAAAAAGAAACCAACAAAAAATTTGGAGATTTAAAAAATCCTTTATTAGTATCTGTAAGATCAGGAGCGAGAGTTTCAATGCCAGGAATGATGGATACAATACTTAATCTAGGCTTAAATGATAAAACAGTTGTGGCTTTATCGAATAAAACTTCAAATAAAAGGTTTGCAAAAGATAGTTACAGAAGATTTATTCAAATGTATTCAAGTGTTGTACTTGGAGTAGATAGTTACAATTTTGAGGAATTAATTGAGAATTATAAACTAACAAAAGGAGTTTTGTTAGATACTGAGCTGGACGAGCAAGACTGGGATGCATTAATTGGTGACTTTAAAAATGTTGTAAAAGAAAAGACTAATAAAGAATTCCCGCAAGATGTTTATAAACAACTTGATGGAGCAATATGCGCTGTATTTTTATCCTGGCAAAGTCATCGTGCAAAAGTTTACAGAAAAATAAATCATATTCCAGATGATTGGGGTACAGCTGTGAATGTTCAATCTATGGTTTTTGGTAATATGGGTGATGATTGTGCTACAGGAGTAGTTTTTACCAGAGATCCATCAAGTGGAAAAAATGAAATATATGGCGAATATTTAATTAATGCACAAGGCGAGGATGTTGTTGCGGGAACAAGAACACCTCAACATATTACAAAAAAAGCAAGAATTAACTCTGGATCAAAAGAACCTTCTATGGAAGAAACTATGCCAAGAGTATTTAAACAACTTAAAAAAATATTATCTAATTTAGAAAAGTACTACAAAGATATGCAAGATGTTGAGTTTACCGTTGAAAATAATAAACTTTGGATGCTTCAAACTAGGTCTGGAAAAAGAACTGCTAAGTCGGCTGTAAAAATCGCAGTCGAAATGGTAAAAGAAAAATTAATTTCCAGAAAAGAAGCTATTTTAAGAATTGATCCAAATTCTTTGGATACACTTCTTCATCCAACTTTAGATGAAAGAAGCAATATAAAAGTAATAGCAAAAGGACTGCCCGCATCTCCTGGGGCAGTAAGTGGAAAGGTAGTCTTCTCATCAGAAGAGGCGGAAAGACTAAATGGCATGATGCAAAACACTATTTTAGTCAGAGTTGAAACCTCGCCAGAAGATATACATGGAATGCATGCAGCAAAAGGTATTTTAACTTCCAGAGGTGGAATGACCAGTCATGCAGCAGTTGTTGCAAGAGGTATGGGAAGACCGTGTGTTTCTGGATCAAGTGAAATTAATATAGATTATGAAAGTAAATTATTTAAAACTGATCAAATCCAAGTCTCAGAAGGAGAAATAATTACAATTGACGGTTCAAGTGGAAGAATAATCCTAGGAGAAGTTCAAACTGTCAAACCAGAAATATCAGGCGATTTTTCAAAATTAATGAGTTGGGCTGACAGTTATAGAAAATTAAAAGTAAGGACTAATTCAGAAACTCCAGTTGACACTAAAACAGCAAGAGACTTTGGAGCAGAAGGTATTGGACTGTGTAGAACAGAGCATATGTTTTTTGATGAAGATAGAATTTTGTCTGTTAGAGAAATGATATTATCTAAAACAACAAATGATAGAAGTAAAGCTCTCGCAAAATTACTTCCTCATCAAAAGAAAGATTTTATAGAAATATTTAAAATAATGAATGGTTTACCAGTTACAGTTAGACTTCTGGACCCTCCACTACATGAGTTTTTACCAAAAAATGAAAAAGAAATAAAAGATGTTTCTGATGCACTTGGATTAACTGTTACAGAGATTGAGTCACGAATAAGTGAGTTGCATGAACATAATCCAATGTTGGGACACAGAGGATGTAGATTGGCTATTTCTTTTCCTGAGATTTATGAAATGCAATGCAGGGCAATTTTTGAAGCCCTAATTGAATGTAAGAATAAAAAAATTAAATCAATTATTCCAGAAATTATGATTCCTTTAGTTTCAACCGAAGCTGAAATAGAAATAATGAAAAGTTTGGTTGATAGAGTTGCAGATCAAGTAAAAGCAGAAAATAAAACAAAAATAGATTACTTAGTTGGTACAATGATCGAATTACCGAGAGCCGCGATAAAAGCTAAAGATTTAGCTAAACATGCTGACTTTTTTAGTTTTGGAACGAACGATCTAACACAAACTACATTTGGTATTAGCAGGGATGATAGTGGTAAATTTTTAAATGATTATATTGAAAATAAAATATTTGATATTGATCCATTTATATCAATAGATGAAGGTGTGGGAGATTTAATTGAAATTGCTACTCAAAAAGGAAGAAAGCAAAATAAAAAACTTAAATTAGGAATTTGTGGAGAACATGGAGGAGATCCAAAAAGTATAAATTTTTGCTCAAGCACTGGTCTAAATTATGTTTCTTGCTCACCTTACAGAGTTCCTGTAGCAAGGCTTGCAGCTGCACAAGCGCAATTAAAAAAATAATTTAAATTTCTAATTTTAAATCAATTGCGGAAACACTATGTGTTAGGCGTCCAATAGAAATTCTATTTATACCAGTTGATGCTATTTTTCTTATATTTTTTAAATTAACATTACCAGACGCCTCAGTTTCATATTTATTCTTAACTAGTCTAACACCTTTTTTTAGATTTTTGACGTTCATATTGTCAAATAAAACAGTATCAAATTTTAAATCTAATATTTTTTTTAATTGATTTAAATTATCTATTTCAACGGTAATTTTTTTTCTATTTTTTTTTGCTTTAATAATTAATTCTCTTATGTTTGTATTGGCAATGTGATTATCTTTAATTAAGAATTCGTCACTTAAATTAAAACGATGGTTATATCCCCCACCCAAGTTAACTGCATATTTTTGAATGGCCCTTAAACCTGGAATGGTTTTTCTTGTGCAACAAATTTTTGTATTTTTCTTAACTTTATCGACAAATTTATTTGTTTGAGTTGCTATACCTGAAACATGAGATAAAAAATTTAGAGCAACTCTCTCGCCAGTTAAAATATTTCTAACATTTCCTACAATTTCTGCAATTATCTGTCTATTTTTAATTTTTGATCCTTCTTTTTTTTTAATTTTAAATAATATTTTTTTATCAACTATTTTGAATGTTTGTTTTGCTAAATACAAGCCACCAATTATACCGCTAGAATTTGATACAATTTTTGCTTTTATTTTATTTGTGTTATTTAAAAGTTTTGAAGTTATGTCTCCAGAGGGATAGAGATCTTCTTTAAGAGCCTCTTTACAAATTTTATAAATATATTTTTTTGATAATTTTATTTTAGACACAGAATTTATCTGCCTATCTCTGCCATTCTCTCTACTGATTTTCTAGCTTTTTCTATTGTTTCTTTACTCATAACAATTTCGTTTGTCTCATTTTCAAGACAATCTAAAATTTTTGGTAAAGTAATTCTCTTCATATGTGGGCATAAGTTACACGGTCTTATAAATTTAACATTTGGATTATCAATTTGAACATTATCGCTCATTGAGCATTCAGTAACCATCATTACTTTTTCTGGCTGATTATCTTTTACGTACTTGATCATTCCACTAGTTGAACCTGCAAAATCACTTGCGCTAATTACATCTGGAGGACATTCAGGATGAGCAATAATTTTTATTCCTGGATTATTTTTTCTAATTTCATTAATTTCTTCATCATTAAATTGTTCGTGAACTTGACAAGTACCTTTCCATGAAATTATTTCAACGTCAGTTTGCGATGCAACATATTTTGCAAGATAATCATCTGGAAGAAAGATTACTTTTTTAACGTTTAATGAATTTACAATTTTAACTGCATTTGCAGATGTACAACACACATCTGTTTCTGCTTTAACATCCGCAGATGTATTTACATACGAAACTACGGGTACACCTGGATATTTTTTTTTAAGATTTCTCACGTCTTCACCGGTAATGGATGAAGATAAAGAACAACCTGCTCTCATATCAGGTAAGAAAACTTTTTTCTCAGGACTCATCAGCTTCGCAGTCTCAGCCATAAAATGCACTCCACACATTATTATAATATCGGCTTTTGTTTTTGCTGCCTCTACGGCTAAAGCAAGCGAGTCAGCTGAAAAATCTGATATACCATGATAAATTTCCGGAGTTTGGTAATTATGCGCAAGGATTACTGCGTTTTTTTCTTTTTTAAGTTTATTGATTTTGTAGATATACGGAGCATGAATAGCCCATTCAATTTCAGGTATGGTTTTTGAAATTTTCCTATAAATTGGATCAGTTGCTTTTTTTATTACCGAGTTAAATTCCATTTATCAAATCTATCAACTTGAAAGATAATTGTCATTCACTTATTCTGCCGCATAAATGCGGTCATGCTGAAATTGGTAGACAGGCACGGTTGAGGGCCGTGTGAGCTTTGCTCATGAGAGTTCAAATCTCTCTGACCGCACCAGATTAATAATTTTTTTTACTTAAAAACATGTGGCATAGGAAAAGGAACTACAAGTTTTCCACCTTTCTTTATAAATACAGACTCTTGATTTGCAATTTCTTTTGCTAGATTCCATGACAAAAGTAATAAATAATCTGTATTTTTTATACTAATTTTTTGAGGATCAACTATTTTAATATGGCTTCCAGGCGTGTACAAACCTTGTTTAAGTTTACTTTTATCGTAAATTTTATCTAAATATTTTCCAATATCGCAAATTTGAAGAAGTGCTTGTCCTTTACCAGAAGCTCCATATGCTGATATTTTATTGTTATTTTTTTTTAATTTTTTTAAGTATTCATTTAAAAACGTTTTATGTTTTTCAACTCTTTTAGAAAATTCAAACCAAGTTTTTAGTTTGAATAGTCCAATTTTCTTTTCTTGAATTATCATGAGATCCAAATTTTTGTTTATTTTCATTTTACGATTTTTTTTTGTAATAAAGCATCTTATGGATCCACCTTGAGAGTCTACTTTTTCTACATTAATTAATCTTAAACTATTTTTTGAACAAAGATCTTTTATAGATTGGACCGAATGAAACCCAACATGTTCATGAAAAATATTATCGTATTGGTTGTCTCTAAAAATATTTTCTAAATGTGGGACTTCAACAATAAAAATACCTTTGCTGCTTAATAAATTTTCAGCACCTTTGAATATATCATTTGGATTTGGGGTATGAGCAATAACATTTCTAGCTATACAAAAATCAAATTTTCCGAATTCTTTAATTATTTTTTTAGAGCATTTAAAGGAAAAAAAGTCGATCAAAGTATTAATATTATTTTTCTTTGCAATTTTTAATAAATTTTTTGCTGGGTCTATTCCGAGTACATTACAATTATATTTTTTTTTAGCTTCTTTAAGTAAAACACCATCATTACTTGCAATTTCAAAAACTTTGCTTTTGTTATTTAATTTGTATCTTAATTTTAAATTTTTGAGCAAATCAATTATTAGCTCAATATTTTTTTTTGAAACACCAGTTTCCCAAATATAATGGCTAAACAATTTTTTTGGGTTAACTAAATTTTCTATTTGAAAATGTTTACATTTTTCACAAACACCTGCAGATAATTTATATTTTTTTTCTTTTGTTATATTCTCTCTTTTTAAAAAACTTCCTGATAAAGCGACCTTTTTGAAATTCAAAATTGAGATTATTTTACCACTACAAATTCTACATTTTTTTTTCATAAACTAAAAATTTATTTGTCGTAAAAAAATTCTATTTGTTTTCTAGTAAGTTTTTCAAGATTATTTCTCATTAAATAGGATTTATACCATTCGACAGTTAGACCTATTGTTTCTTGAAAGTTTAATGATGGAGACCAGTTTAACTCTTTTTTTGCTTTTTTATTACTTATCATTAATAACTTATCTTCCTTAAATTTTTTTGTTTTAGAAATAATAATTTGCTTTTTTATACCCCAACTTAAGATAATATTTTTTACCACTTGTAGAACAGTTTTATTATTTTGAATATCTGGGCCAAAATTCCAATTTGGAATAATTGTATTTGGAATTTTTTGATTGATTATAAGCTCACCTAACTTTAAATAACCAGAGACTGGTTCTAAAACATGCTGCCATGGTCTTGTTGCGTAAGGATTTCTTATTATTAAAGGAGTTTTATGTTTTAAAGATTTTATAACATCTGGCACTATTCTATCTTTTTTCATATCCCCACCACCTATTACATTTCCAGCTCTTGTAGTAGCTAAACTAATTTTTTTATTTTTTGAAAAAAAACTTTGATAATAAGCTTTAAAAGTAAGTTCCGCGCATGCTTTAGATGCGGAGTATAAATCTTTACCACCTAAAATATCGTTTTCAAGATAACTTCCTTTTCTTGAGTCATTTAAGTAACATTTATCGGAAGTTATATATACTAAGTGTTTTATACGATTTGTCTTTACGGCCTCTAGAATATTTGTACTTCCTAATACATTAGTTGAAATTGTTTCTAAAGGATTTATAAAACTTTCAGATACTACAGATTGCGCAGCTAAATGAAAAATTATATCCGGTTTTTCCTTTTTGACTACGTGATTTAAATTCCTAAAATTCCTAATATCTAAAATGTATTGTTTTATTTTTTTTCCAAGTGAAAATTCTCTAAATATAATTGAACCTTTCTCCGGTTTCAATGCAACACCTATTACTTTAGCCCCCAGTAAATGAAGCCAAAAGCAAAGCCATGCACCTTTGAATCCAGTTGAACCAGTTACTAATACTTTTGTCTTCTTATATGTTTGTAATTTGAAGTGGCTCATTTAATTTATAAAATGTATTATAGTATTAATTTTTTAATTAGCTTTTTATATTTAAGCAATTACTTATTTTTCTTAAAAAAAAAATCATAACATCCCAAACAATACCCATAAACCCTGTCTCTGTCTCTTTTCTTTAAAAATAATAAAATTAAAAAATATGGTATTCTCAACAAAAAATATGAATATCCAATTATTTTGTCCATATAATTGCCAGTCTTTTTAATTAGTGTAAGAAAGCCCTTGGCTTCGTAGTAACTTCTTGAAAGCCAACCAGACACTTTTGCGCTAGATACAATGTTATGTATAGATTTTAAATCTAGAATAACAATTAATTTACCTAACTTTTTTAAGCGAAATGATAAATCCATATCTTCTGGTCCAAAAAAAAATTCTTCGTCGCCTAATCCTGATAGTTTAAGTGCACCTGATCTATATATTGAACAACACCCACATATTGAATCTGTTTCTATAATGCCTTTATAAGATGCGTTATCAATTATTCTTTTTTTTTTTAAATTCATTAACTTGTGAAATTTTAGAAAAGACCAATGCATTTTAAATCCACACCACCAAATTGTGTGTCTCAAACCGCCATGAATTATTTTTGGTGACGCAGCAACAACATCTTTATTGTTTTCCATTAATTGTATTATATTTTCGATAAAACTATCTGTTATAATTAAATCACAATCTATTCTTGCTATGTAATCGTAGTTTTGTTCTAATGAAAATCTATATCCTAAATTTATACCAGCAGTGCATCCTAAATTGACAGCCCATCTCTCATCTTTTCTTGTTTTGCTATCAATTAAATAAATATTTCTTTTTCCTTTTTTATCTATAACTAAATCTCTATCAACCTTTACAATGCTTATATTTTTTTTTGAATTGAATATAATCTCATCATCTTGGACAATGATATTATTATTGGACCATTCATAAATTTTATCAATATGTTCCTTATCTGAATTATTATTTACCAGAATGACATCAAAATTATCATACTTATTTTGAAAAATACTTTCGAGACAATTTACTGTATTTTTCCAGTCGTTCCAAGTGAGTACAGTTATTGCTAAATTTTTACTCATAATTTATTAATACAGTAATTTTTTGGGAATTAAATTAATTTATCTTATTTTACTTGATCTAAATATGTGTTAACTCAATAATTTATGCTAACGAATATGAATTTAACATCAGTAGTACTTTTAGTAGGTGGCACAGGTTCGCGTTTTTCATCCTTAAATCAACCACCAAAGCAGCTATCTAAGCTTAATAAAAACGAAATTTTAATTCATATTATTAAAAATATAAAAAGATATGGGCTAAATCATTTTATTTTACCTCTAGGATATAAAAAAAATTTTTTTGTAAAATTTTTAAAATCGAAAAAAAATGTTAAAAGATATGGATTAAATATACTTAGAAATAAATTTAATATTGAGGATTTAAAAAATAATAAAATAAATATATCCTTTTTTGATGCGGGAAGAAAAACAAATAAACTGACAAGAGTCTCAAAGTCATTGAGATATATAATAGGTAAAGATTTATTAGTGGTTTATGGAGATGATTTGGCAAATATAAATTTAAATAAACTATTTCATAGGTTTAATATGTTCAAAAAAAAAAAGGCTATAATTACGGTATGTAAGAAAAAATCTCAGTACGGGCATGTCCTTCTTGATAAGAAAAAAAACGTAAAAAAATTTATTGAAAAACCAAAATTAACAGATCCCATTAATATGGGTTACTACTTAATGAACTCAAGCTTAATTAAGAAATTTAAAAGAAAAAGGTTCGAACTTGAAAATGACTTTATTCCAATTCTGATAAAAAAAAAACTTTTACAAAGTTATGAGCATAAAGGATATTTTTACAGTATTAATGATAAAAAAGAGCTAATTAATGCTGAGAAAAGACTTAAAAAAAATTAATTATGAAAAATGTGCTAGTTACTGGTGGACTAGGATTGCTTGGAAAACATTTAACAAATTTTTTAGATAAAAAAAAATTTAAAATATTTGTGCTTGATAAGTCTAAATACCAAAGAAAAGGGCTTTTAATAAGTAAAAATGTATATTTTATTAATGGTAATTTTCAGAATAAACAACTTGTTAAAAATATTTTAAAAAATAAAAAAATAAATGTTGTTTTTCATCTAGGGGGTTCAACGCAAGTTTCAAAGAGTCTAAATAATCCATATAAAACATATAAAAACAATGTAATTGGAACCCTTAATCTTTTAGAATGTATTAGAAAAATAAATAATGACATTTTATTTATTTACAGCTCAACACCGCAAAATAAAAATTACAATCTCTATAATCCATATTTTTTATCTAAATTTTGTTCAGACTTCTTATGTGCCTCATATTCGAAAATATATAATTTAAAAACAATAGTTGTGAAATGTGTAAATTTATATGGACCAGGTGATCTTAATGTAAATAGGATAATTCCCTACACAATCTTATCGTCTCTTAAAAAAAAACAGATTAAACTACAATCTTCAGGTAAGTTGGTTACAGGGTATATTTATATTGATGATGTTGTAAAAGCATATTTTTTAATAATGAAAAAAAATTTAAATAAAGTGGGAGAAAAACACTTAGTATATAACGTCAGCTCAAAATACAATATATCAGTTTTAGATTTAGTAAATTTGATATTGCGTCTAATGAAAAAAAATGAATTAAAACAAAGAGCAATAAAACAAATTAATTATAAGCCCAAACAACAAAAACTTAATGATAGTAAAATTAAAAACTTAGGATGGAAACAAAAGGTTTCATTGAGGAAAGGTCTTATTAAGACGATAATTTGGTATGAAAAAGTTTTTAAGTTTTAAATTTAAACCAATCAGGTTGTAAAATTTTTATTTTTGCTGTTCCACAAATAAAGTCTTCGACAATATTTATATCACGATCTTTAAATTTTATTAAAGCAAAAGGATAACTTTGATCTAATAACACTTTTCCAAATATTTTATCGTTTTGTTTAATTTCATCATCCATATTTATTTTACCTTCTAAAACTTTAATCGGAAATAGTCTTTTTGATTGTTTATCTTTTAATTTTATTCTTGCGGTATTTTCTTGTCCAACATAGCATCCTTTTTTAAAATCAAGACCATTTAGTTCCTCAAAATTGCACTCAATACCGAATAATTTATTTTGTAATTTTTGTGTATCTATTTGAGGTATACCAATATCAAAACTGTGGTCGTAATATTCTTTAATATTTGAAGATTTTAATTTTAATTTTTTTATAGATAGATAAAGCTTTTCTAAATTTATAATAATTCTACCTCCTAAAGCAGAGTTTCTTGGATCTAAAAATATAGGATCAGATCTGTATTTAATTGTATTACCAACAATATCTTTTGCATTTTCAAAAGTTAAAAACTTTTCCTTACTTATTGCAGCTACTACAAATTCATTGCTCAAATTTAAAATTTCAACTTTAGATCTTAGTTTGTATAAATTTAATTTATTAAATAGCTCATTAATAATTTTTTTTTCACAATCAATAAAATATCCCTCTTTGTGTTTTACTATTATAAAATCAAATAAGTATTTTCCTTGTGGTGTCAATAATGACGCGAAACAGCTATTATCCTCTGAAACTTTTTTAAGATCGTTTGTAATTAAGTTTTGAAGAAACTCAGCACAGTCATCACCATTAATGTAAAGAACCCCTCTATCCTCTAATATATAAACTTTATCCACATTCATAATTGATTATTATTTATCAATAATATAATTACTATTTTTAAAAATGTTAGATCTTATTATCAAAAATGGCTTATGTTTTATTGAAGGCAAACTTCAAAAAAAGGATATTGGAGTAAATAACTCAAAAATAATTGAAATTGCAGACAAAATATCAGATGAAGCAAAAGAAACTTTTGATGCGCAAAATTTATTAGTTTTGCCAGGATGCATGGATACACAGGTTCATTTTAGAGAACCAGGCTCAACTGATGCAGAAGATCTTCACACGGGCAGTCGAGCGGCAGTAGTGGGAGGTATTACAAGTGTATTTGAAATGCCTAATACGAATCCACCAACAACTTCAGCAAAAGAATTTAAAAATAAATTGAATTTAGCAAAAAAAAGAATGTTCTGTAATTATGCATTTTATTTCGGTGCTACACCAGATAATTCAGAAGAACTTGCAAATTTAAAAAGCCTTGAGGGATGTTGTGGAGTAAAATTATTTGCTGGTTCATCCACTGGTACTCTGCTTGTTCATAAAGAAGAAGATATAGAAAAAGTATTTAAACATACCTCTAAAGTTGTTGCAGTTCACTCAGAAGACGAAGATATATTAAATCAAAGAAAAAAACTTAGGGTTAAGGGAGATGTTAATAGCCATCCAGTTTGGAGAAATGAGGAATGTGCAATGTCTTCTACAAGAAGAATTGTAAAGATTGCAATCAGATTAAATAAAAAAGCACATATACTTCACATAACAACTAAAGAAGAGGTAGATTTTTTATCACAACATAAAGGAAACATTACTTTTGAAATTACCCCACAACATTTAACAATTTATGCACCAGACTGTTATGACGAATTGGGATCATTTGCTCAAATGAATCCACCTATAAGAGATAAATCTCACTATGATCGTTTATGGTATGCTATTAGAAACAATTTCAATGATACAATTGGGTCAGACCATGCACCTCATTTAGCAGAAAATAAAAAAAAAGAGTATCCAGATTCTCCATCAGGAATGCCAGGTGTACAAACGTTGTTACCTGTAATGTTGAACCATATAAATGATGGTAAATTAAAACTTGAGCAATTAATCAAGTTAGTATGTGAAAATCCCGTTAAAATTTTCGGAATACAAAATAAAGGTTTTATTAAAAAAGATTTTGATGCTGATTTCACAATAGTTGACATGAACAAAGAAATTGAAATCAAAAATGAAAATATCGAAAGCAAGTGTAAATGGTCACCTTTCAATGGAAAAAAATTTAAAGGCTGTCCTGTTGCAACTATAATAAGTGGTAAAATTAAAGTTAAAAATGGACAAATCCTTGGAGATGCTGAGGGAAAACCGATTGTATTTAACTAGAATTATATATTAAGAATTTTACTTTTTATCAGGTCAGCTTTAATTTCATCTAAAATTGTTGGATCATCTATTGTTGCTGGCATTTTATATTCCTCTTTATCTGCAATTTTTCTTATTGTTCCTCTTAATACTTTGCCAGATCTCGTTTTTGGCAGTCTTTTAACTACTAAAGCTGTTTTAAATGCTGCAACTGGACCAACTTTATTTCTTACCATCTGTACACATTCTTTTGTTATTGTTTCGTTATCTTTTGTTACACCTGCCTTTAATGCAATTAAACCAATGGGTAATTGTCCTTTTAATTGATCTTTAATTCCGATTACCGCACATTCAGCAACTGATTGATGTTCAGATAAAACTTCCTCTATTGCTCCAGTTGAAAGTCTATGACCAGCAACATTTATAATATCGTCAGTTCTAGACATGATCCAAATATATCCATCATCATCTATGTGACCCGCATCATAAGTTTGGTAATAACCTTTGTAGTTGGTCATATAATTTTCCTCATATCTTTTATCTGCGTTCCATAAAGTTGGAAATGTTCCTGGAGGAAGAGGTAGTTTTACAACTATATCTCCCATCTCATTTGGTTTTGCTAATGATTGATCTGGTTTTATAATTTTTACATCATATCCTGGGACAGCTTTACAAGCTGAACCATATTTTGTTTTCATCATTTCTATCCCAGTACAATTGGAACTTATCGCCCAACTTGTTTCTGTTTGCCACCAATGATCTATCACCGGAACTTTTAAAAGAGACTCTGCCCATTTGATTGTATCTGGATCAGCTCGTTCTCCAGCTAGAAAGAGAGCTTCAAATTTACTTAAATCATATTTAGAAAAGAATTTTCCATCTGGATCTTCTTTTTTAATAGCTCTAAAAGCTGTTGGTGCGGTGAATAAAGATTTTACATTATACTCAGAGATTATTTTCCAGAAGGCACCAGCATCAGGAGTACCAACAGGCTTTCCTTCAAAGAGTACTGTTGTACATCCTTTGAATAGTGGAGCATAGACAATGTATGAGTGTCCTACAATCCATCCTATATCACTAGCTGACCACCAGACATCATCGGTATCTATGTTATAAATATTTTTCATAGTCCATTTTAAAGCAACTATGTGTCCACCAATGTCTCTAACTATTCCCTTTGGCACCCCTGTAGTGCCTGAAGTATACAAAATATATGCAAACTCATTTGAATTCATTTCAACACAGTCAGTATCTTTCGCATCTGACAGAGCTTCATCCCAACTTATCTCTTTTGGGGCTTCCAATTTGACCTCATGACCTTTTCTTTGAAACAAAATAGTTTTATCAGGTTTGTGATTAGCAAGTTTAAGTGCTTCATCGACTAATGGTTTGTATTCAACAGTTCTTCCTGGTTCAAAACCACAAGATGCTGTTACCAAAAGTTTTGCTTTACTGTCATCAATCCTACTTGCAAGCTCATTTGAAGCAAATCCACCGAAGACAACTGAGTGTATCGCTCCAATTCTACCGCATGCAAGCATCGCAACTACTGCCTCCGGTATCATTGGCATGTAAATTATTACTCTGTCACCTTTATTAATACCATGATTACTCAATGCACCTGCAAATTTGGATACTTGAGCTCTTAACTCTTTGTAAGTGAACTGTTTTTTATTCCCTGTGATTGGACTATCGTAAATTAAAGCAGTTTTATCACCTCTACCTTGATCAATGTGGACATCTAACGCGTTGTAACAAGTATTTGTAACCCCATCGGTGAACCATTTGTAGAACGGAGGGCTGTCTTTACTCAAAATTTTAGTCGGTTTTTTAAACCAGAAGATCTCCTCTGATATTTCTTTCCAAAATTGTTCTGGATTTTTTAAAGATTCCTCATAAATTTTGTTAAAATTTGAACTCATATGTATGACTCGAATTTGTTAGTATTTTTGGTATCTAGGTTGTATTAAATTTCAAAAACACAGTAAAATCAATACTTATTAGAGGTAAAAAAGTCTTCTATTAACTATTTTTATTTGGTAATTAACCCCTAACTTCGCAGTAAGTAATCTTACTGCTGTAGTTTATATAAACTATAAAAACTAACTAATGAGGGAGTTTTTTATGAAAAAACTTAAAACGCTAGCTTTAGCTTTATTTGCTCTTGTTGGAGCAACTACAGCGGCTAACGCAGCAACAGCCTTTTTAGCTACGGATGACTTCGTTGGAATTTCATTCTGGTTAATTTCAATGGGTATGTTGGCAGCTACAGCGTTTTTCTTTATGGAGCAAGCTAACGTTAGCACTCAGTGGAGAAAATCAGTAAACGTAGCTGGATTAGTAACTGGTATAGCATTCATTCACTATATGTATATGAGAGCAGTATGGGTTGAAACAGGTGATACTCCAACTGTTTACAGATATATTGACTGGTTAATTACTGTACCACTACAGTTAATAGAATTTTATTTAATTCTAGCTGCAGTTAAAAAAGTTCCAACTGGAATATTCTGGAGAATCTTAATTGGTTCTTTAGTAATGTTAGTAGGTGGATATTTAGGAGAAGCTGGATTCATTAACCCTATGCTTGGTTTCATTATCGGTATGGCGGGATGGATTTACATCCTTTATGAAATATTTTCAGGAGAAGCAGGAAAAGTTGTTTCTAAATCTGGAAATAAATCACTTGCAACAGCATTTGGTGCTTTAAGAATGATCGTTACAGTAGGTTGGGCTATTTACCCACTAGGTTATGTATTTGGTTACCTAACAGGTGGTATTGATGCTAACTCACTTAACGTGATTTACAACTTAGCAGACTTTGTTAATAAGATCGCATTCGGTGTTATTATCTGGTCTTGTGCAGTTGCTAACTCTGGCAGAAGAGCTTAATTCTAAAGAGTTAAAACTTATTAATAGGGCAAGTACCTTGTACTTGCCCTATTTTTTTTTGTACCTATATAAGACCCATGGCTAAAATTACATACATAGAAAATAATGGAACATCTCATACAGTAGATGTGGCTGAGGGATTAACAGTTATGGAAGGTGCTGTTCAAAACAATATACCAGGTATTGATGCTGATTGTGGTGGTGGAATGGCATGTGCGACATGCCATGTTTATGTCAAAGATGAATGGTTTGATAAGATTAATAAAAAAAGTGAAGGCGAAGACGATATGATTGACCAAGCGTATGAACCAAAAAAAAGTAGTCGATTAAGTTGTCAAATTCAAGTAAGCCCCGAGATAGATGGTCTTGAAGTTCATCTTCCTGAAAAGCAAATTTAATGATTAAAACAGATGCATTAATTATTGGAGCGGGTCCAACAGGATTATTTACTGCACATCAATTAAAATTAATTGGTCTTAATTGTGAGATAGTAGACAATCTTGATAAGATTGGTGGACAGTGTATTGAATTATACCCTGATAAACCTATTTATGATATTCCAGCAATTCCAGAATGCACAGGAGAAGAATTAACTAATAATCTTTTAGAACAGCTAAAACCTTTTAATATTAAATTTCATTTAGGTGAAAGAGTAGATGAATTAAAAAAAGATAATGAAAAATGGAAAGTAAAAACAAGCAAAGGAACAGAGTTTGAAACTCCAAATGTAATTATTGCAGGAGGGGTTGGATCCTTTGAGCCCAGAAAATTCTCACCAAAAGAATGTGAACAGTTTGAAAATAAAACTATCTTATATTCTATAAAAGATAAAAAAATATTTGATGGTAAAACAGTATCTATTTTTGGTGGAGGAGATAGTGCACTAGATTGGGCTTTAGAATTATCAAAAATATCAAAAGTTAACTTAATACATAGAAGAGATGAATTTAGAGCAGCTCAGGCTACAGTTGACAAAGTAAAAGAGCTTTCAAACGCTGGTAAAATCAATTTAATTACGAATTCTCAGCTTAAGACGGTAAGTGGCAACGGTAAGCTTGAAGAAATAGAGATTGAGAATGATAATAAAGAAACAAAAAAACTTAAAACAGACTTTGCACTTGGTTTTTTTGGTCTTATTATGCAGCTAGGCCCAATTGCTAATTGGGGGCTAAATTTAAATAAAAAAACTGTTGAAGTGGACACAGAAAAGTTTGAGACCAATCAAAAAGGGATATATGCAGTTGGTGACATTTGTAATTACCCTGGCAAACTTAAGCTAATTTTATCTGGATTTCATGAAGGTGCCCTTGCTGCCAGAGCATGCTTTAAATTAGCAAGACCAAATGAAAAATATAGATTTGAATTTACTACATCATCAAAAACAATAAAGAATAGACTTGGTGTAAAAAGTGATTGAGTTATTTGCGGCTGACACCCCAAACGGAAAAAAGATTAGTATTATGCTTGAGGAAATCAAGCTTCCTTACAAAGTTACAAAAGTTAATCTTTCAGAAGGCGAACAATTTAAAGAAGACTTCGTAAAGATAAGTCCATTCAGCAAAATTCCAGTAATAAAAGATAGTGATAACGGTAAAAGTGTTTTTGGATCAGGTGCTATTCTAATTTATTTGGCTGAAAAAACTCAAAAATTCTATCACAGTAAAAATAAAATAAATATTGACGAATGGTTAATGGCACAGATGGGATTGGTCGGGCCGCAAATTGGAGCCTACCATCACTTCTATCATTTTAATAAAGGTAAAAGTAAATATAGTGAAGAGAGATATTTCAAAATAACAAAAGATTTATATCAAAGATTAAACGATAGATTGTCAGTATCTAAATATCTTGCAGGAGATGATTATACAATAGCAGATATAGCTACATGGCCTTGGGTAGCAAGACATCAATGGCATGACATTGGTTTAAGTAACTATTCAAGTTTATGCAAGTGGTATGAAGAAATTTCAAAGAGAGAAGCAGTTATAAAGGGATATAATTTTATGGGAGGTGGAGAAATCCCAAAACCTTAATCGTCAGCGTAAACTTTCTCATCTTTTTCATGCTTTTCTTGTGCAGCAATACAAAGTGTAGCTATTGGTCTTGCCATTAATCTTTTTAAACCGATTGGTTCTGCTGTTTCCTCACAGAAACCATAAGTCCCATCTTTTATTTTTTTGAGCGCTGAATCTATTTTTGAGATCAATTTAATTTGTCTATTGATTGCTCTCATTTCTACATTTTTTTCAGTATATGAACTTGCTTGATCGACTATATCTGCAGATGTACTATTATCATCAAGAGAACTATTGTAGAGAGCTTCATTATTAGTTCTTACTAAATCTTTTTTCCATTCAGTGAGTTTATTTTTAAAAAATAGCTTATGTTTTTCGCACATATACTTCTCTGATTCTTTTGGAATATAGTTTTTTGATATCTTGACCATGTTAACGTTTTAAGCGCTGGCAGTATATTCAGCAAATAGGTAGTGTCAAGCCAGCTTTAATTGTGTAAATTCATACAAATGGTGCTTTATAAAAAACAAATAAAAAATATTTTTTACTTTTTTTTAGCAAGTCATTTAGTTTTATGGACGCTGATTCCATCGTTTACCAATAGTAACCTCCCACTTGATACAATCGAAGCTCTTGCATGGGGAAGTAATTTAGATTGGGGATTTAACAAACATCCTCCCATGAGCGCTTTCATGGTCGAGATTTTTTATAATATTTTTGGATCAAATGATTGGGCTTATTATCTTCTTAGTCAAATATTTATAATTTTTTCTTTTTTTATTGTATTTAAATTTAGTAGAGAAATTTTAAAGAATGATATTTTAGCATTATTTTCTGTATTTTTATTAGAGGGTATATATTTTTATAATTTTACAACTCCAGAATTTAACGTAAATGTTTGTCAAATTCCTTTTTGGACGTTAACTGTTTATTTTTCATGGAAAGTTTTTAATCAAAAAGTACCGACTTTTAAAGATTGTGCACTAGTTGGATTATTTGCTGCTGGAGGATTTTTATCCAAGTATTTATTTATTTATTTGCTAATTTCAATTGATCTACTTTTTTTCTATCTGATTTTCATAAAAAAGGAGAGAAAGTTTAACTTCAATTATATTTTATCAATTGAAGTTTTTTTAGTTTTATTAATTCCACATTTAATTTGGTTATTTAAAAACGATTTTATTACGATCACGTATGGGCTGGCAAGATCTGGGTTGGAGACTTCAAATTTTATTGATCATTTGAGATATCCAATAACATTTCTATTAAAACAAATTGGTATAATTTTACCATTGATTGTTATGGCGGTGCTACTAATAAAAAAAATAAAATATAAATTAAACTTTAAAGATAAAAACTTATTGTTTTTAATTTCGATTAACATTCTTCCTATTTTTTTAATGCTTTTAACTTCAATGATAACAGGCTCAAAAATAAGAACTATGTGGATGACACCGTTTTATTTATTTTTTGGGACATTGATAATTTATGTTTTCCAAAAAGAAATATCTAAAAATAATTTTAAAAAGTTTTTTGTTGCTTTTGTTTTTCTATTTTTATTATCCCCAGTTACTTACGGATATATTTCAATTGTAAAAACAGACAAAAGAACAGATTACCTTGGTAAAGAGATTGCCAATAAAGTTCAAGCGAAATGGAATCAGGAATTTGAAGATCCTATTAATTTTGTTTTAGGTAATGAATGGAATGCTGGAAATTTATCCTATCATTTAAAATCAAGACCGGTTTGGGATGGCAACGTAGATAAAAATAAGTTAGAAACTTATAATAAGTTTATTTGTATAGATGAAATTTGTGTGGGAAATAAATGAATGAGTTTTTAAATACAAAATTTAAAAAAGTAATTTTTATTATTGCAATAATTGCGATGATTGAACTTTCAGGACATGGAATATTTGCTTCATTATTTAGATTTCTAAATTCACTAAACTAAAAATGAAAATAATAATATTGATACCGATTTATAATGATTGGCAATCTGCAACTAAACTCTTAGAAAATATTAATAATGAAGTAAGTGGAATAGATCATACTTTTTCAATAATTTTAGTAAACGACGCATCTACAGAACAAATTACAGGAAACCTTTCAAACTTTTCAAATTTAAATTCGGTTGAAATTTTAAATCTTAAACAAAATATAGGCCATACAAGATGTATTGCGACAGGTCTAAATCATATTATTAAAAATGAGGAGTTTGATTATGTAATTCCAATGGATGGAGATGGTGAGGATAGGCCTGAAGAAATAAAATTATTCATAGAAAATTTTAATTATCATCCAAATAAAACAATAGTAGGAGAAAGAGTTAAAAGATCAGAAAGTATTTTATTTAAACTGTGCTATTCATTTCATAAAATTTTAACTTATACCTTTACAGGCCAATCTATTAAATTTGGAAATTATACATGTTTGACAAAATCAACCATAGAAAAAATGTTAAGCGATAAAGCAACTTGGAGCAGCTTCTCAGGGTCATTAGCAAAAAATTGTTATGATAGAGCTGTCATTTCTTCAGAACGTGGAAAAAGATATTTTGGTCCTTCAAAGATGAGTTTTGTAAATCTGATAAAGCATTCATTAGCAATAATTGGTGTATTTAAATTTAATGTTTTGATAAGATCAATTTTATTTATTTTAGTATACTTATTTCTAATATATCAAAAAATATCATTCATAATGTTCATTCCCCTTATCCTAATTATACTTTTTTTAGTAAGTACTTTTATCATTTCAAAAAGGGAAAATCTTTATCAGCTTGAAAATTCGTTAGAAAATATTTTAAATATTGATAAAATTAAGTTATGAAAATAAATCTTCTTTCTGGCGCGTTAGGAGCGGAAATTTCTGGCATAGATTTGAAAGACTCATCTGAGAAAAATTGGAAAATAATTAATGACTTATTGCTTGAACATAAAGTTCTCTTTTTTAGAAATCAAAATATTACAGCAGAGCAACAGATTAATTTTGCTAAGAACTTTGGACCCCTCGAAAAACATGTTTACGTGAAAGGTAGAGAAGAGTTTCCTGAGATAATAAGAATAATTAAAAAACCCGATGAAAAACACCAATGGGGAGAAAATTGGCATACAGATGTAAGTTATAATCCAAAGCCTACAAAAGTAATTATTTTAAGATCAATTAAAATTCCTCCTGTTGGTGGCGATACAATGTTTTCAAATATGGAATTAGCTTATGAAACTTTAGATAGTGAACTTAAAGAAAAAATCAAAGATAAGAAAGCTATTCATAGCTCTCTTGGTGCTGCAGCATTTGTAGAAGCTTATAAAGGCATGGAAGGTAATGGTAATATAGATGAATATTCAAACAGTCATCCAATCGTAAGAACCCATCCAGAAACGGGGAAAAAAATTCTTTATGTGAATTCTATGTACACAAAAAGAATTGAGGGTCTTGACGAAAATGAAAGTGATGAAATATTAAAAAAATTATACGCTCATCAAGAAAGATTAGATCTTACATGTAGATTCAAGTGGACTGAAAATGCTGTAGCAATTTGGGATAATAGAAGTACACAACATCAAGGTTTATCAGATTTTTTTCCTGGAAGAGGATTGGGACACGAAAGAGTAATGGATAGAGTTGCTATAGAAGGTGATCAACCTATCTAAGCAAAATGTTTAGATATATTCTTATATTTTTTTTAATTTTATTTTGTACATCTGCATCTGCAAATTTTAAACAAATAAAAAAAAAAGCTGAAGTAAATAATCCTGAAATTATATTCCCAATACCAGTAAATTTAAAGAATTGCCAAACAGAATTATATGTCAGTCCTGAAAATAATTTTGTTACACCTGTTTTAAAAGTTGAGGCGCCTGAGGGATATGGCCTTGATGATAGATTTAATCATGCACAAAATAAATTTGAGAACTTTAGTTTCCCATGTTCAGGAGGAAATATTGAAGCTTGCCAGAATGTTAAGAGAGTTATTTTAGAATGGGCAAAAGTAAATGCCGCACAAAGAACAGGCCGCTCAGATCATGAAGGAAGACATTGGAATGATACACTTACCGTAAATCTTTATATAGCATCTCCAATGATGGCGGCTTATTCATTTGCTAAGCAAGTTATAGATATCCCAGAAAATGAAGATAAAATTATTAAAGACTGGTTCAAAAAAATTGTAAAGAAAAACCAACACCTCATGTATGGTTTAAAAAATTATGATTATGGTGGCGCCTCTGGTGTTCCTAGAAGAGCACATAATCATGCTTTATCTTCAGCCGTTTCTCACATGCAATTAGGCGTTTTATTGAATGATAGCAAATTGTTTAGAAAAGCATTTAAAAACTATGAGGCGGCAATTAAATACCAACGAAAAGATGGAAGTATGCCGATTGAAACAAGAAGAGGTGGAAGAGCGATGTTCTATCAAGGAAGAGCGATGAACGCACTCGCTGTCATAGCAATAATAGCTGAACATCAAGGATACAGTATTTGGGACTTAAATTTCAAAGGCAAAAATTATCATAACTTAGTCAAATTCTTTATTGATTTTACTGAGAATAATGAAAAAGTTTTCAAGTATGCTAAAGAAAATAGATGGCCAGGACCAGCTAAAGATTACAAGGTTCAAGATTTAAGGTCTAATTCAGGAAGTAATTGGGGTTGGTTATACGCTTATGCAACGCGTTTTCCTGATCATGAAAATATAAAAAGATTAAAAAAATGGTCTGAAAATAAAAGTGAACTTAATTCTTATCAGAGTAAAATAGTTTATAATTTCTTAAATATTAAAAAAAAAGGCTTTGGTAGCGCCTCTTGGACTGTTGTTGAACCAAATTGTCATTTCTCTAAGTAGTTTTTATTTTTGGCAGTGAATAAAAGTCAGCTGTATCAATTTTAGATGAATGTTCTCTTCTCATATTCCACTTTTTGTAAACACCCGCACTTGCAAGACTTAACGTAGATCTTCCATAACGGTAATTTGTATTATCCATTGATCTCATTAGCCTATTTATTTTTTCATCTTTTTCAGATGAGAATAAATTTTCCTTATCATTTTCATTTGATAATCCTGTTAGCATCACTCCTGCTTTTTGATATCGACAACCATGTTTAAATATTTCTTCTAATATTGAAACTGCAACTGTAACAGTTTCTATACTATTGTTCGTTGCAATCGGAAAATCAACTGTTTTTGAATTTGAATAATAACCAAAATTTCTTTGGAAAGGACTTGTTCTAACAAAAACAGTTATCGCTTTTGCAACTAAATTTTCTGATCTAATTTTCTCAGATGCATTTAAACAATAACTTGCAACTGCCTCTTTTAATTCTTGGAAATGTTCAACTCTTTTTCCAAATGAACGAGACACAACACAACTTTTTCTCTTTGATTGTGTTGTTTCTAAATCAATACAAGGAATACCTCTAAGCTCCATGGCTGTTCTTGAACTTAAAACATTTGAACATTTTTTAATCCAGGTATTTGATTTATTTTTTAATTGCTTGGCGTTATAAACTCCGTGTTTTTGATAAAATTTAGTTAACTGTCTTCCAACTCCCCATACATCATTTATTTCAATTTTTTCTAATATTGGATCAAGATTTTCAACACCAATTAAACTTGTAACACCAGATTGTTTTTTCTTTGCAATATGATTTGCAATTTTACTTAAAGTTTTTGTTTTTGCTATACCGATACTTGTTGGTATCCCCGTCCACTGTAGAACAGTATTTCTGATTTCCTTCCCAACTTCTTCGACTTCTTCGTCAGAAAAGTTTGATAAATCCATAAATGCTTCATCAATTGAATAAACCTCTATATCGGAATTAAATCTTTTTAGAGTTCTCATTACTCTTCTCGATAAATCACCGTATAAAGAATAATTTGATGAAAATACATTTACTTTATTTTTTATAATTATATCTTTTGCTTTAAAGTAAGGTTCACCCATTTTAATACCTAAAGCTTTTGCTTCATTAGACCTTGAAATTATACAGCCATCATTATTAGATAAAACTACAACAGGTTTTTTTTTTATTTTTGGGTTAAATAATCTTTCACAAGAAACATAGAAAGAATTGCAATCAATTAATGCAATTTTTTTAGTATACTGAGTGGATGACATAAGTTACAACTCCCCAAATAAAAATATCTTCTTCTTCGTTAATTAAAATTCTATCTTTGAAATTTTTAGATCCTGAGGTTAAAAATTTTTTATCTCTTTCTTGTACAAAGCTTTTAACCACTAATTCGTCATGAACATTTGCAATTACAGTTGAAAAATTTCTAGGTGTTAAACTTTTATCAACGACTAATATATCTCCATCATTGATACCAACATCAGTCATTGATTTTCCCTGAACTCTGATTACAAAAGTTGCTGGAACATTCTTAATTAAGTGAACGTTTAGATCTATATCTTCCTCTATGTAATCGGTAGCTGGAGACGGAAAACCAGCTCCTGCTTTGTGTAAATAGTAAGGTATAGTCAGTTTCATAATAAATGTTCTTATTTTGTTCTCATTAGTACAACACTTATTCAATAGTGTCAAATAGGTTGTATTTTGAGTCTGGAACTGAATCAAAAGTGAATCAAAACGTGAACATCCAAACTACATTTTGTTGGATTGTGGATAACTTAGACAAGGGATAGATTGCTTGGATATAAATTATGGGAAAATTGAATTGTCATTGTGGTCAAATTGAAATTGAAGTGAATTTAACCAAAGGCTTAGAAGATCTTTACAGATGCAATTGTTCAATGTGTAAAAGGAAGGGAGCAATAAGCACCGTGATTGATAAAAAAGATTTGAAAGTGACAAAAGGAGAAGAGTTATTAAAATTTTATCAATTTAATACAAACGTTGCTAAACATTATTTTTGTACTAATTGTGGAATATATACACACAATCAAAGAAGAGCAGATCCTAATACATATGGTATAAATGTAGGATGTTTAAATGGAGTAACAGAAGATGAGTTATTTAAATTCAAAGTAAGAATAAATGATGGACATAATCATATATTAGACAGGAAAAAATAATGATAAAAAAATTAAAATGCCACTGTGGAAATGTAGAAGCTGAAGTAAATATTCCAGACAATGGAATTGAAAAAATAATGAGATGCAATTGCTCTATCTGCAAAAAAAAGGGATATGTAATTGGAGTATTAGGTGAAAATGATTTTAAATTAACTAAAGGAGAAGATTCTTTAAAACTTTATCAATTTTATACTAATACTGCTAAACATTATTTTTGTATGAACTGTGGAATTCACACACATAATAGACCAAGAATAAATCCAAAAATTTATGGAATAAATGTTGCTTGTATAGATGACATTGATGTTTTCAAATTTAAAGATGTAGCTGTAAATGATGGTCGGAATCATCCTTTAGATAAAAAATAAAATGTCCCAAATTTCTGCATGTTTGAATAAAGTCAAAAAACCTTGTTATAGGTTTATATCAACTCAAGAAATTTCTAGCGAAAAATTTAAAAATAAAGATAAAATGTTGAGATCTTTCCTTATACCAGTTTGTTTTTGGATGGCTAAAAAAGTGAAAAAAAACAAAACCATGATTGTTGGTTTATCTGGTGGTCAAGGAACTGGGAAAACAACAATCTCTTCAATAATTAAAATAATTCTGGAAAAATATTTTAAATTAAATGTATTTAAAATTTCAATTGATGATTTTTATAAAACTAGGAAAGAAAGAATTATTTTGTCTAAAAAAGTTCATCCATTGTTAAAAACTAGAGGAGTTCCAGGAACTCATGATATTGATATGATGCTAAATTTGTTTAGGAAAGTTAAAGCAAAAAAGTTAAAAAGTTTATCTCTTCCAAAATTTGATAAATCTATAGATGACAGGCTTTCAAAAAATAAATGGTATAAAGTCAAATCAAAACCAGATATTGTAATTTTCGAAGGCTGGTGTGTTGGTGCAAAATCTCAAAGTACAAAACAACTTATAAAACCCATAAACTCTTTAGAAAGGTTTAATGATAAATCTATGAAGTGGAGAAAATATGTTAATTTAAATCTTAAAAATAAATATAAAAAATTTCATAGCATGATGGATTGTTTATTATATTTGAAAGCAGAAAATTTTGCTTTATTAAGAAAGTGGAGATTGGTTCAAGAAAAAAAATTAAAAATAAAAAATAAAAATAAGAAAAACTCTAAGGTAATGAATAAACAAGAAGTATTAAATTTTATGATGACATACCAAAGAATTACTGAACATATGTTTAAAACTGCAACGAAATACTCGTCAATTGTGATGTCATTAAATGGACATCATCAAATTACAAAACTAAAATATAATAAATGAAAAAAATATTAATAATTTTAGCTTTTTATTTTTTAACCTCTAATGCTTTTGCAATTAATTTGGCTCAAGCATTAAAAGAGGCATATCAAAATAATCTGGAATTAAACGCTGAAAGAGAAAATATCAAAGTATCAAAATCAGATCTTAATATTTCAAGAAGTGATTTTTTACCTTCCATAACATTATCAGGTTCTAAAAGTTCAGAGGATACATCAAGATTAACTAATCGGGATGGCACTAATGCTACAATTACTGATGTTAATCCAGAGTCAAAATCATTTAAAATAGAACAAAAAATATTTCAAGGTTTTGGGGGAGTTGCTGATTTTAAAAAGAGTAAATTGGGCTTAGATCTAGCCGATGCAAAATTATTAAAATCTGAACAAGAAATACTACTTAAAGCAGTTGAAGCTTTTTCTGGAATGATAGTAGCAAATGAGAAATTTTCAATTAATGAAAGAAATGTCGGTTTACTCGAAAGACAAGTTGAAACTGACAGAATTAGATTAGATAGAGGAGAAGTTAGTGTGGCTGATCTTGCACAATCAGAGTCCTCATTAGCAGAGGCACAAGCAAAATTTATTCAAGCTAAAAATGAAGTTGTTACAGCAAAATTAAATTATGAAAATGTTATTGGTCCAATTCAAGATACTTTTGCATTAAATAAAAATTCTGATTTAAATTTAAAAATTCCTATGAATTTAGAAAATGCAATTAATTTATCAAAAACCAATAACCCCGAACTAATTATTGCAAAACTAGAGTATGAGCAATCAGAACAAGATGTAAAGATTTCTCAATCTGATTTGTCACCATCAGCAACATTGTCTTTTGAAACTAAAGAAACTGATGACTTTAGTTCTACAATTGACCAACAAGATAAAGAGACTGTTCAAGCAACACTATCATGGCCACTTTTTTCTGGAGGAAAAAATTATGCTGGCTTAAGTAAATCTAAAAACTTAAGAAATAGAAAGAAATTACTATTAGATAATGCTTTAAGAATTAACGATACTAATGTAACTACTGCTTGGTCAAACATGAAATCAAATGCAAGTATGTTAGAATCTGTTAAGTTGCAGGTAAAAGCAGCTCAAATAGCAAATGAAGGAATTACCGCAGAATATGAAAGTGGCAAAGGTAGATCCACATTGGATGTGATTCAATCAAATTCTATTTTACTCAATTCCCAAATAAGTCTTGCAAATTCAGAGAGAGAATTTTTATTATCAAAATTTAAACTTCTTCAATCAGTTGGTATTTTGAGCGCCGATCATCTAGGTTTCAATAATTAAGCTATTTTTGGCTTATTTTATTTAAATAAATTAAGTTCTTGCCAATGAGAACAAAATGTGTACATTTAATATCATGATTCGAGTGACAAAAAACGCAAAAAAAAGAGGCATTAAATGACAAAAAATAACTTAAAAGTGGTTAAAACCGCAAAAGATAAAGATTTGGAAAACAAAGAGAAAAACAAGGCGCTAGACGCAGCTATAGATCAAATTACAGATACTTTTGGTAAAGGCTCTGTAATGAAGCTTGGTCAACAGAAAGCTATGGATGTTGAGTCAGTTTCTACAGGATCTTTAAGCTTAGACTTGGCTCTTGGAATTGGTGGTCTTCCAAAAGGAAGAATTATCGAAATTTATGGACCAGAATCTTCTGGAAAAACAACACTTGCTCTTCAAGTAGTGGCAGAAGCACAAAAGGCAGGTGGTATTTGTGGATTTGTTGATGCAGAGCATGCATTAGATCCAGTTTATGCAAAAAAATTAGGTGTTAATACTGAAGAACTACTAATTTCACAGCCAGATACTGGTGAACAAGCCTTAGAGATTACTGACACTTTAATAAAATCAGGTTCAATGTCGGTTCTAGTTGTTGACTCTGTTGCTGCATTAACTCCTAGAGCAGAAATAGAAGGAGATATGGGAGATCATCATGTCGGTTTACAAGCTAGATTGATGTCCCAAGCATTGAGAAAACTGACAGGTTCAATTTCTAGAACAAACACTATGGTTATTTTCATTAACCAAATTAGAATGAAAATTGGTGTTATGTTTGGAAGTCCAGAAACTACATCAGGTGGTAACTCATTAAAGTTTTATTCATCAGTTAGAATGGATATTAGAAGAATTGGTGCGATTAAAGATAAAGAGCAAATTATTGGAAACGCAACAAGAGTGAAGGTAGTAAAAAATAAAGTTGCGCCACCATTTAAAGTTGTTGAATTCGACTTAATGTATGGAAAAGGAATTAGCAAAACGGGGGAATTAATAGATCTTGGAGCAAAAGCAGATATAGTTGAAAAATCTGGTGCCTGGTATGCTTATAAAGGTGAGAAAATTGGACAAGGGAAGGAAAATGCAAAACTTTACCTTGAACAAAATCCAAAAGCTGCTGCTGAAATTGAAATGGCTATTAGAGAGAAAGCTGGCTTGATTTCAAAAAAGATTGAGGGCAATCCTATCGATCAAGAAAAAGTAAAAGCAGAAGAAAAAGAAGAGACACCATCTAAAAAGAATTAACTTTTAGTTATCTAAAAAGGCGCTTATTTTAAGCGCCTTTTTTCCCTATAGTTATCTAGACATCAATTAAAAAAGCTGTATTTTAAAAATATGGCCGACAAATCACTAAACGAGATAAGAAAAACTTTCTTAAAATATTTTGAGAAAAACGGTCATACAATCGTTGAATCGAGTAATTTAGTGCCAAATAACGATCCAACCTTGATGTTCGCAAATTCAGGAATGGTTCAATTCAAAAATGTTTTTACTGGGCTTGAAAAAAGAGATTATAAAAGAGCTACAACCTCTCAGAAATGTGTACGAGCTGGTGGAAAACACAATGATTTAGAAAATGTTGGATATACCCCAAGACATCACACATTTTTTGAAATGCTGGGCAACTTTTCATTTGGAGATTACTTTAAAGAAAGAGCAATTGAGCTTGCTTGGAACTTAATTACAAAAGATTTTGGATTAGACAAAAATAAACTTTATTTCACTGTTTTTAATAAGGATGACGAGGCGTTTAATTTGTGGAATAAAATAACAGGTTTTGGTGAGGATAGAATAATTAGAATACCAACATCAGACAACTTTTGGTCAATGGGCGAAACAGGACCTTGTGGTCCATGTTCTGAGATATTTTATGATCACGGAGATCATTTACAAGGAGGTCTTCCAGGGACAAAAGATCAAGATGGTGATAGATATATTGAAATCTGGAATTTAGTATTCATGCAATACGAGCAAGTAACTAAAGATAAAAGAATTGATTTACCCAAACCATCCGTTGATACTGGAATGGGACTCGAGAGAATTGCTGCATTACTACAAGGCACACATGATAACTATAAAACAGATCACTTTTTAAAATTAATAAATTCAATTTCCGATACTGTTAAAGTAAAACCTACAGATAAAAACCTATCTAGTTTTAGAGTTATTGCAGACCACTTAAGAGCAAGTTCATTTTTATTAGCAGAAGGGGTTTTACCCTCAAATGAGGGGCGAGGTTATGTTCTTAGAAGAATTATGAGACGAGGAATGAGGCATTCACATCTACTAGGAGCTAAAGAACCAATTTTTTATAATATATTTAAAACTTTAGAAAATGAAATGTCTGGTAATTATCCTGAGTTGGAAAGAGCACAATCCTTAATTAAAGAAACCTTAAAAATGGAAGAGGAAAAATTCTTAGTACTTTTAGAAAGAGGTATGAAGATATTAGATGATGAGATTGAAAAGATAGATAAAGTTTTACCTGGTGAAGTAGCTTTCAAACTTTATGACACTTATGGTTTCCCTTTAGACTTAACAGAGGACATTCTTAAAAACAAATCTCTAAGGTTAGACCACGAAAAATTTAACAAACTAATGAAAGACAGTAAGGAACTTGCAAAGAAGAATTGGAAAGGATCAGGCGATAGTTCAGTAGATGAAATATGGTTTGGAATTAAAGATAAAATAGGCTCAACAGAATTTTTAGGTTATGAATCTAATCAGGCAGAGGGAGTAATTTTAAGTTTAATTAAGAACAACAAACAATCCAATAGTTTAAAAGAAGGTGATGAGGGTATGGTAATTTTAAACCAAACCCCATTTTACGGTGAGTCTGGAGGACAAGTTGGTGATAATGGAATAATATCTAATGGAAATAATATTTTTAAAGTTTCAGATGTTCAAAAAAAATTAGGTAATTTATTTGTACATTATGGAAAAGTTGAAAAAGGAAACTTCAATTTAAAGGATAACGTAGAACTTAAAATTGATATTGAAAGACGAGAAAATGTGAAAGCATATCATTCAGCAACACATTTATTGCACGAGTCTTTAAGGAGAACACTAGGAACTCACGTGATGCAAAAAGGATCATTAGTTGCCCCAGATAGATTACGTTTTGACTTTAGTCATATGAAGCCAATTTCTTCAGATGAAATGGTAAAAATAGATGAACATGTAAATCAAATGGTGAATAAAAAATCAGAGGTAATTACAAGAATAATGACTCCAAAAGAAGGTATTGCTCATGGCGCATTAGCATTATTTGGAGAAAAGTACGGAGATGAAGTTAGGGTGGTTTTTATGGGTGAAGAGGGAAATAAATATTTTTCAACTGAATTATGTGGCGGAACACATGTAAAAAATACCAGTGATATTGGTAATTTTAAAGTAGTTAGTCAATCAGCTATAGCAGCGGGGGTCAGAAGAGTTGAAGCTCTTAGAGATAAACAACTAGATGAATTTTTAAAAAACAAAGAAAAACAATCCAATCTTTCTGAAAAAAAAGATGAGAAAACAATTAAAGTTTTATCAGAAGAAATTAAAAAACTTGGAGGAAAACCAAATTTAAATAAAATAAATAAAAAAGATTTAATTAAAGAATTAAATAAAGAATTAGAAAAGTTATCCATCAATGAAATAATAAATAATAAATCAAAAAATATTATTAATGATGAAAAAATTAATGGTGTTAATGTTAGGATGCAAAAAATTGATGGACTTCCACCAAAAGAATTAAGAAGATTAATTGATATTGGAAAGAAAGAAATAGGAGAAGGAATAGTGATTATTTTTGCAAGTAAAGACGATAAAGTTGGTTTAGCGGTAGGTATAACAGATAAGCTTAAAAGTAAATATGATGCTGTTAAATTTGTTAAAAATGGATCAGAAATTATTGGCGGAAAAGGTGGTGGGGGAAGACCTGATTTTGCTCAAGCTGGAGGAGTAAACAAAGATAAAATTGAGGATGCTTTTAACAGCTTAAAATCTTTAGTTTAATCTTTTTTTCAAGTTCGCATCAATTACATCTAAGAATTGATTTGTGGTTAAATGCTTGGTTGATGGACCTACTAAAATTGCTAAGTCTTTGGTCATAGATCCAGACTCTACAGTTTGAATGCAAGTTTTTTCTAAGTTTTTTACAAATTTTTTTAAATCCTCATTATTATCTAATTTTGCTCTATGGTATAAACCTCTTGCCCATGCAAATATTGATGCAATAGGATTTGTTGAAGTTTCTTTACCTTGTTGGTGTAATCTATAATGCCTTGTTACAGTTCCATGCGCAGCTTCCGCCTCAATTGTTTTACCATCTGGACTCATTAGAACACTAGACATTAAACCTAGTGATCCGAAACCTTGTGCAACTGTATCTGACTGAACATCACCATCATAATTTTTGCAAGCCCATATATAATTACCATTCCACTTCATGGCACATGCAACCATGTCATCAATTAATCTATGTTCGTAAGTAATTCCTCTATCTTTGAATTTTTCCTTAAATTCGTTTTCATATACTTCTTGAAATAAATCTTTAAATCTTCCGTCATATTTTTTTAAGATTGTATTTTTAGTTGACAGGAATACAGGCCATTTTCTATTAAGACCATAGTTCATGCATGATCTTGCAAAATCTATGATTGATTGATCTAAGTTATACATTGAAAGAGCTACACCTGGACCAGGAAAGTTAAAAACTTCAAATTCTTTTTTGTCTTTTCCGTCTTCAGAAGTCCATTTTATTTCTAATTTTCCTTTTCCTGGCACCTGAAAATCAGTTGCTCTATATTGATCTCCAAATGCATGTCTCCCAATACAGATTGGATTTTCCCAACTTGGAACTAGCTTTGGAATATTTTTACATAATATAGGCTCTCTAAAAACAGTTCCTCCCAAAATATTTCTTATTGTTCCATTTGGAGATCTCCACATCTTCTTCAAATTAAATTCTTTAACCCGTGCTTCATCCGGTGTAATTGTTGCACATTTAATCCCTACACCATATTTTTTAATTGCGTGTGCACAATCGACAGTAATTTTATCAGAAGTATTATCTCTACTTTTAATTCCTAAGTCGTAATATTTTATATCTAACTCTAAATAAGGAAGGATAAGCTTATTTTTTATAAAATCCCAAATCACCCTAGTCATTTCATCACCATCTAGCTCAACAATCGGGTTTTTAACCTTAATTTTGCTCATATTAGAGTATATATCTTAATAATTGAATTTTGGAGTTTAATATACATATTAGGACCATATTACCAAATATATAATTATGATAGATAAAGTCTTTCCGCCAGTACACAATGAAGGTTATAAATTTTTAGTAATTTTTGGTATTGCTACAATAATTTTATATTTAATAAGCAGTTTCCTAGGTTTAATTGGACTAGTTCTAACAATTTGGTGTTACTATTTTTTTAGAGATCCTGAGAGATATTCAATAAATGATGATGATTATTTGGTAAGTCCAGCAGACGGTTTAGTATTACAAGTTCAAGAAAATGAAGGTCCAAAGGAACTTAACTTAGAAAATAAAAAATTTACTAAAGTGAGTATTTTTATGAATGTTTTCGATTGCCATGTAAATAGATCGCCTTGCGCAGGAAAAGTTTCAGAAATTTTATACAAGCCCGGAAAGTTCTTTAATGCTTCTCTTGATAAGGCTAGTGAAGAAAACGAGAGAAATTATTATAAAATTACTAATTCAAAAGGTGAAGATATAATTGTAGTTCAAATTGCAGGTTTAATAGCAAGAAGAATTGTTACAGAAACTTCAGAAAATTCAGAGCTTGCTCAAGGAGAGAGAATTGGAATGATAAGATTTGGGAGCAGAGCAGACCTGTATTTTGAAAATTATAAACCTTTAGTAAAAATCAACCAGAAAACTATAGCTGGGGAGTCACTTATTGCTAAAAGATAAAATGAACGAACCTAGACAAAAATTTAAAATTGTAACAGATAAAAGTGCGAGAGTAATTTTACCTAATACATTAACACTTATTGGTGTATGTATTGGGTTGACCTCTATTAATTTTGCTCTAAATCAAAACTTTAAACTTGCAATAGTAGCTATTGTATGTGCTGCAATAATTGATGGTTTAGATGGAAGAATTGCAAGATTAATAAAAGGAACTTCTAAAGTTGGTAAAGAACTAGACTCTCTTACAGATATTATAAGTTTTGGTGTTGCACCTGCATTTATAATGTATTTTTGGACTCTAAATACTCTCGGAAAAATTGGCTGGTTGATTTCTTTAATCTATGTAGTTTGTGTTGCTTTAAGATTGGCTAGGTTTAATGTTAACTCAGGCGGAGAACCATCATGGAGAGATAATTTTTTTCAAGGTGTTCCATCACCCGCAGGAGGTATTTTAGTATTAAGTCCACTTGTTTATGACCAGAGTGGATTAAATATATTTAATTACAATATAGAATTAATAACACCAATTCTTTTTATAATTGTATCGATCTTATTAATAAGCAAAATACCAACTTATTCATTCAAAAAAATTGTTGTCCCTAGAAGCACAACAATATTTTTACTTTTAGGAATAGTCCTACTTTTTGGACTTTTATTAATATTCCCTTTTAATGTAATTGCAATTGGTTCTTTGATTTATCTTTTAGCAATTCCATTCAGTATTTTTCATTACCAAAAACTGAAAAAAGGTTCACTGTCAAATAAAATATCGACTGAAGATGAGCCTGAAGATATGTTATAAATGAAAAAAAACGTTATAGTTTCTTTAGCTGACTCGAATTATTTCAATTTATTAAATGAACTAATAGACTCAATAAAACAATTTGATCAAAGTAATTCTTTAGCAATATGTATTTTAGATGCTGGCTTAGAAAAGCAACAATTAAATAAACTCTCAGATAAAGTAGATGAGATAAAAAGTGCAGAATGGGATATTCAAGTTTCACCAATTAAAGTAAAAGGAAAAGAGTGGTTAAAGAGTCAGGTTTCTAGGGCTTTTTTACCAAAATATTTTCCTGATTATGAAAAGTACCTTTGGATTGATTGCGATGCATGGGTAAATGACTGGAATACAATAGATTTATATTTTAAAGCTTGTGAAAATGGCAAGCTTGGTATTACGCAAACAATTGGTCCAGGCTATAGGATTACCTCTAAAGTAAATTGGTTATTTGGTAAAATAGCAGTAATAAAATCACAAAATTTTAAACACGCTGTTAGTTCTAAAATAGGAATGAACAAAGCAAGAAAACTTGCTTTTGCTCCCCATGTAAACATCGGAGTTTTTTCACTTGAGAAAAATTCAAATTGTTGGAAAACTTGGCAAAAAAATTTAGAAACCACTTTAAAATCAGGAAAAATATTTGGCTCAGAGGGGCTGGCAATAAATATGAGTATTTATATAGATAATGTAGAAACTGAATTTCTTCCATTAAACTGTAATTGGATTGCAAGCAACCTTCTACCTAAATTTGATCTGAATAGTGATACATTTGTAGAACCTTTTTTACCAAATAGTAAAATTGGAATAATGCATCTTGCAGCAGGTATTTGGGATAATGAAAAAGATATGAGAGTTGATAGTTCAGTAAAAATTCAAATTCAAACTTTAGAAAATAAGATTATATCAAAAAGCTTAAGGTTTGGTCATTAATTGAAAAAAAATAAAATTTCAAAAAATTGGATAAACAAGCAGCATAGAGATATCTATGTTCGTAAATCTAAAATAGAAGGTTATCGTTCAAGAGCAATTTACAAATTAAAAGAAATTGACGAAAAATTTAAAATATTAAAGGAAGTCTTTACAGCTATAGATTTAGGAGCAGCACCAGGCAGCTGGTCTCAATATCTTTCACAAAATATCCAAAATGGAAAAATTTTAGCAATAGATTTGTTAGAATTTCAAAAGATCAATAAAGTTTACCAACTAATTGGTGATTTTTCCGACGAAAAATATAAGCAAAGAATTAGGGAATATTTTAACAAAAAAGTAGACTTGGTAGTTTCTGATATGGCTGTAAACACCACTGGAAACAAGAACCTTGATTCCATTGTAACAGGGGAACTTTGTATGGATGCAATGAGTTTTGCAAAAAACCAATTAAATCAGAAGGGGAAATTTATTTCAAAGTTGTTTATGGGTACAAGTTTTAATGAAATTGTCTCTGAGGCTAAAAACATATTTAAAGAAGTAAGAGTTTTTAAACCACTATCAAGCAGAAAAGATTCAAAAGAGAATTTTATAATTTGTAAAATTTTACATTAAGTCCTCTTTTATTTTTTTAAGAATCGTATATATAGGATTATGGATCCTATTAAAGAAGCACTCACTTTCGACGATGTTACTCTAGTACCTAGGTACTCAGAAATCTTACCTTCGCAAGTTGATACATCTACATATTTAAGAAACGATTATAAGATTAACATTCCTTTATTATCCTCGGCAATGGATACTGTAACAGAGTCTAAGATGGCTGAAGCTTTAGCTAAAGCAGGTGGAATAGGAGTAATACACAGAAATTTTACAATTGATAAACAGATTAAAGAAATTAGAAAAGTTAAATCTAAAAATCTTAAAGTTGGAGCTGCAGTTGGTGCTGGAGATCTAGAGTCAAAAAGAGCTTTAGCAATAATTAAAGAAAAAATTGATTTGATTGTTGTAGATACTGCTCATGGGCATACTAAAAAAGTAAAAGAAATAATTAAAACAATTAAAAAATATAAACATAAAAATACTTTATTATGCGCTGGTAATATTGCTACTGCTGAAGCTGCAAATTTTTTGGCAAATCTTGGTGTTGATTTAATTAAAGTTGGAATAGGTCCAGGCTCAATTTGCACAACTAGACTTGTCGCAGGAATAGGTGTTCCTCAATTAAGTGCAATTATCAATGTGAAAAAAGGCTTAAAAAATAAAAAAGTCAAAATTATTGCTGATGGAGGTATAAAATTTTCAGGTGATATAGCGAAAGCCCTCGCAGCTGGTGCTGATGCAGTAATGATTGGTTCACTTTTTGCTGGTACAAATGAGGCACCAGGTAAAATTCTTAAAAAAAACGGAAAAACTTACAAAGTTTTTAGAGGTATGGGTTCAATTGGAGCAATGAACAAAGGTTCTGCCGATAGATATTTTCAATCAAAACAAAAAGATAAATCTAAATATGTCCCAGAGGGAGTTGAGGGTTTTGTTAAATATAAAGGTCCTGTAGATAAAATAATTTTTAAATTAATTGGAGGATTAAAATCATCAATGGGTTATCTTGGATCCAAAAAAGTTTTAAACTTAAGAAATAAACCTAAATTTGTAAAAATTACAAAAGCAGGATTTTATGAAAGTATGGTACATAATATAGATGAGATTAAAAAAGATGAAAAATATTAGATTTAAAATATCCAATCTATTATTTATGATTGTTGCTGTTTTTTTTATAAGCAATCATTCTTTATCTGAAAATTTTTTTTATGAAGCCAAACAAAAATTTGATCAAAAAAAATACGAAGACTCCAAATTTTTATTTCAAAGAAATATTGTTTTTAACCCAAAAGATGCAAAATCTTATTTATATTTAGCGAAAATTTATAAAAATGAAGAAAATGAAAAAGAGGAAATTAAAAACTTAAATACTACATTATTACTAGATCCTAAAAACGAAGAAGCAATGCATTTATTAATTAATTATGAACTTAAAAAATCTAATTATTCTAAAGTTAAAGAACTTAAAGAAAATTTTTCCTCTATTTGTAAAAATCTTTGTAAGAAAATAGAAAATATTGAAAAATCATTAGCAGACATTGAACCAAAAAATGGATCTTAACAATAATTTAAATAAGATTCTAATTATTGATTTTGGTTCACAATTCACTCAACTTATAGCAAGAAGAGTTAGAGAAATCGGCGTTTATTCAGAGATAATTAGTCATAAAAAATTAAAATCGAAAATAATTAAAACAAATATACGAGGAATTATTTTATCTGGCGGTCCGTTAAATGTTTACCAATCTAACAAAGTAAAGTTCAAAAGAGAATTATTTAAATGGAACGTTCCAATTTTAGGAATATGTTTTGGTCACCAAGTCATATCTAAAGAGTTGGGAGGTAAAGTAAAAAAAGCAAAACATAGGGAATTTGGATTGGCAAAATTAAAGAGAATAAACAAAAGTAAGTTAACTCAAAATTTTTTTAATAAAAATGGTTTAAACAATGTCTGGATGAGCCACGCAGATGAGGTAACAAAGTTAGCAAAAGGTTTTAAAGTAATTGCAAAAACTGAAACTTCAAAATTTTCAATCATTGAAAATTCTTCTAAAAAAATTTATGGGATACAATTTCATCCAGAGGTTACTCATACAGAGAGGGGAAAAACAATATTAAAAAACTTTGTTTTTAATATCTGCATGATTAAAAAAAACTGGTCCTCTAAAAATCAAAAAAAAATTCTTATAGAGGATGTAAAAAGAATTGTGGGCAATTCAAGAGTAATATGCGCTCTATCTGGAGGTGTTGATAGTAGCGTAGTTGCAAAATTAATTCATAATGCCATAGGAAAAAAACTGACGTGTATTTTTGTAAATACTGGTTTACTTAGAAAGAATGAAGAAGTTCAAGTTGTTAAAACCTTTAGAAGAAAATTTAAGATAAATCTTATTTACGTAGATGCTAAATATCTTTTTTTAAAGAAATTAAATAAAGTTAGTGACCCAGAAAAGAAGAGAAAAATAATTGGAAATTTATTTATTAAAATATTTGAGAAATATGCAAAAAAAATTCAAAACATTAAATATTTAGCACAAGGAACGTTATACCCAGATTTAATTGAAAGTAAATCAGTAACAGGAAGCCAGACTTCTAAAATAAAATCTCATCACAATGTTGGCGGCCTACCAAAGAAAATGAAACTAAAATTAGTTGAACCCTTGAGGCTATTGTTTAAGGACGAGGTTAGAAAATTAGGTTTAGAACTTAAGTTATCAAAAGACATTGTTTTAAGACATCCATTTCCAGGACCAGGACTGGCAATTCGTATGCCTGGAGAAATAACAAAAAATAAAATTAAAATTTTAAAAGATGCAGATGAAATTTTTATAAACTCATTAAAAGATTTCAATTTATATGACAAGATATGGCAAGCTTATGCAGCATTGTTGCCAGTCAAAACAGTTGGTGTTATGGGTGATAATAGAACTTATGAATATATGTGTTTGTTAAGAGCAATTACTTCTGAAGATGGGATGACTGCTGATACCTTTGATTTTAATAAAGAATTTATGCAGCTTGTTTCAAATAAAATAATAAATAATATTAAAGGTATTAATAGAGTAGTTTATGACGTAACATCCAAACCACCTAGCACCATAGAATTAGAGTAATGAACAATAAAATAAAAAAAATTATTAAAAAAAAAAACAAATCCAAAATTGTTTGTCTTACAGCTTACTCTAAAAATATTGCGGAAATAGTAGATAATCATGCAGATATTGTTCTAGTTGGGGACTCTTTAGGATCAGTGCTTTACAATTACAATACTACAAGGAAAGTTAATCTTAAAATGATGTTAGAACACACAAAAAGTGTAAGGATGGGTGTAAAAAAAAGTCTTCTCGTTATAGATATGCCATACAATACATATCGAAATAAATTCGAGGCGCTCAAAAATTCAAAGCTTGCGATGAAAGAGACAAAATGTGATGCGGTTAAAGTAGAGGGTGGAGTTAGGGTACAACATATAGTTAGCCATTTAGTAAAAAATAAAATCCCTGTGATGGGCCATATTGGCCTAACACCGCAGACTATTAAAGGAAAATTCAAATCAGTAGGTAAAACAGAAAAAGAAAGAAACAAACTATTTAAAGATGCCAAAGCTTTGGAGAATAGTGGCGCATTTGGAATAGTTTTAGAATGTACTTATAGTGATATTTCAAAAAAAATTTCTAAATTAATAAAAATTCCAACCATAGGTATAGGAGCCTCAGTTCATTGCGATGGACAGGTTTTAGTAACAGATGATATTTTGGGTTTAACAGATGCCAAAATTAAGTTCGTTAAAAAATATGTGAACATAAAAAAAATTATTAATTCAGCAGTATCGAAATTCAAATCTGAGGTTAAAGCAAAAAAATATCCTTCAAAAAAATATTCTTATTAGAAATATTTTTTAAAGTTTTCGTTGATAGATAATATCTCTAAATCCACCAATCCACCAATAACTAGTTGAAGGGCAACTAACAAAATAAAACCTAAACCAACGTAGGCAATCCATAAGTGTTTTTGAATATAATTGGCGAGAACAGTAGCAAGAGCCCCTGTTAAGATTACAGATAAGACTAATCCAAATATCATAAAGCCAAAATGCCCTTTTGATGCACCAACAACACCTATAACGTTATCAAAGCTAATAGTTATATCTGCAAATAAAACTTTATAAACACTCTTTATATAAGAGGGTTCTTTTGATTGTTTAGTTGGAGATTTTATTTTTTTTATTTCAAACAAATCTTTCTTTAGATCATAAACAATCCATATTAATAACAATCCACCAAGTATTTTTATAAAATAAAACTTAAACAAATAAGTCGCAAATAACGCGAAAACTACTTTAAATACTAACGCTCCAGCAACACCCCAAAGAATTATTTGTTTTCTATTCTTGGGTACAAAATTTGAAGCAATTAATCCAATTATTATTGCATTATCTGCAGCTAAAATTATATCAATAAAGATAATCTGTGTTAGTATTACAAGTTCTTCAATCAAGATAGTTTATAATATAAAAAAAAAAATAATTTTCAATATTTAGTGTTTAAATTTATTAATATTTTGAGATTCTTGTTCCGTCTATTATTTCTTTAAGTTGATCATATTCTTTACAATTGCAACTTTCTAAAATATTCAATTGTTCAATTGCCTTATTTTTTCTGTCTGTATTTAAGTAAAGTTCTCCAAGATATTGATTAATTCTTTTATGATTTGGCTTTATTTCTAAACCAGATAAGTAATATCTTTCGGCCTCTTCAAAATTTCCCAATTTTCTACTTGTAAATCCTAGATAATTTAATGTATCTGCATTATTAGGTTTTTCTTTATTAGATGCCAAAAATAACTTAAATGCTCTCTCATATTTTTTTTCTGCTTTAGCTAAATTTTTTTCAGCCTTACTTGTGTTGCCTTTTTTTAGAAATTTATTTGCTTTTTTTTCCAAATATTTTCCAGACAAAACAAGTTTGTGACCCTTTTCATACTTTGATACATTACCTTCATTTCCACCATCTGTATCTTGTGCCCCCGAAGCCGCACTATATGCTGATGTAATTGATAAGAAAAAAAATATTACAACTACTTTTAAAGTTTTTAACATAGTCGAAATATAGAAACTAAAATTATATCCACAACTATCTTTTGCTTTTAGAGACAATTTAACACCACACTATTACTAATTTATCAGCATTTTGAGACTTTGATATTCTTCACAACCACAATTTTTAAGAGAATTTAATACTTCTAAGCTTTTACTAACCCTATTTTCATTGTAGTAAAAAACTCCAAGATTGTATTTGATGCTATTATGCTCGTTATTTAACTCCAAACCTAAAAGATAGTAAATTTCAGCATTCTCATCTAATCCTAATTTTGCGCTGCATAAACCTAAATAATTTAAAATATCAGGATTTGCAGGATCTTGTGCATTTGCTTCTAAAAAAAAATCTAAAGCTTTTTCAAATTTAATTTTAGCTTTTTTAAGATTTCCTTTTTTCTCAGTTTTAATCGCTCTTTCTAACTCTTTAAAACCTAGCCTGTAGGGCCCAGCAGGAGGAGGCCCTTCTCTACCTAAGTGCTCTCCAGTTTTTTCGGCAGCATAGACTTTAAATAATATTGATAGTGAAAAAAAAAACAAAAGTATAAAATTAATATTTTTCACTGTGAAAATTTTTTCATTTTGTTAAGAGCTTTTAAATTTAACTTATTTTTCAAAAACTCTTCTTTGATTACTTTTGCTGTATTTAAAGAACTTTCATTGTCACCATGAATACATACGGAGTCTATTTCACAAGGAATTTGTTTACCTGAGTAACAATTTATAGCTTGGTTTTTAACCATAGATAATACATGCTTCTTTGCTATATTTGGGTCTGTTATTAATGCATTTGATTTTGATCTAGAAACTAAATTTCCATTATCCTCGTAATTTCGATCTGCAAAAATCTCGCAAGCAATTTTCATATTTAATTTTTTTGCTGCTATCTCCATTTTTGAGCCCGTAGGAACAAGGTAAATCAACTCTTTATTTAGTTTATAAATAATATTTGCAAGTGTAGTTGCTAAATTAATATCCTCACAAGCCATATTGTTTAAAGCTCCGTGAGGCTTCATATGTGTTACATTTTCATTATGTTTCTCAGCTATACTTTGAAGAATTTCATATTGGTCAACAATAAGTTTTTCAATTTCTTTCTCAGAAAGATTAAATCTTTTTCTCCCAAAATTTTCAGGATCATTAAAGGATGGGTGAGCACCTATACTTACACCATTTCCTTTTGAAATTAAAATAGTACTATTCATAGTTTCATGATCACCAGCATGATAGCCACATGCAATATTTGCTGAATTTACAATTTCTAACAATTTTGGATCATTAATGTTAGAATGGTGTTTGGATTTTTCTCCTAAATCACAATTAATATTAATTTCCATACTATCCATTGTTAAAGTATAACATGTCATGATAAAAAATATATCAAATCTTGGTGACGCGGCACTATACTGTGACTTTGGAAATGAAGTAAATAAGACGACAAATATTAAAGTAATAAAATATTTTAAAAAGATTAAGGAATTAAAAATAAAAGGAATAAATAATTTAACTCCCTCTTACAATAAACTTATAATATCATTTGATTTAAATCTAATAAATTTCAGTGAAGTTAAAAAAAAAATTGAAGATATTAATATTTCTGAAAATAATCTAAAACAGGATCAAAAAATTATAGAAATACCGACTTGTTGCGATGACGAATTTGCACTGGATATTGAAAGGCTTTCATCAAAATTGAAATTAACAAAAAAAGAAATTTTAGAAAAATATTTAAATAAAGAATATTTTTGTTATATGACGGGATTTATTGCAGGAATGCCTTTCCTAGGCGATATTGATAAACATATTAGACTAGAAAGACTTGAAACACCAAGAATAAAAGTCCCTAAAGGAGCTGTTGGAATTACAGAACAGTTTACTAACATTTATACTTTCGAAAGTCCTGGTGGTTGGAATATTTTAGGAAAAACACCTATTAAAATCTTTAATGAATCAAACGAGAAACAACCAACATTAATTAATCCAGGAGATAAAGTGTTATTTTACGAAATTAACAAAAAAGAATTCATCAAACTTAATGAAAAATAATAAAATTATAGTTTTGAGAGACGGTATTAACTCAACTTTTCAAGATTTAGGAAGGAACAATTTTTATCATATAGGCTTACCTTTTAGCGGTGCCATGGATAAAAGGAATTATTTAATAGCAAACAAACTGGTTGGAAATAAATATAATGAGGCTGTTATTGAATTTGCGTACCAAGGACCACTTATAAAAATTGAGGATGGTAATATAAATTTTGCTATATCGGGGGATATTAAATTTAATATAAAAAAAAATGGTAAATTAATAAATGGTAATTGCTATAAAAATTACAATTTATCAAAAAATGATGAAGTAGATATTATATCAACTAATAATTCAGTTTATGGATATTTTGCAGTCAGTGGTGGATTTGACCTTAAACAAAATTTTGGAAGCTTTTCAACTCATGTAAGATCAAAAGTTGGTGCAAACAATGGAATTAAGATTCAAAAAGATGATAAATTTTTTATTAAAGATTTTAGAGATAAGCATGCCAATAAAAGTCTTAAATATATGAATTCAAAAATTGAATATATAAGAATATTGAAAGGAACTAATTTCGATTATTTTTTTGAACAATCAATAAAAGAATTTACCTCTAAAGAATTTTTAGTTACAAAACTTTCTGATCGTATGGGCATGAGACTTCAAGGACCTAAAATTAAAAATTTGAAAGAAACAAATATTAGATCAGAGGGTTTAATTAAAGGTGTAATTCAAGTTCCAGCAGACGGTAATCCGATTATCATGTTGTCTGACCATGGAACTATTGGAGGATACCCGAAAATTGGTGTAGTTATAAGTGCTGATTATGATAGATTGGTACAAACACCTCCAGGTAAAAAAATTAAATTTGAATTAATTGAATTAAAAGAAGCAGAAAAACTCTATAAATTATATCAAATGGAAACTGAAAATCTTTTGAGTCAAATATAATGAATATTATATCTAAATTACCTGGTCCGCTTTTGGTTTTTTTTGGAGCTTTAAGTCTTAGTTTTGGAGGGCTTATTGTTAAATCATTTCAAGGTGCGAATTTGTGGCAAATTTTGTTTTGGAGATCAATTTTTTTTATATTAGTTGTTAGTATTTTTTTAATACTGACATATAGAAAAAAAGTTTTTACTGCTTTTATTAGTTCTGGAATTCCAGGATTAATAGGTGGATTAATATTATCTACTGGTTTTTGTGGATATGTTTTTGCTATGTACAATACCACCGTTGCAAACACAAATTTCATAATTCAAACCCAAACAATATTTTTGGCAATATTTGGGTATTTATTTCTGAAGGAAAAAGTTTCAAAATTAACTTTAGTTTCAATTATTTTAGCAATTTCAGGAATAATTTTAATGGTTGGCACTTCTTTATCCCCAGGCCAAATGTCAGGTAATATCGCAGCTTTCATTATGCCAGTATCATTTGCAATTTTAATTTTAATTGTAAGAAAATATCCCACTGTTGATATGGTGCCATTACAATTGATCGCAGGTATATTTGCAATGATGGTTGGTTATTTATTTGCTGGAAAAATTATGATTTCTTTTTATGATATTTTTCTAGGATTTCTAGCAGGATTTTTTCAATTAGGTTTTGGTTTTATTTTAATAACTATTGGAGCAAGACGAACTCCATCAGCATTAGTGGGAATCATAATGTTAACAGAAGCCGTTTTAGGGCCCATGTGGGCATGGATTTTTATTAATGAGCAACCTCCTTTAATGGTCCTTATTGGAGGATGTGTTGTAATTATAGCTGTTCTGCTTCAATTTTTACCACTTTTAAAAAAAAATAAGGCTTCATTACAATCTTAAAAGGCTATCATTTCACTAAATTTATGCTATAAGAACCTCACGGGAGAGACCACATTAGTGTGGCGCCGAAGGAGCAACCACCCCGGAAACTCTCAGGCAAAAGGACCGTAAATATTAACTCTGGAAAGAGAAAAATTCTCGCCGAAGGAGCAAATCTCTCAGGCACATAGACAGAGGGGGCAAAGAGTTAATATTTTATGAAAAAAACACCTCTGTACAATCTTCATCAAAAACATGGTGCAAAATTTGTACAATTTGCTGGTTATGAAATGCCAATTCAATATGAAACTGGCATAGTAAAAGAACATATAACCACTAGAAATAATTCAGGAATATTTGATGTATCTCACATGGGTCAGTTATTTTTAAAAGGCGGTGATGAATTAACAAATGATTTACAAAAAATATTCCCAATTGATTTAGCAAAAATTTCAATAAACCAAAGCAAGTATTCTTTTTTGATGAAAGAAAATGGTGGAATATATGATGATCTTATAATTACAAAATTAAAAGATGGTTACATGATAATATTAAATGCTGCTTGTAAAGAGGCAGATCTAAATATTTTAAAAAGTAAAATTGGTGAAAAATATCAAATTAATTTATCAGATAACTTATCTTTAATAGCAATACAGGGACCTAAAGCAAAAGATGTTCTAGATTCAATTGTACCAGGTGTTATTAAACTTAAATTTATGAATGGTAACCAATTTAAGTACAAAGACTTAGACATCTATATAACTAGATCTGGCTATACTGGTGAAGATGGTTTCGAAATTTCGATTAACAATAAAATTGTGGAAAGTTTTGTAGAAAAACTTATTGAAAAAGGTTCTACATTGATTGGTTTAGGAGCTAGGGACACTTTAAGATTAGAAGCTGGACTTTGTTTATATGGTCACGATTTAGATGAGAATACTAGTCCAATAGAGGCAAATCTAAAATGGGCAATTTCAAAAAGCAAAATTAATGAAAAGTTTCCAGGTTCAGAATTTATTAAGAAACAATATAACGAAGGTGTTTCAAAACTTAGAGTTGGAATAAAACCTGAAACAAAAGTGATAGCAAGAGAGTCTACAAAAATATTTGACGAAAAAGATAATGAAATTGGAAAAGTAACCAGTGGAACTTTTGGACCAAGCGTTAATGGTCCTATAGCAATGGGATACATTCATAATGATTATTCAAAAAAAAATACAAAAATCTTTTTAGAAGTAAGAGGAAAAAGGGTACCAGCAAGTATTTGTGAAATGCCTTTTTATAAAAAAAACTATGTTAGAGAAGGAGGAGACAATGTCAGAAATTAAATTTTCAAAAGAACATGAATGGATAACAGTTGATGGTGAGGTCGCAACTATTGGTATAACTAAACATGCAACAGAGCTTTTAGGAGATATTGTTTTTGCTGAATTGCCAGAAAAAGGTTCTAATGTAAATAAGGATGCTACGGCAGGTGTAGTCGAGTCGACTAAAGCTGCTAGTGATGTTTATACACCTATTTCTGGTGAAGTTGTCGATACAAATCAATCAATCGTAGATGATCCATCTAAAATTAATTCTGATCCTGAAGGGGATGGATGGTTTTTTAAACTTAAAATTAAAGACCCAGCTGAAATGAATACTTTAATGAATAGAGATGAATACGACAAATTTGCAAAGGAGAGTGCTAGTTAATGTTACATAATTCTGAAAAAGACTTTATCAAAAGACATATTGGACCATCTAAGAAAGATGAAAAAGATATGTTAGGACAGCTCGGTTATCAAAATATAAATGAATTAATTAGTCAAACTGTTCCAGAAAAAATATTGTTTAAAGGAGAACTAAATATTGGTGAACCTAACTCTGAATATGAGGCACTAAGAATATTAAAAGGTTTATCAAGAAAAAATCAAATTTACTCAAATTTTATTGGTATGGGTTATTATGGAACATATACCCCAAATGTAATCATTAGAAACATATTGGAAAATCCTGGCTGGTATACTTCTTACACTCCTTATCAACCTGAAGTCGCGCAGGGAAGATTGGAAATGTTACTAAACTTTCAACAAATGATAATTGACTTTACTGGGATGGATATCGCAAATGCGTCCTTGTTAGATGAGGGAACAGCTGCTGCTGAAGCTATGGGTCTAAGTCACAGACTTAATAAAAAAGATAGTGATCTTGTATTTATTTCTAAAGATTGTCACCCTCAGACAATAGAAGTAGTAAAAACAAGAGCAGAACCTTTGGGGCTTAAAGTTTTAATTGGAGACGATGAAGAGCTAAACAATATAAAAAATGATATTGTATGTGGTATACTTCAATATCCTGGAACCCTAGGTGATATAAAAGATCCAAGTGAAAATATTAGTAAAATTAGAAAAAGAAATGGAAAAGCTATACTTGCTTGTGATTTATTATCTTTAGCAAAATTAAAAACGCCAGCAGAATTAGGCGCTGATATTGCTATAGGTAGTTCACAAAGATTTGGAATTCCTTTAGGTTATGGAGGTCCACACGCAGCATTTTTTGCGACTAAAGACGAATTTAAGAGATCCATGCCAGGAAGAATTATTGGTGTTTCTGTTGATAGACATGGAAATAAAGCTTATAGACTCGCATTACAAACTAGAGAACAACATATAAGAAGAGATAAAGCGACGAGTAATATTTGTACTGCTCAAGCACTGCTTGCAATTGTTTCCGCAGCATATGCAATTTATCATGGGCCCAAAGGAATTAGGACGATATCAGAAAGAGTTTCTCAACTTGCTAAAAATTTTGCAGATAAACTAAAACAGTCGGGTTATGAACTTTATTCGGACTATTTCTTTGATACTGTAACGGTGTTAACAAAGGATAAAACTGAACAAATATTTCAAAATGCTTTATCTCAAAAAGTGAATATCAGAAAAGTAAATTCTGAAATGTTAGCAGTGTCTTTTGATGAAAAGAAAAATGTTTACAGAGCAAATCAACTTCTAAAAATATTTAATTGCGCTGAAGCTATAAAAGAAAATCCAACAGAAAGTTTACCTAATCTTCCAAAAAATTTACTTAGAACTTCTAATTATTTAGAACACAAAGTATTTAATAGTTATCACTCAGAAACAGAAATGATTAGGTATTTAAAAAGACTTGAGGATAAAGATATAGCTCTTAATAGAACAATGATTGCTTTGGGTTCATGTACAATGAAACTAAATGCTGTTGCAGAAATGATACCTATTAGTTGGAGAGAATTTTCAGAACCACATCCTTTCGCTCCAATAGAGCAAATGGAAGGTTTTAGAACTTTATTTACTGATTTAAAAAATTGGTTGAGATCAGTAACTGGATTTTCTGGAGTTTCTTTGCAACCAAATGCAGGTGCCCAAGGAGAATATGCTGGTCTTATGGTGATTAGAAAATATCATATGGAGAGAGGTGAAAAAAATAGAAATGTGTGTTTAATCCCTAGTTCGGCACATGGTACAAACCCTGCAAGCGCTCAAATGGCAGGAATGAAAGTTGTCGTTGTTAATTGTGATAAAGATGGAAATGTCGACTATGAAGATCTTAAAAAGAAAGTCGAACAGAATTCAGAAAATCTTGGTGCTTTAATGGTTACTTATCCGTCAACTCATGGAGTTTTTGAAGAAAGAATATCTGACATATGCGAATTAATCCATAAGCATGGAGGCCAAGTTTATATGGATGGCGCAAACCTTAACGCTTTAGTTGGTATTGCTAAACCTGGTAACTTTGGACCAGATGTTTGTCACATAAACTTACATAAAACATTCTGTATTCCACATGGTGGTGGTGGCCCAGGTATGGGACCAATAGCATGCAAAAGACATTTGGAAATATATTTGCCAACACATCCAGTAATAAAAGATTGTGGTCCAGCTACAGGTATTGGGCCCATATCTGCAGCCCCTTGGGGAAGTTCAAGTATTTTATCAATTTCTTGGATGTATATAAAAATGATGGGTTCAGAAGGTCTTAAACTTGCATCACAAATAGCGATTTTAAACGCTAACTACATAGCTCACAAATTAAAAGACCACTATCCAATATTATATAAAGGTGCAAATGGAAATGTAGCTCATGAATGTATAATTGATATCAGATCTATAAAAAATGATACGGGTATAACAGAAGAAGATATCGCTAAGAGATTGATCGATTTTGGCTTTCATGCGCCAACAATGTCTTGGCCAGTGCCAGGAACTATGATGATAGAACCCACTGAAAGTGAAAGTTTAAATGAAATTGATAGATTTTGTGACACTTTAATTAAAATTAAAAAAGAAATTGATAAAATAAAAAATGGAGAATTTGATAAGATTGATAATCCAATTAAAAATGCTCCACATACTGATCTAGAATTAGCATCGAATGAATGGAAACATAAATATTCTAGAGAAGATGCAGCATATCCATCAAAATTTTTAAAATCTAATAAGTTTTGGCCACCAGTCTCAAGAGTAGACAATGTATATGGTGACAAAAATCTTTTTTGTACTTGTCCAAGTATGGATGAATTCAAAGAAGATGCAGCTTAAAGGTTAATGAAAATTGCAGTAATTGGTTCAGGTATTTCTGGCTTAAGCTCTGCATATTTTTTATCAAAAAAACACAAAGTCGATTTATTTGAAAAAGAGGATCACTTTGGTGGACATGCTCATACTATTGACATTGATTATAACCAAGATGGCAAGAAAAATTTGCCAATTGATATTGGATTTATTGTTTTCAATTATAAAACCTATCCGCATCTCATAAATTTTTTTAGTGAAAATAATATTGAAATAGAAAAAAGTAACATGAGCTTTTCTGTTTCAGTAAAAGGTAAAAATATTGAATATTGTGGAAAGGGACTTAATGGTATTTTTATTAATCGAAAGAATATTTTTAATCTTAAGTTTTTAAAAATGTTTTTCGAAATAATAAAATTTTATAATCAATGTGACAAGCTCAATGAATTAAATGATGAACTAACTTTAAACACTTTTCTTAAAAATAAAAAATTATCTCAATATTTTATTAATTATCATATTTTACCTATGGTTTCAGCTATTTGGTCTATGCCACCTTATGAGGCAGGTCAAATGCCTTTAAAATTTTTTATAAAATTTTTCCAAAATCATGGACTATTTAAATTTAAAGAAAGACCTCAGTGGTACACAGTAAAAAATAGAAGCAGAACTTACGTAAAAAAAATTTTAGAAAAAATCAGTGGCGAGTATTTTAAAAATTACAATATCAATAAAGTCGAAAGAAAAACAAATGGAGTGAGAGTATTTTATGGAGATGACAATGAATTTTTTGATTACGATAAAGTTGTCTTTGCAACACATGCAGATCAAACTATTTCTATAATTAAAAATCCCACCGACGAAGAAAAAAATTTACTCACTAAATTTAATTACAAAAAAAATATTGCATTGATTCATACTGATGAAAAAGTGATGCCATTAAATAAAAAAGCATGGTCATCTTGGAACTCTTCAATTAATTCAAGCAATCTGAAAGAAAGTTCTATTACTTATTGGTTAAATTTATTACAGAATTTAGATATTAAAAAAAATATATTTTTAACGCTTAATCCTTTTTTTCAAGTTGATAAAGATAAAATAATTAAAAAAATTGAGTTTACTCATCCTTATTATAACCAAGAAGCTTTGAGTTTTCAAAAAAATTTAAGTAATATTCAAAACAAAAAAAATATTTTGTTTTGTGGAAGTTATTTCGGTTATGGTTTTCATGAAGATGGAATAAAATCATCAATTGATATGCTTAAATTTTTAGATGATTAAAGAGTCTTATATTTATAATGGCAGGGTAATTCATAAAAGATTTAAACCAAAAGAACATACTTTTAGTTATAAAGTATTTTCTTTATTTTTGGATTTAGATGAGATCAACAAAATCGACAAGGAAATACCTTTTTTTTCATATAATAAGTTTAATCTAATAAGTTTCCATGACAAAGATCACGGTGATAGGAATAATAATTCTTTAAAAGAATGGGTAATAACAAATTTAAAAAACATAGATATTAACGAGAAAAATATTAAAATTAAAATTCTATGTTATCCAAGAATTTTTGGATATGTTTTTAATCCACTAAGCATATTTTTTGTTTATAATTCAAAATCATCACTTATAGCAATACTTTACGAAGTAAAAAATACATTTGGGGAACAACACACATATGTATTTAAAACAAATCAAGAAACAAAAAACATCAAAAATGATTGTATAAAAAAGTTTTATGTCTCTCCATTCATGGACTTAGATTCAAAGTATTTTTTTAGAATTGCGAATCCTAGTGAAAATTTATCTGTGATAATTGATCAAATAGATAAAGATGGAAAATTACTATTCGCATCTCAAGACGGTAGAAGAACAAACCTTAATACTAAAAACCTTATATTTTCGTATTTAAAACACCCTTTGATGACATTTAAAATAATATCAGCGATACATTTTGAGGCATTAAGGTTATGGCTAAAAGGAATTAAACTGGTACCTAAGAAAATAAAAATTAAAAATAATATAAGTATTGAAAAAAAATGAAATTAGTCTCAGTTGCAGATAGAATAGTGTTTTCATCTATTAAAAATTTTGAATATGGGCAAATAAATTTAAAAAATTACGATGGCAAAGAATATAAATTAGGAAACGAAAACTCTTCTCTAAAAGCAAATTTAATAATAAATAAACCTGGAGTAACATTAAATATTCTAAATAAAGGAAGTATTGGTTTAGCTGAATCTTATATGCGTGGAGAATTTGAAACTGATAATTTGACAAATCTAATAGAAATTACTGCTAAAAATATCAAAAAAGTGCATAAATTTTCTGGAGTTTTAGATTTACCATTAATAAATTTTTTCAAATATTTATTTATTAAGAATACAAAAAAAAGAAGCAAAGAAAATATTTCTAAACATTATGATCTTGGAAACGAATTTTTTTCATTGTGGTTAGATAAAACTTTAACTTACTCAAGTGCAATATTTGATAAAGATAAAACTGATCTAGAGGCTGCTCAAATTAATAAATATAAAAAACTATCGTTTTTAGTTAAACCAAAAACTGGTGATAGGATGTTAGAGATTGGATGCGGTTGGGGAGGTTTTGCAGAGTATGTGGGAAAAAATTATGACATAAAGTTAGATTGCATTACAATATCTCAAAAACAGTATGAATATGCTAAGGAAAGAATATTTAAAAATGGATTAAATGAAAAAGTAAATATAAAGATGCAAGATTACCGTGACGTCAATAATAAATATAATTCAATAGCTTCTATAGAAATGATAGAGGCGGTAGGTCAAAATTATTTAAAAAGTTTTTTTAACAAAATAAAACAAAACTTGGAACCAAATGGAAGTGCAGCTATACAAGCTATCACAATCGATGATAGCCTATATAATAGATATAAGACTAAACAGGATTTTATTCAAAAATATATTTTTCCAGGTGGATTTTTACCTTGTAAAAAAAGCTTAATAAAATACGCAAACGAAACAAATTTAAATTTTAATCAGTGCAATTCATACGGATTACATTATTCCAATACCTTAATGATGTGGAGAGATGAATTTTTAAAAAAATGGGATAATATTTCAAAACAGGGATTTGATGTAACTTTTAAAAGAATGTGGAATTTCTATTTATCTTATTGTGAAGCTGGATTTAAATCAAAAAATATAGATTTAATACAATTTTCACTACAGAATAAATAATTTATGAAAAAAATTAATTCATATAATAATTTTTTATTGCTAATTTTTTTTGTATTTATTACAAGTTGCTCTGGAAATAGTGCAATGAAACCTGAAGATTTCAAAGACCAAAAACCTAGGCTTATAATTGAAGATTATTTGACAGGAAATGTTAAAGCATGGGGTATTCTTCAGAATAGATCAGGCAAAGTAACACGTCAATTTTCTGCAGATTTAAATGGGAAATGGGATGGTAATCAACTTATTTTAGACGAAAAGTTCAATTGGACTGATGGAGAAGTTCAAACACGACAGTGGAAAATAAATAAAATTGATGATCATAATTACGAAGGAACAGCAAGTGATGTTGTTGGAAAAGCAAAAGGATATTCCTATGGTCCAGCATTTAAATTTGAATATGTTCTTCTAGTTCCTGTTAAAGGTAGAGAAATTAAAATTACTTTTGACGATTGGATATTTAAACAAGATGATAGAGTAGCGATTAATAGAGCTACAATGACAAAGTTTGGTATAAAAGTAGCTGAACTAACAGTTATGTTTGTTAAAGACTAACGTTTTTGATATTTTGTAAGCTTACTCAATAATTTAAGATATAACCAGTTTGGTAAAATTTTAAGAAATTTTAAAACTAAAGTTAATTGTTTTGGAAAATGAATTTCAAATACATTTGAATTTACTAAACCATTATAAATTTTATCTGCAGCATATTCAGTTGTTTTTAGAAAAGGCATTTTGAAATCATTTTTGTCAGTCATGGGTGTTTTAATAAAACCTGGAGATATTAATGAAACTCTTACTCCATATCTTTTAAAATCAAAATATAAACTTTCAGTTAAGTTATTTAATGCGGATTTGGATGGACCGTAACCAGTGGAATTTGGCAAACCTCTATAACCAGCTATTGATGAAACAATTGAGATGTGACCTTTTCCTAAATCTTTAAAATATTTTTCTACGGATTTGATAGAGTTTAATGTGCCAAAAAAATTTACTTTCATTACATTTTCAATTTGTTCAACATCAATTTCTTTTTCTTTTTTTGGATCCCACGTTCCAGTTGAAAAAACACATAAATCAATTTTTCCTAGTTTATTTTTAATTTCAGTGAATACCTTATGGCAATCATCTTTACTTGTTACGTCTAAAGGAAATGAAAAAACATTTTGATTTTGCTTTGATATTTCCTCAAGTAATTCAAGTCGTCTAGCAGAAATAGCAACATTCCAACCATTTTTAGAAAATTTTATTGCTATTGCTTTTCCAATACCTGTACTAGCACCTGTAATCCAAATTACTTTATTGCTCATGATGAAATGATATATATATCATAATGTTTAAAAATAAATTTTTATCTTTTTTAATTTTCGGATTTGTCACATTTTCTGCTTCATTTATTGGGAGTATAGCGACAATTACATCGAAAGAACCCTGGTATTCTTCCTTAAATAAGTCAGGTCTTAATCCTCCTGATTGGGTATTTGCTCCTGTTTGGACAACATTATATTTATTCATGACTATAGCAATTTGGTCTGCGTGGCATAAAAATTATAAAGATTTAAATATAATTTATATTTATTTGATGCATTTGTTTTTTAATACAACTTGGAGTATTGTATTTTTTGTTTTTCATAATATTTTTGCCGCACTAATCAACCTTATAATAATAATAGGTTTTATTATCATTTTAATGATTAAGTATAAAAAAATAAGTAATTTAAGTTTTATATTAATGATTCCATATTTACTTTGGTGCATTTATGCACTAACTCTAAATACTAGCTTATATTTATTAAATTAATATGGATGATGTTGTTATAGTTGGCGGCGGTATAATTGGTGCTGCAACGGCTTATTTCTTATCTAAAGAAGGAAGAAAAGTTAAAGTAATCGAAAGAGATCCAACATATAAAAAAGCGTCTTTTCCTCTGTCTCTTGGAGGTTTTAGAAGACAATTCTTTCAAAAGGAGAATATATTATTAGGAAAGTTTGCTAGGGAGTTTATTAATCAAATTCCGGAATTACTTAGAACTGAAAAAAATCCAAAACCTACTGCTAGTATGGTTCCGAATGGCTATTTATTAATGTTTGGACCTGAGCATGCAGAGGAACAGTACAAAGCTCTTGAAAACCACAAAGCATGTGAGGCTGGAACTAAAAATATAAAAGGATCTGAATTAAAACAGGTATTTCCATATATAAATTCTGAAGGCATAGAAACTGCTACTTACACTGACAATAGAACAGAAGGATGGATTGATCCGTTCATGTTTCATGGAGCATTAAAAGGCAAAGCAATGGAACTTGGAGCTGAATTTATTAAAGGAAATATAAAAAATTTAGATGAAATAAATGCAAAAACAATTATATCAGCTGCAGGATGCTGGACAAAAGAGCTTTTAGATGACATTCCTGTCGTTCCACAAAAGCATACGGTTTTTAGAGTTAAATGCCCCAAACATATTTCTGAAATGCCTTTAACGGGAGATTTGACTACAGGTGTTTATTGGAGACCAGAAGGTAAAGAATATTTAGCTGGATCACCTATTTCAACTTTTGATTCAAAAGATTTAGAACCAGCTTGGAACGATTTCGAAGAACTTGTGTGGCCAGCTCTTGCAAAAAGAGTTCCAATATTCGAAGAGTTAAAACTTACTGGGGGTTGGGCAGGTTTTTATGATTGTAATAAATTAGATAATAACGCTGTAGTGGGGAAACATCCTAAGTATGATAATGTTTATATGGCTAGTGGTTTTACTGGCAGAGGCTTAATGCAAGCCCCAGGAATTGGTAGAGCATTAACAGAATTAATTACAACAGGATCCTACCAAACAATTGACATAAGTGTTTTCGGTGTTGAGCGTATTTTTAATGAAAATGCAAGACCGGAACCTTACGTTTTATAATTTTTTAACTACAGTACCCAAGTAACCATTAAAACAAGATACACCAATAATGAGCAGTTGCCCTTTTAAAGAATAAAAATCAAAAGAAGGATAAAAACTTATTGCAACACTAAAAAATATATAAGTTACAATAAATGGTCTTATAAACTTCTTTAAAAAAATATTATTTCTTTTTATATTTTGCTGCCTCCTCAGAACCACTAGTAGCCGACCCTTTACTATAAGAGTGAGCTCCCATACCAGCTAATTGACCATCTTTTACAATTAAATACTGGTTTCTGATTTCTCTTTTTTCAAAGAAACATTCTAAGATTTCTCTTACTCCATCTGCATATCTAGCTTGTGCAGTCAAAGAGGTACCAGATGTATGCGGTGTCATACCATGGTTTGGCATAGTTCTCCAAACATGATCATTTGGAGCAGGTTGAGGAAACCAAACATCTCCTGCATATCCGCTTAGTTGACCGCTTTTAAGTGCTTTTGCAATTGCATCTCTATTACAAATCTTACCTCTTGCAGTATTAACTATATAAGCGCCTTTTTTCATTTTACTTATCATAGCATCATCAAACAAATTTTCTGTTTCTGGATGAAGAGGGCAATTTATTGTAACTACATCACAAACCTTTACCATTGATTCTACTGACTCATGAAATGTCAAATTAAGTTCTTTTTCAACACTATCAGGTAATTTATGTCTATCAAAATAATGAAGATGAACATCAAAGGGTTTCATTTTTCTTAAAGCATCTAATCCAATTCTACCAGCTGCTACAGTTCCAATGTGCATACCTTCAACGTCGTATGATCTTTGTACTGCATCAGCAATATTCCAACCACCTTCATTAACAATTCTGTGTTGATTGTGGTAATCTCTAACCATTGAAACAATCATCATCACTATGTGTTCTGCAACTGATCTTGAGTTACAAAAAGTTACTTCAACAACATCAATTTTATTGTCCATTGCGGCTTGAAGGTCTACGTGATCAGATCCAATTCCAGCAGTAATAGCCATTTTAAGATTTTTTGCTTTAGCAATTCTTTCTTTAGTTAAATAGTAAGGGAAAAATGGTTGAGAAATAACGATATCTGCGTCTACAATGTGTTTATCAGCCTCACATCCATCACCATCTTTACTGTTAGTAACAATTAATTCATGGCCATTGCTTTCTAAAAATTTTCTTAAACCAAGTTCACCCGATACACATCCTAATAGTTGACCAGGTTTATAATCCCTACCTTTTGGAGATGGCAAAGTCATACCATCTGGATATTTTTCTAATTTTGGAAGCTCTGAAAGAGGATATGATTTTGGCATTCCTCCTTTTGGATCATCATACAATATACACAATACTTTCATTTTATCTCCTAATCTAAATTTAAATCATTAATGATTATTTATATTTAAAAGCCTACCATAAAAATACACGCGCAAGCAATTAAATTATGTCTACTTTGGGTATTCCTTTTTAAATAAAAATTTATTAATTATAACACCAAACATAACCACAATGATTGATCCAATAAGGACTGGTATTAATAAATAGTCAAATGAAACAGATCCTATAATTACAATTATTGGATTACCACCTGCTGGTGGGTGTGTAACTTTTAATAGGATCATAAACATAACTCCAAAACCAACAGCAAATGGGATATTAAGAAAAATTGGCAAAGGAACAAAATTTAAAAAAATAATTCCTATAAGAGCAGTTAAGAAGTGTCCCAGGATAATATTTTTTGGTTGTGCAAATGGACTTTCAGGATAACCGTAAAGAAGAACCATGGTAGAACCAAAGGAGGCTATTAAAAAAATTCCATAAGTTGTCTTATATGTTAAAACTGTTAGAACACCTATTGTGATAATTGAAAAAATTCCAGCTAAAGTTGATTGTATTATTAATTTTTTATCAATCATATCTATTTATAATTTTCTTTAAAGCATTTACTGGCAACAATAAACAATCTTTTCTTTGAAAGTTATCTTTTTTAAAAATTGAATTAAAAGATTTCCAATATTTTGGAGTTGATTTATGCTGGTCTTGGAATAAATCTTTTGCAATTTTCAAAAACTTATTTACTTCATAAATTTTTTTATTTTTTGAAATACGCGATAGAAGACTAGCTGATGCCTGACAATATATACATGACTTAGTTTGATATCCAAAATCAATAATTTTTCTATCTCGTATTTTTAGTGTAATTTCTATTTCATCACCGCAAATTGAGTTTTTGTGCTTATATTTGTGAGAGTGATTTTTTATATATTTGTAGTTTGTGGTATTTTCAGCGATCTTTATAACTTCTAAATCCATTATTTAATTTTTTTGATATTTTTAATTGGAAAAAATTATATTGTAGTATCCTTAAATTACTATTAAAAATTCACAATGTTTAGATTAAAAAATGAGAGTATTGCAATACCAGTAGTCTTATTTGCTGGTATCCTTTGGTCTTTTGGACCACTTGTAGTTAGATATATGGATCAACCGAATTTAGTTCCTTGGCAATACTTATTTGCAAGAGGAATAACAATTTTTATTTTATTAAATGTTTATCTTTTTTTTGAAGAGGGAATTAATTTTTACAAAAATTATTTTAAAATCGGTCTATCGGGAGTAATAGGCGGAGTGGGTCTTGGAACAGCAATGATTACATTTATATGGTCGATAACTCATACTACAGCAGCAATTACTTTACTTTGTCTATCAGCAATGCCTTTTATAACCGCTTTATTAGGTTTTTTATTTCTCAAAGAAAGAATTTCAACAAATGTGTGGATAGCAATAGCAATAGCAACAATTGGTATATTTATTATGGCAATTGGTGACTTTGAAAAAGGGTCATTATTTGGTTTAGTGTTCGGCTTAATTTCAGCTCTTGGATTCTCTATCTTTTCAGTAAGTCTGAGATGGCGCAAGGAAACACCAAAATTTACCACTGTGGCTTTAGCGGGTATTTTTTGTGCAATTTTTTCATCTTTTATAATTATAGATAGTCAAGCAAGTTTTTTATCATCGAGTTTAAATCAAGGATTATTTACTGTACACGGGACTTTGGTCTGCTTGGGATTAATACTTTATTCGATTGGCTCTAGAGCTATACCAGCCGCAGAACTAACATTACTTTCTTTAACTGAGGTAATTGGTGGAATATTTTGGGTTTGGTTACCAATACTTGGAATAAATGAGGTACCTTCAAATACAACTGTTATAGGAGGATTTTTAATTTTTTTAGCAATTATTTATTACAGTTTAATAATTAAACATAACAGAAGATTTATTGCTTTAAATTAGTTTATGGCTTTATCTAAAACAATTGTAAATAGCTGGAATGAATGGGATCCTTTAAAACATGTGATTGTTGGAAAAGCTGATGGATGTTGTATCCCCGCACCTGAACCAGCTTTAGATGCTAAGGTTCCTGAGGATTCTGATATGAAAGGCCAACACGGACCTAGAACAAAAGATACAGTTGATAAAGCAAACGAGCTTTTAGATAATTTTGTATCTTTGTTGGAAAAAAGAGGAATTAAAGTTGATAGACCTACTCCAATTAACCATAACCAAAAAATTTCAACACCAGATTGGGAGGCTAAAAGTATGTTCGGTTGTATGCCAGCTAGAGATATAATTTTAACAGTTGGAAATGAAATGTTAGAGGCAACGATGAGTTATAGATGTAGATGGTTTGAATATTTAAATTACAGACCCTTATTACAAAAATATTTTAATGAAGATCCAAATATGAGACACGAGATTGCGCCAAAACCAAGGTTAACAGACGCAGATTATAGAAAAGATTATTTGTCAGATAAAATTGGTGTTCAAAAAAGATTAAAATGGACTGAGGATAAATTTTTTGTAACTACTGAGGAAGAGCCATTATTTGATGCTGCAGATATATTAAGATTTGGAAAAGATTTAATTGTGCAGCATGGATTTACAACTAACTTAAAAGGTATTGACTGGTTAAGAAGACATTTCAAAGATCACAGAATACATGCTGTAAACTTTCCAGGTGATCCTTATCCAATTCATATCGATGCAACCTTTACCCCAATCAAAGAAGGTTTGATAATTAACAATCCGCAAAGAAAAATTCCAAAAGATCAAAAAAAATTATTCGAAGATAATGGTTGGCAAATTATAGACTCAGCACAACCAGCTCACAATTCACCTCCTCCTTTATGTTATTCGTCCGTATGGTTATCTATGAATGTATTAGTGTTAGACCCAAAAACGGTATGTGTAGAAAAAAGTGAAGTTTACCAAGCAGAACAATTAGATAAGCTAGGAATGGAAGTAATTCCAGTAGAGCTTAGAGATGCATATGCATTTGGTGGTGGATTGCATTGTTGTACAGCTGATGTTTACAGAGAAGGGGAGTTTAAGGATTATTTTCCAAAACAATAGCTATTCAGGATTTTGTTTTAAATATTTAATATAATCAATTACCTCATTAAATTTTTCGTCTTCTATATCTTTATAGCTCTTTTTAAATTTAGATTTAATACAAATTGCTATGTGAGCATAAGGATTTCTTCCACTAGGGTGATTTGGATGTTCTGGTAGTTTTCCCTTAAGATAGTCTCCAGCTTCCTGGATTATTTTCCAAAGCTTAGCGGAGTTTTCTTTTTGCAAATACTTAGTTTTTTGTTGTTTTGTCTATATTAAAGGTTTTTAACCTGTTTGCTAATTCCTCTTTGACCTCTTTTTCCTCTACTTCTTGCCTTTTTAGGTTCTCTAGTTCTCTTCTTCTTAATCTTTCTTCTCTTAATCTTTCTTCCTCTTCTTTCATTTTTTGTTCTTTATCAAATTTTTCTTCCCATTCTTTAATTTTAATATATTCGATCTTCTTCTTTCTTTGCTCTTCCTCTTTCATAGCTTTAATAGCTTTATATTTTCTTCTTTGGTCACGTAATTCTTTATTCTTCTGATCCTCTTCTCTAACTTTTAAATCTATATCTTTTCTATTTTGTTCTTCTTCTCTTAATTTAAGCTCTTTCTCTTTTGATCTTAATTCTTTGTTAAATAAGTTTTGGTCCTCATCTCTTTTAATAAGTCTTTCATTTTCTATTTTAAGCTTTTCCTCTTTTAATTTTAATTCTCTCTCTTTATTTTTTAAATCCTCTTCTTTGGATTTTAATTTATCTAAATCTTTCCTCAATTGATCTTCTCTTACTTTTAAATCTTTTCTTTCTTTTATAAGACTGTTATTTTCCTCAAGCTTACGTAACTTAATTTCCTTAATTTTTTTTTGTTCCTGATTTTTTTTGTAACTCGAGTATGCTGAACTTATTGATTGAGCAGTGAAAGAAGCAATTTTTGACAAATTACTCTTACTTTTTGATTTTATATTTTTTTTTCTTCTTACCATTTTTAATTTTTATCTATTTCAACAAAAAAAACTTCAATTAACAAGGGTTAGATTTATTTTTTTTAATTTTAATTTAAAATATACACAACTTGAAGTAGAGAATTTTGTTTATATATTTTCTTTTTCAACTACTGTCTCATCTTTCTTTTTTATAACAACACCCTTTCTTTTAAGCATTTTTTGAACTTTTTCTGAGTATGGTTCATCAATATGTTCTGTCACAGGGTTTAACTCCATTCCTAAAGGAGTAATAGTTTGTGGCATTGGAGTAAATTGAGAATCCGGATTATCAACTACTGCTCTTACTTTCATTCTGTATACTCCAAAAATTCCTATAGATGCGTGAAAAATTATTAAATATATAAAAAAACCATTTGGACCCACAAAATCCATAAAAAATGAGCATAAAAATGGACCTATCATTGCTCCTAAACCAAAAGCGAATTGTAAACCAGCTCCTGCAGCAACAAATTTTTCCTTAGGAATAAAATCGTTTGTGTGTGCAAATATCAAAGCAAACATTGGAAGACTGCAAAATGAAAATAACATTACAAAAAAGTAAAACCAATATTTTGGAGTTGCTAAACCCTCAGGCATATATATCTGAGATGAAGCGAATATTGCACAAAAAGCAAAAAAAGATGATCCGAATGTGCAATAAATGATTACTAAACGTCTATCTAACGCATCAGATAGTTTACCTATTGGCCATTGCGAAATTGCACCGGATATTGCAACTAAGAAGGTTACAATAGATATTTCAAAAATACTAAAATTCATGGATGCTGCATAAACTGCCAGCATAGAAAACAAAGCTGAATGTGTAGACCCGATTAATAATGAGCTTACCATTCCAAAAGGAGAAGTATCAAATAGGTCCCTAAGTTTCATACCCAAAATTCTTTTGAAAGTAGGAGGTTTTCTTTTTGTAAGCAATATAGGTATTAGAGATAGAGACATAATAAGAGATACTAGAATAAATGGTTGAAAGTTTTCAGGCTTACTAAAGTTAATAAAAAACATTCCTAGAGCCATCGATCCATATAGGACAATCATATAAATAGATAGGACACTGCCTCTATTTTTATTACTAGATCTGTCATTTAACCAACTTTCTGCAACTGTGTATAAAGAAACCATACTGAAGCCAGTGACTATTCTCAAAACAAACCAGGAAAAAGGATTTACGATTATTGAATGGAGAAGAATTACAACTGATGCAACAGATGCAAAGGCTGCAAATACTCTTATATGGCCAACTCGTGAAACTAAATTAGATATAGTTTTTGCACCCACAAAATAACCGATATAATATCCCGATAACATAAAACCAGTTGATATTAAGCTAAAATCCTCTCTTACTGCTCTTATACCTAATAAAGATCCTTGATAACCATGAGCAAGCATAATTAATCCCATACCTAAAAATAGTGCCCAAGAGTTATTAATAATTTTGTTCATTTCTGCGTGAGTATTCTTTTTATTTAAAAAAGCAAGTAGTTAATTTTAGTTTATGTTTTTTTTATGGCTAGAAAAGAGTGTATTGCAATCGTAATAATTATTATAATCCCTCCAATAATTGTCTCAGGACTAGGTCTTTCATTTATAACTATCCAAACCCATATTGGACCGATTATTACCTCTAACAAGAAAAACAAATTTACCTCAGCTGCAGTAATGAACCTAGGTGCAATAGTTACAAGTACAAATGGTATAGCAACACATAAAATACACATTAAGGGAACTATAATAATATCTGATTCAACTAGATTGAAATTTTTTACAAATACAAATGCAAAAGCTGCAGTCCCAAGTTTTCCAATTACAGCCGCAGGAACTAAATCTTTATTTTTGGCGTATCTCGCAAGGTTTGCATTTATTGCAAGACCAAGCGCTGTAATAAACCCAAATATATCACCCAAAATATTTCCTAACTTTACTGAGTCGTAAAAGATAAAAGTCACAGATAAAAAAGTTATTATTATTGCTAACCAAGTTCTTTTATCTGGGGCTTCTTTTAAAAATAAAGCTCCAAGAAAAGCAGAAAGCATTGGAGCCATGGCTACCATTATAAGAGTATTAGCAACAGTGGTATTTTGAATAGAAATAATAAAAGTAACATTACATACGGAAAAACTTATTGCATAAAATATTCCTGTATATCCAATATTTATTAAAGCCTTAAAAAAATTTGTTTTATAAAATAAAATTAATCCAAAAAGAACTACAATGAATGGAATAAAACCTCTGTAAAATAATAATCCCCATGTTTCTATGTTGCTTAATCTTATAAGTAGAGAGTCGGGTGTAATAAATAAAACACCAATAAAAGCTAATAAAGAACCCTTTTTTTGATTAGATAGATTTTGCATTAATATATACTTCCACCTCTTCTAATGATTTGAGTTTTTCAGAACAAGTTTGATTTTTACAAATCAAAATAAAATTTTCAGCACTATCTTTGTGAATGAAAGTTGCCTTTTCAAAGTATTTTTTTAGCAATTTATTTTGTATATCCTTAAAACTTTTATCATTTCCAAAAAAAGTAAAAGTTATGTTATCATTACAAATATCTAAAATTTTTACATAACTAAACATTTGTGAGTAAGCATTATTAATAGATGAGTGAAACGATTTTTTAAGAATATCAATTTTATTTTTCCAAGAAATTTCTTCTGTAATATTAAAAAGTTTATTACAAACTAGTAAAAATATACTATTTCCATTTTGTATATTGTTATCTATAAGATCAATAGGTTGAACAAATAAATCATTAGATTTTTTTATATTTTTTTGCAAGACCTGGTTTTCATCATTATAAAAAAGCTCCCATGCTTTTTTCAATAATTCACAACATTGATTTAATGATTTTTTATCATTTGTGATTTCATAAACACTTACAAGCAATAAACTGAAGTAAACATAATCCTCTAAGAAAACATCAATTTCCTCTCTTTTTTTGTCATAGCAATGAAACAAATTATCCTTTAAAATGATTTGGATTTTATTCAGGTAACCCATAGCTATTTTAAAAATTTCTTGATTCTCAAGTACTATTGAGGAATGCAAAATAGTGTATATCCAATAACTGTTTAAATCTGTTTGAGTTTTGTGATCAAAAAGTGGTTTTACTCTTTTGTTTCTCTCCTCTAAAAGTTTATTCTCTATCTCTTTAATTGCCTCTAATTCAGTATCATTTAATATGGTTCCTGACTTTTCAACTAGAATATTATTTCCTTCGAAATTACCGGCTTCAGATATTTCATATTTTTTATTAAATAATTCAAACTTTTCCTTTAAAATATTTTTAATATCTTGGTACTTCCAAATATAATATTTACCTTCAACACCTTCACTGTCAGCATCGTATGCTGAACCTAATAAATTATCTTTATTATTAAATTCTTTATGTATAAAATTTATACTTTGTACTAATTTAGATTTAAAATATTTATTTTTAGTATTTTCAACATAAAAATTCAAAAGTCTAACAAACAAAATATTATCATAAAGCATCTTTTCAAAATGGGGGACTACCCATTTATCGTCAACAGTATATCTTGAAATGCCACCCCCCAACTGATCATAAATTCCTTTAGAACAAATATTTTTTAAAAGTTTCTCAGTTACCTCATAAAATTTCTTTTTTTTGTTTTTCAAATAGAAGTAAAATATCGTATCGAAAACATAAAACTGAGGAAACTTAGGGGCACCTTGAAATCCACCATTATCATGATCCATATATTGTAAAATTTTTTCTGCAAAAGGCTCTAGATCCTGATTGAGTACAGCATTTTTTGAGTTAATTTCATTGAAGACCATTTTAATCTGTTCAACTTGGGAAATAATTTTTTCTCTATTTTCTTCGTAGACTTTTGAAACGTTCTCTAAAACTTTTATAAAACTTGGCCTACCATGTATTTCTTTTGGTGGAAAATATGTACCTCCTGTAAAAGGCACAGCATTCTCATCTAAAAACATTGACAGCGGCCACCCACCTTGGGTGCCAGTTAGAATACCTAAACATCTTTGAAATATATAATCTAAGTCAGGTCTTTCTTCTCTATCAACTTTGATATTAATAAATTTTTCATTTAATAATTTAGCAGTTGTTTCATCTTCAAAACTTTCATGCGCCATCACATGACACCAATGGCAACTAGCATATCCAACGCTTAAAAATATTGGTTTTTTTTCAACTCTTGCTAATTTAAGCGTTTCTTTATTCCACGGCATCCAATTCACTGGATTATTTTCGTGTTGCTTAAGGTATGGACTTTTTTCGTTTTTAAGTAGATTAACCAAAGCTTAATCCTAAGAATGACTGTAAGGCTTTCTTGAAAAAATCCTTTTCACCATTGGTTCAAATTCACTTAGCGGTAAAGACTTATAATTTGGATCAAATGATGCTTGATCATATTTTTCACAAAAATTAATGCATGCTTGGTAGTACTTATGATTTTTATATTTGTCTCTTTTATTTCTATCTCCTCCAAAGTGATGAGCATAATAGTAGGTTTGAAATTCACCGTGCTTTTCGATAATCCAATGAGTTTTTTCAGAAACATATGGTTTAAGCACTGATGCAGCATATTCAGAATGATTCATTGGAGCGAGTTCATCTCCTATGTCATGTAGAAGAGTAGCAACAATCATTTCTTCGCTTTCTCCAGCCTTTAGTGCTCTAGTAGCACTTTGAAGGGAGTGTTCTAATCTAGAAACTTTATATCCCTCCAAAGTATCAGTTAAACCTGACATAAACTTTAAAATTCTTTCTGCAGTCTTACTCGCGTAATCTTTTTCATGCTTATCTAATAACAAATAATCATCTTTTGTTCCTTTTTTCATCTCTGTGAAGCTTACTTTTTTCATCAGTTGTTTGATCCTGTGCTCAATAAAGATAATTGTGTGACTTTGTCCTCTCCCAATTCGTCAATAATTTTAACTGGGTAATCACCTGTAAAGTAATGATCAGTTAATTGAGGATAATTATCATTTCTATTTTCAAATCCCATTGCTTTATACAACCCGTCAATACTCAGAAATCTCAATGATTTTGCTGAAATTATATCTCTTATTTCCTCCACACTTTTATTCGCAGCTAAAAGTTCTTTTTTAGTAGGCATATCAACACCATAAAAATCAGGAAATTTTATTTCTGGGCTGGCTATTCTAAGATGAACTTCTTTTGCACCTGCATCATAGAGCATTTTTACTATTTTAGAAGATGTTGTACCTCTTACAAGCGAGTCATCAACTAATATAATTCTTTTATCTTTTATTACTGATTGATTTGCATTCAATTTTAATTTTACACCTAAACTTCTAATTTTTTGTGATGGTTCGATAAATGTTCTACCTACATAGTGATTTCTAATTAAGCCTAGATCAAAGTTAATTTTTTTTTGTTGTGCATAACCTAATGCTGCTGCATTACCTGAGTCAGGAACTGGTACAACTAGATCTGCATCAATCTTCTCTTCTTTTGCTAATTCTGCACCAAAATTTTTTCTATATTCATAAGCAGTTTTACCGTTTAAGATACTATCTGGTCTTGAAAAATAAATATATTCAAATACACAAGGTCTAATTTTTTTTTGAGGAAAAGGTTTAATACTCTGTAATTTACCATCTTCAATACACACTATTTCTCCATTCTCAACATCTCTAATATATTTTGCTCCAATAATATCTAGAGCACAAGTTTCAGATGCTAAAACATAAGAGTTTTTTAATTTACCTATAACCAAAGGTCTAATTCCAAACGGATCTCTTGCTCCTATTAAGATGTTTTGTGTTAAAACAACTAACGCATATCCTCCTTGGATTTGAAACAAAGCATCAATTACCCTATCTACAGTTTTTGATCTTTTTGATCGTGCAATAAGTTTTACGATTGTTTCAGTATCAGATGTTGTGTAAAAAATTGAACCTTCCTCAACCATTTTTGTTCTTAATTTAATCGCATTTGTAAGGTTTCCGTTATGCGAAACACCGATACCACCTGCATTTGTGTCTGCAAAGAAAGGCTGAATATTTCTTAATGTTGTTCCTCCCGTAGTAGAATATCTATTATGACCAATTGCAAATTTTCCAGGCAAAGTTTTAATAACTTTTTCTTTGCTAAAATTATCTCCAACTAAGCCAAATCGTTTCTCTGAATGATATTTTTTTCCATCGAAAGATACAATGCCACATCCTTCTTGACCTCTATGTTGAAGTGCATGCAATCCTAAAGCCGTAAGAGTTGAAGCATCTGAATTGTCACTAATTCCAAAAACTGCGCATTCCTCTTTTAATTTCGGATTATATATCTGAAACTTTTTCTTTTGCATCTTCATATTCTTTTTTGCTTGGAAATTCTTTTATTAGATAATTACTACCTTTTTCAACATATGAAAAGGTAAATGATTTCTTATTATCTAATGGCCATTTTTCAGAATTATACACAATATCTGTAGTAGCAAATAAACAGACACAAACAATATAGGATTTAACGAATCCAAACAGAAAACCAAAAAAAGTATCAACTTTACCCATACCAGTATATTTAACAGTTTTTCTGATACCTTTATTAACTAAAAGAATAAAAAATATAATTACGACAAATAAGGACATTCCCAAAAGAATATCTAAGACATATTCATTGTCTATAATTCCTTTAACATAAGGTTTGGCTTTTGGAAATACGATTAAAGTTAAAACATAAGCCAAAAGCCACTTTGCAGCAGATAGTAAACTTAATACAAATCCTTTAATAGAACAGCGAATTAAATAAAGAATTGTAATAATAATATATATTAAATCAAAAACTGATATTTCATTAAAAATATTATTAATAACTTCCATTAAATAAATTATTTATCATCAAATGGTTTTGTGACTAAAATTAACGATGGCAAAAGTGTAAGAACTGAAATCATAGCCAAAAGCATTGCAATACCAGTAAATACTCCAAAATAGATTGTGGGAATAAAATTTGAAAACACAAGTATTGAGAAACCAAAGACAATAGTTATTGAGGTATTCAAAATTGCGACACCTACCGTGGAGTGGCACAGTTTTATTGTTTTTTTATAATCTTTTAATTCAGCATATTCTTCTTTAAATCTATAGATATAGTGAATACTGTTATCAACAGCTATCCCAATTGTAATTGCTGCAATTGTAATAGTCATCATATCAAGCGGAATACCCATTATTCCAATGATACCTAAAATAAAAAAAGCAGCAATAAAATTTGGGACAACACCTAAAATAGAAATTTTTAAATTTCCAAACAAAATTAAAAACATTACAAAAATCCCAATCATTACAAAACCAAGTGTTAAAATTTGTGATTTAAATAAACTTTGAAGTAAATTATTAAAAAGTATTAACACTCCAGCTAATTTGAATTCTTCTTTCTTTAAATTAAGTTTATTTTGTAAATCAAAATTTATCTGATTGATTAAATCATTTCTTCTTAAATCAGGCAAAGAGTCCTTAACTCTGAGGCTTATTCTTGCCTCATTATCTTTAATAGATATATAAGGATCAATAATCTCTTTTTTAATAGTTTCTGGTATTTTAGTATATAAAACTCCCATTTCAAGTGTGCCTAATGTTTTGTTATTATTTAATTGAGTGGCAACTTCGATAATAGATGCAAAAGATAAAACCTTTCCAACAGCAGGTAGACTATCTAAATAATCATGAATTTTGTCAATTTTATCTATTTTATCTCTTGTGAACCAATACTTCTCTACATTTTGGTCATCATCACCCCAGTCTTCAAAATCATCTTCATCATTATCATTTGATTTTTCTGCGTCACCAAATTTCACTATTACATCTAAAGGAGTTGTGCCTCCAAGCTTGTCATCTATCAATTTCATTCCTTTATAAATTTCTGTTTTTTTATTAAAATAATTAATAAAACTATTTTCTACCTCTAGTTTTGTGATACCGAAGAGACTAAGAATGATTATTACAATTGTTGTTGAAAAAATTATTTTTTTTTTATTTATAGCTACATCTCCCAAAATGGCAGTTATTTTGGAATCTTTTTGATCTTTTAATTCCACTTTATTTTCAGAAATAAAATTTAGTAACGTAGGTAGAAGAGTAAATGTTATAATAAAAGATGTTACTAAACCCAAAGTCATCATCCAACCAAAGTCAATAATTGGTTTTATTTCGCTAAAAACTAAAGACAAAAAAGCGCATATAGTAGTTAAGACTGTATAAAGTATTGGCCAAAACATTTTTCCAGTTGTTTTTACTAAAATTTCAAAATTATTTAAGTTAGGAAATTTTTTTTTAATTTGAAGAAATCTAGTACTCATATGAATATTCATAGCCATCGTTAAAATAAGCATAAGTGCAATAAAGTTTGAAGATATTACTGTCACTTTCCAATTTAGCATACCTAGTAGACCAGCCATGATTAAAACTGAAAAAAAGCAGCTACTTATTGGAACAATTATCCAAATAAGCTTTCTAAATACAAACCATAAAGTTGCAATAATAAAGAGCAATACACCAACTCCAAAAACTACAATATCATTTTTTATAAAAGTCATCATGTCATCAGCTATCATTGGTATGCCACCTAAGAAAATATTTGCATCTTGTTTGTAATTTTGAATGATATTTCTTATTTCAACTATGTTTTGATGATTTTGTTTTTTTAGTTTTTCTTTATAATTTTCTATTGCTTTTTTATCTTTTAAATTACCTAATACTTTGTCTTCCTTTATATTAACAATTATGCCAGTTGTCCTTCCATCCTCACTAATTACAAAATTTCTAAAAACAGGACTATTTAAAATTTCATTAAAACCTCTTACTTTATCAACATCATCGTCTTTAAGTGTAACAAAATTATTTAACCTATCTTTTAATGGCTTATCCGAATTATCTAATAACGGAACATCTAGAACAGTAATCACACTATGAACCCAGCTTAAGCTTTGTAACTTAAATTTTAAACTAAGTAGATTATTTATAGAGCTATTATCTGTTAGAGGTTCTTTTGGAGTATAAGTTAAAACCAAGAAATCTTTGGCACCATATCTTTCCGTTACTTCTCTTAAATATTCTAAATCTGGATCTCCTTCTATTAATAATGTATCTGATGAAGCATCAAGTTTAAATTCTTTGGAGAAGTATCCAAAAAAAATCAATATAGCTACTAGTAATATAAATGTAAATTTTGGTTTATCTAGTATCGTATTTTTATATAACTCTGAAAACATCTATAAGTTATATATATTTGAATTTAAGTATTTTGAGTATCTCTAAATTTGGTAAACATTGCCTCAAATTCTAATGATACGCTTCCAGTTGGGCCATGCCTTTGTTTACTAATAATTACCTCTGCTAAATTGGATACATCATTCATTTTTGCCTGCCACTCAGCATGTTCAACCGTTGCAGGTCTCGGCTCTTTTCTCTCTAAATAGTAAGCTTCTCTATATACAAACATAACTACATCTGCATCCTGTTCGATAGATCCTGATTCCCTTAAATCAGAAAGTAGTGGTTTTTTATCATCTCTTTGCTCGACCGCTCTTGATAATTGTGAGAGAGCTAAAACTGGTACAGCAAGTTCCTTAGCTAAAGCTTTTAATCCTTGTGTTATTTCGGATATCTCTTGCACTCTTCCATCTTTTGTATTTACTGCTCTCATTAACTGAATGTAATCAACGACTATCATATCAAGCCCGTAAATTCTTTTGATTCTTCTTGCTCTGTTACTTAATGCAGCGATACTTATTGCTGGTGTTTCATCTATAAACAACGGTAATTCAGAAATATTTTTTGATGTTTCAATAAATTTATCAAATTGCTCATCTGAAATTTTTCCTCTTCTTATGTCATTAGATTTTATTCTAGATTGTTCAGCTAGAATTCTAGTTGATAACTGTTCAGACGACATTTCTAATGAAAAAAAAGCTACGGTAGACTTTTTTTTACTCTCTTGAAGTTTTCTTGCAGCGTTAAAAGCAATATTTGTAGCAAGAGCTGTTTTACCCATTGAGGGTCTTCCAGCAATTATTACAAGGTCAGACTGATGAAGTCCTCCTAGTCTATCATCTAGATCTCTAAGTCCTGTGGGCACACCTACTATTCCTTCCTCATTCTTATATGCATTTTGAGCCATATCAATTGTCATTTTCATTGCCTCATCAAATTTAACAAGCGATGAATTGAATGAACCTTTTTCTGCCAAATCAAATAATAATTTTTCAGAGTTTTCGATGATTGATTGGCCGCTAGTATTTAAATCATTTAATTTTGCTACATCAATTGTTGTTTCAGAAATTTTAATTAATTCTCTTCTGACAAACATGTCATAAATAATTTTAGAGTATTCAATTGCTTGCCTAACAGATGAAGAAAATTTCGTAATTTTAACTAAATAATCAGGTACGTTTATTTCATCTTTTTCATTTTCGAAATAATTTTTTAATGTGATTGGATTTGCCAACATTCCTTTAAAAATTAGATTCTCTATTGCAGAGAAAATTTTTTGATGCATAGGATCATAAAAATTTTTACTTGAAATTATTGTATTTACTTCATCGAAAATTTCGTTTGAAAGCAATATTGAACCAATAACTGATTGCTCTGCTTCTATATTATTAGGAAGTTCTTTAAAATTATTTTTTACTATAGAAAAATTTTTTTCCATTTACATAAATTATAGTTATTTAAAAAAAAAGATTAATATAAAAATTATTATGGGGATAATAATGTATAATTATTGAATTATTTCAGCAGGAATTACTTCAATTTTAATTTGAACTTGAACTTCTGCATGAAGATCTATCGTTGCCTTAAAGTTTCCAAGAGTTTTTATATCATCTTTAAGTTGTATCATAGAAGGTTTAATTTCCAATTTTTCATTTTGAAAAATAATTTTTGATATCTCAGTAGGTTTCACAGATCCATAAAGTTCTTTATTTTCTGTGCTTAGTTTCTTAATCACAAATTGTTTATTTTTTAATTTTTCATAAATTTCTTTAGCTGACTTCTTTTTTTCGAGATCTTTTTTGTTTAATTCTGCTTTAATTTTATCAACTTCTTTAATATTTTCTTTTGAAGCAAATAAAGCTTTTTTTTTAGAAATTAAAAAATTTCTGGCATATCCTCTTTTTACAGAAATAATCTCACCAATAGATCCTAACTTTTGAATATTCTCAAGCAATATTATTTTCATTATATCAAACCTAAATTTCTTGCTCTTTTTATTGACACTGATAACTCTCTCTGTTTCTTTTGACTAACATTTGTAATCCTGGAAGGTAAAATTTTTCCATTTTCGGAAACATATCTTTTAAGAAGTTTAATATTTTTATAATCAACAACAGGTGCACCTTTTACTGATAATGGACATTTCTTCTTAAATTTATATTTGTTTGGTTGGAATATACTAAGCTTAGCAAAATTACTCTGCGTTTTTTTTTTATTATTTCTTTTTTTTTGCATTAATTTTTACTTTTCTTTACAGGGTTATTTGTATCTGGCTCATCTTTATCTTTACTAACGAAATAGTTAGCTTCAAGGTCAAATTTTTTAACTTTCACTGTCATATATCTTAGTAAGTTTTTATCCATACGTTCATTTTTTTCTAAATCTAAAATTAAACTTGTTGGTCCCTTTATTTTAAAGTGAATATAATTTCCTTTTTTATTTTTTTTAATCATATAAGCTAGGTTTAAAAGACCCCAGTTTTGAGTTTGAACTATTTCACCTTTGTTTTTTACAACAATATTTGTATATTTTTCGGTAAGCTGTTTTAACTGGATAGAGCTTGTATCCTGTCTTGCAACTATTGTGTGCTCGTATAAGTTCATAAAAATTATTTAATAAAATTTGAGGATATACTATTATAATTCTTTAATTACAATATAAAAAACTTGAATATATTTATATGTTTTCTTTAATATTCCCAGGTCAAGGCTCACAAACAGTAGGAATGTGTCGTGAATTTTACAAAAAATTTGATTTGATAAAAACAACTTTCAAACACGCAGATGAAATTTTAAATTATCCATTAACAAAAATAATCTTTGAAGGACCTAAAGAAGAATTGGATTTTACTGAAAATACACAACCAGCAATTTTTTTAGTTGGTCACTCAATATTTTCTTTATTAACTAAGGAGTTTGAATTTGATATTTCCAAGACATTGTTTTTTGCTGGGCATTCTTTAGGTGAGTATACCGCTCTCAATTCAGCAGGTTTTTTACAATTTGAGGATACATTAAAAATATTAAAAATTAGAGGTAAAGCAATGCAATTGTCAGTTCCCAAAGGAGAAGGAGGCATGATAGCTGTTCTAGGAACTAAAATAGATATTATCGAAAATTTATTAAAAGAAAATACAAACAAATACGAGTGCTATATAGCAAATGATAATACAGATGGACAATTAGTTTTAAGTGGCAAAAAACAAGATTTAGATAAATTAGTAAATGATTTAAATAAAAATTCGATTAAAAATATTATGCTACCGGTAAGTGCGCCTTTCCATTGCAAGTTAATGAATAAAGCAACTGAAGTAATGAAATACGAAATTGAAAAATTAAAATTTGAACCATCTAAAAGTATATTAATATCAAATGTTACTGGTAAAAAAATGAACGAACCATCTGAAATAAAGAGACTTTTAGTTGAACAAATTGAAAGTAGGGTTAGATGGAGAGAAAGTATAAAATTTATGATTGAAAATGGAACTGACCAATTTATAGAAATTGGGCCGGGAAAAGTATTATCAGGCCTAGTAAAAAGAATTGATAGAAATATAAAAGTTAATGCAATAAATAACGAAGAAGATATAAATATGCTAAAAAAACTATGAATTTTAACAAAAAAAAAATTTTAGTTACAGGTGCAACTGGTGGAATCGGAGGAGCAATAGTTAAAAAGTTTTTGTCATTAAACGCATCGGTATTAGGGACTGGCACAAATTCAGAAAAATTAGATATTCTAAAGAAAGAGCATCCAACATTATTAACCGAACAATTTGATATATCTAATCATAAAGAAATTGATGGTTTTATAGATAAAGTTTTTTCAAATTTAGGCGGTTTAGATATTCTAATAAATAACGCAGGTATAACAAAGGATAATTTATCTCTAAGAATGAAAAATGACGAGTGGCAAAAAGTTTTAGATTTAAATTTAACTTCAACATTTTATTTGTGTAAATCGGCAATAAAAAAAATGTTAAAGGGTAAAAATGGAAGAATTATAAATATTACCTCAATTGTTGGTCATACTGGTAATATAGGGCAATCGAATTACTCTGCATCAAAAGCAGGAGTTGTGGCTTTATCTAAAAGTATGGCTATAGAGTATGCAAAAAAAAATATTACTATTAATTGTATTTCCCCTGGATTTATTCAAACTAGTATGACAGACAAAATATCAGAAAAATTTAAATCTGAATTAATTTCCAAAATTCCCATGAATCGCCTAGGTACAGGTGAGGATGTTTCTAATACAGTAGCTTTTTTATCATCTGATGAAGCCTCATATATCACTGGAGAAACAATACATGTTAATGGAGGCATGTATATGGCTTGACAAAGTTGATTATTAATTTATAGACAAAATTATAACAAAAGGATTAAGATGTCAGAAGAAGTTTCAAGTAAAGTAAAAAAAATAGTTGCAGATCACTTAGGCATAGAGGAGGCTAAAGTTACTGAGGAATCAAGTTTTATTGACGATTTAGGAGCAGATAGTTTAGATACTGTGGAATTAGTTATGGCCTTTGAGGAGGAGTTTGGATCTGAAATTTCTGATAGTGAAGCAGAAAAAATACTTACTGTTGGAGATGCAATAAAATTTATAGAAAGTAAAAGCAGTTAAATTTAAGATAATGTCTTTCAGGACAGATGGATCTATATTTATATTTTCATCACCATCTGGAGCAGGCAAAACAACAATTGTAAAACTCGTTTCAAAAAAAAAAAATTTTATTACTTCGGTATCTCATACAACTAGAAAACCTAGAAGTAATGAGGTTGATGGTAAAGATTACTATTTTGTTACTAAGAGAAAGTTTCAGGAATTAATAAATAAAAAAGAATTTTTAGAATATGCCAAAGTATTTAATAATCTTTACGGGACTGTTAAAAAACCTGTATTTAAAAATTTATCTGCGGGAAAAAATGTATTATTTGATATTGATTGGCAAGGCAGTAAACAAATTAAAACACAAAATATAGATTTTAATATCTTTTCTTTTTTTGTATTGCCTCCAAGTCGTAAAGTTTTATATGAAAGATTATCGAATAGAGACATGAAAGATAAATTAATTGTTTCGGAGCGAATGAAAGAGTTTTACAGCGACATAAAACACTGGGTTGATTACGATTATGTTGTTATAAATGATGATTTAAATAGGTGCTTTAAAGAAATATCAAAAATTATTGATAATGTTATTTTATCAAAAAAAGTTATATTTGATAAATTAACAATTAAGAAGCATATTAATAAGTTAATCAGCTAATCTTTCCATTTCTCCTGCTAAATTAAAGTAAGTTTCAGGTGAGAGATTTTGAGGTCTTAGATTTAAATCTATATTTAGTTTATTTTTGACTTCAGGATTGTCACTGAAAATATAATTGAATTGCTTCTTAATTTTTTTTCTTCTTTGATTGAAAAATATTTTAGTAATTTTTTCTAGAGATTTAGGATTATTAAATTTTGATGATATTTTTTTAGGAGTAAAAATTAGTAACGTGCTTTTGACTTTAGGTTTTGGGAAAAATGAATTTGGGCTTATATCAAAGACCTTGTTAATATTAAACTTCCAAGTAGATAAAATTGACAATCTTCCATAGTTTGAGCTATTTACTTTTGCAATAATTCTTTCGGCTAATTCTTTTTGAAACATAAAAATTAACATTTTGAACTTAAAATTTTCAAAATTGAAAATAAATTTTGTTAAAATTTGTGAGGATATATTATAAGGGAGATTTCCAAAAATAATTGTATTACTTGAAAATAGATTATTTTTTGAAAACTTTAATATATCTTCATTGAAAATTTGAATTTTATTATCAAATTTATTTTTTAATATTTCGTATAGTTTTTTATCTTTTTCAATTAAAAATATTTGTTTTGGGTTTTTTTCAATTATAGCTTTCGTAAGATTTCCAGTTCCTGCACCGATTTCAAAAATTTCATTTTGATAAGAAATTTCGGCGCATTTGATTATTTTCTGAATAACATTGTTATCTATAAGAAAGTTTTGCCCAAGTTTTTTTTTTGGTTTTAAATTCACTTAATTCTTTTTGCAAATTCAATGGTTCTAATTAAGCTTTTGGGATTTGATTTGTTTTTACCAACCATGGATGTATTTGGTCCATGATCAGGCGTGATTCTAAAAAAAGGAAGACCAAGTGTGATATTGATTGCATCAAAACCACAGATAGTCTTCATCGGTGCTAAAACTTGATCGTGATACATTCCAACTACTACGTCATAATTCTTTAAGTTATTTTTTAAAAATATTGTATCTGATGGAAACGGACCAGAAATATTTATATTTGCTTTTTTTAAAATTTTGATAGCAGGAGCTATTATTTTATCTTCTTCAGAATATTTTTCAAAGCTTTCACAATGTGGGTTAAGTCCAGTTATTGCAAATTTGACATTTCTTTTAATATATTTCTTATAAAAATTACTAATTGTTTTAATGTTTGAAACAATTTTTTTAGTTGTTATCTTTTTAAAAATTTTTTTTAGCGGAAAATGAGTAGTTAAAGGACTCACCGAAATATTCTTATTGTATATTAACATGACCTCATCACCTTTGACCTGTAGTTTTGATGCGAAAAATTCTGTCATGCCTGGATATTTATTATTTAAAAAAGATTTTTTTGAAACAGGGCCATTGATTAAAACTTTGGCGGATGTCTTTTCAGCTAATTTTAAGGCGATATCACATGATTTTTTAATATAATTGTTGGATTTTGTTGATATTTTATCGAAGACTTTTCTATGTTTAAAATCAACGTTTATTATATTTATCTTTTTATTATTTAATTTTGAATAATCAAAACTTTTTAAATCTAACTCTTTAATAACAAACTTAAATTTTAAAGATTTCATTTGTTTAATTAATAATTTCTTTGATGCAATTAAAATTATTGGATTTGAAATTTTTTTAACCAGTTTTTTACTTAATGTTTTAAAAAATAACTCAAAGAAAACACTGTAGGGCTCTCCACCGATTATAATAATTGGTTTATTTCTCATTTACAATTGTATCTAACTCAACCTTTTTAAAATAAATTGCTGAAAATTGATTTAATTGTTTATTTCTTTCAATTGTAAGTGCTTTATTTAATTCGTCTTCAAATGAAATTTTTTCTTTTACTTTTCTCCTGTCTTTCAGTATTAAAAGAAGCTTACCAGTTGGTGTATTAATAATATTACTAATTTCACCAATCTTTATATTCTGAATTTCAAACAGTATTTTCTCTGAGAGTTGATTTTTTTTTAACCATCCAATATTTCCTCCAGTGCTAGCAGTACTTGATAGACTATATATCATTGCAGTATTTTCAAAACCAATATCATTAATACTTTTTTTAATTTTTTCTATTTCATTTTTTTCCAAATCCTTTGAAATAGGTTTAAATAAAATTTCAGACAAAAGATATTCTTCAGTTTCGTTATTTTGATTATCTATTTTATTTTTTAATTTTTCTTTAATTTTTTCTTTATCTATAGAAAGTTTATTTTGATACTTTTGATAAATTAATTGATTCCATAAAACTTCTATCTCAATTTTTTTTTTAATAAACTTTTCATTTAAATTTAAATTAGATAACAAAATATTAAATTCATCTAAATTATTAATGCCTATAGAAAGCATTAAATTTCTTAAATTTTCATTAATAACTTTATCATTTAATCCAAATTTAAAATATCTTAATACTTCATTCTCTTTTATTTTTTCTCTTAATAGAGACTTTGAAGCATACACAACTAAAGATTCGTTATCCATTTGATTTAGTTTTTTATTAATTATTTTTAAATATGCAATTTCATTTTTAATTTCAATATTTGTAATTGGAATATTATTAACTGTATAAATTATTGATATTTTTTCTGAGAATGAATTGTTTGAAAATGAAAAAAAAAATACCAAAAAAAATACTATACTTAAAATTTTCATTATTTACTTATATTTGTAGAGCTAATTTTTGAAAAAGGTACAATTGTTAATGTAAATAATAATTCCTCCTCTGGTTTTATGTCGTCATCACTATAAAAATTTTTATTATATTCTATTGCAGCTCTTAGACAGTCGTTCTCGTACTGATATACTAGATTATAAAATTCCGTCATATCTAACTCCCTATTTTCTCTTGTTGAGAAACTTATGCTATTGTTTTGGTCAAACGAATATCTTGTTTGATTTTTTATGTAACTTTTGCTTCCAATATCACCTCTTTCTTCAAGGTATTCAAAACTTGTAACAAAATTATTTACGTTCAAACTAGCGTTTAATAGATTATAATTTACTTTATTAAAATTATTATCTGCTACAAAATCGTATTCAAGATTTAAATTGTCTAGTAAGTTAAATTTAATATTTCCAATTATATCTGAGTATTTATTATTTAATGAACTATTAATTGGCAAGTCTGGGTTTGACTCATCTCTATAAACTTGAGCTAAATTTAATGATAATTTATCTAATCCAGTTTTATCTCTTAATTTATAATTCAATCCAGCTGTTAATGATTGACCACCTTCAATACCTTCGTCACTCGATACTCTATTGAAAGAATATATGTTATTTATATTCATAACCCTGTCTTCATTTGACATATTTTTTGTATTATTTGGACTAAATCTTAAGGATACAGTAGGATTAAAAAACTTATCATATATTAAGCCTTCTTTCTGTAAAGGATAGCTGAGGGTATACATTAACTTAGTTAGAAGTTTTGTTTCAGTATTACTCTCATTATTAGATCCAGTTTTATCTATTCTATTTGGGTTTTTAAAAAGAATTTGAAAATCTTTTACTAAGCCTAAATCATCAAATTTTGTATCAGCATTATAAACTAGATCTGTTATTAAACTTTGTTTATATTTATTTGTATCAAATTGTTTTTGATAAAGATTTGAAGTCAAACTAAACTGTCCTGGTATATTGTCTTTGTTAAATTCTTTTGAAAAATTGATTTCTGGTAAAATATATTCATATCTGTCATTTTTTTCTTTTGATAAATCTTCATAGCTTTCTATGGATACAGAAAGTGAGTTGTCTTCATTATATCCATCCAATTTTAAAAAATTATGCATTAAACTTTCACTGTCAATCAATTCAGATTTTGGTTTATATTTCTTAAAATAAGTATCATCTGAGACTTGTTCTAAGTTTATTTCTAAATTTGCATTGTCAAAGAAATTATTTTCAAAATTGATTATAGTATTTGAGAAAATATGTGATTTCGATGCTTCTTTATTATTGTTAAGTTCAGAAGTAAAAAATCCAAAATCCATTATATGGTTTAAGTTTTTTTCAACTTGCCTATATTCACTTTGCAAAAGAAGATTTTTATTTGCAAATACTCTTGGTTTTAAAGTAATATCTTTGTTGACATCTATAACTTTAAAATACGGAATTAATACAGATGTTCCGATATTACCAGAATCTGATAAATTAGGAATCAAAAAACCAGATTGTCTTTTAACTGATGGATCTGGATGAAAAAATTTTGGAAAATAAAATACAGGTTTATCATAAATTTTTAGCCATGCATTTTTATAATTAATTATTTTTTTATTTTTATTGTGGACTATTTCTTCTGCAGATAACTCCCAGGGTGGGCATTTATCATTTTTTTTGCACGTTGTAAAAACACCCTTGGTTATTTTTGATATATTTTTTTCTGAAAAAATAGTATTTCCGTATAATCTTGGATCATTTTCAGTATTTCCAAATACTTTTTTGTCAAAATTAATATTTACATCTTTTCCAAAAAACTGGTTATTATTTAGGTTGCCTATAAAACTTTCTAAGAGAGTACTGTTGCCAAAACTGTCATTAATTATAACATTTTTTGCTTTTAATAGCTTATCATTTACAAAAAATTTAAATTCTTTTGTATTTAATTCATTTTTATAAAAATCTGATATTGATGTGATTTCAGCAGAACTTAATATATTATTTTTTCTATCAAAAATTATATTTTTAGTTTTAATTATATAATCATTATTAATGTTAATCTCAGTCGCATCTTTTGAATATAATTTCTCATTTTTTTTAAAATATTTTATTTCATTTGTTTTTATAATTATATTTCGCTTAATATCAGTAATAATCACATTATCACGCAAAATTAATTCTAATGTTTTTTTATCATATTCAAATTCATTACCTTCAAAAATTAATTCATTGCTTGAGGTAATTTTTACCCCTTTCTTTGATAATAATTTATTTCCTTCGTCTAAAATTAATATTTCTTCTCCCTCAAAATTAAATTCGTCAGAACTTAAATTTATTTGGTTACTTATTAAAAAATATAAAATTATAATTAAGAATTTTATTTTTTTTTTCATTTTTCGTTAATCCTTACTAATCCAATACTACAAAATAGAGAAATAATTACCAATGGCAACCAGATAGATATTATCTCAGGCAATTTTTCATTTTGTCCAAGTAAACTAGAAAAATAATTGATATAATATATTAATACGGACAATAAAACTCCTAACATAACATGAAATATCTTCGATTTATTTCTCTTAATATTAAGCATTATTACTGATGCAAAGATTGTCATTACAGTCAAATATATTGGATAGGCGATCAATTTTTGAATATGTATATTTATATTTGTAAGTGAGTAACCCACATTACTATAGTCCTTTTTAAGTTTGTTTAATTGAAGAATATTAAGTGATGAAAGATCTGAAAATAGTTTATTGATTTGTTCAGCGTTAAAATTGCTCCTAAAAATAACATTTTCTTTGTATTTAAGACTTTGATTTATTTTAGAGAAGTTTCCTTTAGTAATAAGCCATTGCTTTGTTTCTATATTAATTTCATCTGCAATAATGTTATTAATATTTGTAAAGTTTTTTGAAAATTGATTTATAGTTACCTTTTTTAAAAAAACACCATCAATTTTTTCTGCATTAATAATATTTGTAAATCCATCGATCTCATCTTTAATCCACAATCCATTTTCAGTCACTATTGCCAGATATTTATTATCACCAGAATATTTATTCTTCATCTCAAGATACATGAATCTTAAATTTGAAGCCAAATTATAAAAAATAGTTATTAAAATTAATGATATAATAAGTGAACTGAACGATAAAATTCCAATTAACTTAGCATTACTTAGGCTTATTTTTTTAAAAATATCGAGTTCTTCTTTATCCATTAATCTAATGAAAAAAAATTGTGTCGATATAAAAAAAATAAATGGAAATGTTTCATAAACTATACTTGGTGCAGTTAATAAAGTAAGAAATATTGGATATAAATTATTTACATCTACATCTTTAAAAAAAGATACTTCCTCAAAAATATTTAAAATTATCGCAAGCGAAAAAAAAATAAGTGATACAAATAATAAAATTTTCCAGTAGGATCGAATTAAATATAATTGATAAACTTTTATCATAATCTCTCTCTAAATCTAAAAATTAAAAATATATAGCCTATTAAAAATAAAATGATTGGAAGTAATGAGAAAAGTAAAGTAGAGCGAATATCATAAATATATCGTGATGATACTTCAGATAAAATTATTATTATTAAAACGATAAAAAATAATAAATACTGAAATTTTGAATAGAAATAATTATCTTTATTATACAAGATAACTAACGAAGATACTAAAACAATTAGTGGAATAAATAATGGTTTAATCCCTCTTTTAAAAGCCTCCTCAATTACGTCACTATATGTTTTCTCATTACATTTTAAAAATTTATTTTTTAAATCATAATTTTTATCTATTTTTAATTTATATAAACATAAAAAAATTATTTTTGTACTGAGCTCTTGAACTTTTGGAAAAATTGTTGTTTTTGTTTTATATTTAGAGAGATCAAATTCAGTTTTTTTAAAAGAAAAAGTAGTAATTTTTTTATTATCCACATCTATAAAATTTCCATCGAAAAGTTCTAAAAAGTTCTTCTCATTATTAAATACTAACTTACCTTTTTTTGCGTATATAATTTGCGATTGATTCTCAGCCAGATTATCTTTTAAATAAATATTAGTTAATTCACCGTTTTTCTTTTTTTGTTCTACAAATAAGGTTAAAGATTCAACTGCATCAATAAATTTCTTTTCTTTTATTAAATTAGGAAAAAATTCAATATTTGAATTTCTCACAAACTCTCTTGCTTGATCTAATGATTTCGGTACAATGAATACATTAAGAATTAATTGTAAAATCAGAAAAAAAAGAGAAAGTATTAATAATGTATTTATAAACTTTAATTTTTTTACCCCAATATTCCAAAAAATTAGAAGCTCATTCTTAACTTCATATTTGTTTATGATATAAAATATAGTTATAAATACACAAAATGGCATAATTCTTGAAAAAATTTTAGGAAAATTGAGAATTGTTATGCCAAAATATGTATAAATTCCATGACCATCCTCAGAAACGTAATCTAAAAAGTTAACAGCTTGAACCACTAGAATTATTAATGAAAGGCTTAAAGATGACAAAAGGAAAAATTTTGTCACATCTAGTATTAATTTATTAAATATAATTTTTTTCATTGAAATTTTTAAAATAAATATTTATATAAATTCAAAAGATTAAACTTATAGTTTAAATACAACCTAAAGTACATATTTATAAAAAATGTCAATAAAAATAAGCTACAAAAAGGGTTTTAACGATAAAATTGTAAAAAATTACGTATTGTTTTCTAATGAGAATTTTTCAGTAAATGGATTAAATAAAATAAAGCTCGTAAATAAGAAAAATGAGATTAATAAAACAATAGAAACAAATAAACATAAAAAGAGGGAATTCATATCTTTTAATATTAATTCTAAGCAAAAAATTATTCTAATAAAAACAAAGCAGAACCCTACATTTAGCGAAAATGAGAAACTAGGTGCTAGTTTTTATAATTTTATTAAATCTAATTTTCTTACAAACCTAACTTTTTTAGAGACAAACATTAATGAAACTCAAATTAAAAATAAAACTTTTATTGATGAATTCCTACATGGCATGCAATTAAAGTCTTATGAATTTAACAAATATAAAACAAAAAAAGAAACAACCGATATAAATATTAATGTTGTTTTTAATAAAAAAATTCCTCCAAAAAGCAAAGGTAATAGATTTAGTTCATTAGTGGAGGGTACTAATTTTACTAAAGATTTAGTTTCGGAACCGGGTAATATTTTGCATCCAGATGAATATGCAAAAAGAATAATTAAATTAAAAAAAATAGGACTTAAAGTAAAGGCATACAATCAAAAACAACTAAAGAAATTAGGTATGGGGGCTTTGCTTGGAGTAGGCCAAGGAAGTATTAGGGGATCTTATTTAGTTACTATCGAATGGAATGGAGCTAGATCAAAAAGCAAACCACTAGCATTTGTTGGAAAAGGTGTATGTTTTGATACAGGTGGTTACTCTTTAAAACCAGCAAGATTTATGGAAGACATGACTTATGATATGGCAGGATCAGCAGCAGTAGTAGGTTTAATGAAAACTTTAGCTTTACGAAAGGCAAAGATTAATGCCGTTGGTGTTGTTGGTCTTGTTGAAAATATGGTCAGTGGAAATGCTCAAAGACCAGGGGACATCGTAAAGTCTTATAGTGGACAAACAATAGAGGTGCTAAACACTGATGCTGAAGGCAGACTTGTATTAGCAGACGCTTTAACTTTTACTGAAAAAAAATATAAACCTAAATTTATAATTGATTTAGCAACGTTGACCGGTGCTATTATTGTTTCCTTAGGCTCAGAATATGGTGGTCTATTTTCAAACAATGATAAACTTTCAAATGAATTAATTAAATCTGGAGAAAAAGTAGATGAAAAATTATGGAGAATGCCGTTACATAAAAATTTTGATAAGCTTATGAATTCTAAAAATGCAGATATGCAAAATATTAATTATGTTGGTGGTGCTGGTTCAACCACAGCAGCGCAATTTTTACAAAGATTTATATTAAATAAAACTCCATGGGCTCATCTTGATATCGCTGGAATGGCCTTCTCAAAATATGGTGGAGCATTAAATTCAAGCGGGGCCACAGGATATGGCGTAAGATTGCTAAATAAACTTGTAGAAGATTTTTATGAGTAATATTGAACAAACACTGTCCATTATTAAACCTGATGCGGTAGAAAGAAATCTAGAAGAGCAAATTAAAACAATTTTCAAAGATAATGGTTTTGTAATTTTAAAAGAAAAAAAGTTAAAATTAGAAAAAAATGAGGCTGAACAATTCTATAAAGTTCATGAAACAAAGCCATTTTATAACGATCTGTGTGAATATTTATCATCTGGTACAATAATTGTTATGGTTTTAGAAAGAGAAAATGCAATTAAATATAACAGAGATTTAATGGGTGCAACTGATCCAAATAAAGCAAAAGATGGAACAATTAGAAAATTGTTTGGTAAATCAATAGATAAAAATTCAGTTCATGGATCTGATAGTCCTGAGAATGCAAAAACCGAAATCGATTTTTTTTTTAAAAATTAAGAAAATATTTTTAAAATTGCTTTAGGATATATTTTGTGCTCTTCCATTAATACTTTTTTTGCAATTTTTACCGCAGTATCATTTTTTTGAATTTTTATTTTTTTTTGAATTATAATTTTTCCGGAGTCCAGTCTCGAATTAACATAATGAACAGTACAACCAGTATACTTTTCTTTATTATCCATAACTCTTTGATGTGTATTAAGTCCTTTATATTTTGGAAGTAAAGATGGATGTATATTTATAATTTTACCATCATATTTTTTAATAAAATTACTTGATAAAATCTTCATAAATCCTGCAAGGCAAATCAATTTAATTTTTTTTTCTTTTAAAATTTTTAAAAGTTTATTTTCTAAAATTTGAAATTTTTTATTATCTAGACAAATAGTATTTATTTTTTTTTCTTTTGCGTATTTTAAGCCACCTGCATTTTTGTTATTTGAAAAGACTAAATTTATATTTATTGGAGATTTTTTAGTAATTGAGAAATCTATTAAATTCCTCATGTTAGATCCTCTTCCAGATATAAAAATGGCAGTTATTACTTTTCTACCAAAATATCTTTTCATTGAGTTCTATTTTTTTTTTACCAGAAACTATTTTTCCGATTATATAAGGTTTAAAATCTTTTTTAAATTTTTTTTGAATTTTTAGTAAATTTTTAGACTCAGCAATTAAACAAAAGCCAACACCACAATTAAATGTTTTTAACATTTCATCACTACTAACATTCTGTTCTTTTATCCACTTAAAAATTTTTTTTGTTTTGATTTTTGATAAATTAATTTGAGCCATGTAACCATTTGGAATTACTCTCTTCAAATTATCCTCAATACCGCCACCAGTAATATTAGCACATGATTTTATAAGATTTGATTTAAAAAGGCCTAATATTTCTTTTACATAAATTTTTGTTGGTTTCATAAGTTCATTTCTCAAAAATTTATTTTTTTTTAAATTTATTTTTTTTTTTTTCAAAATATATCTAATTAACGAGTAACCATTAGAATGTACCCCATTTGAAGGAATAGCTAAAATTAAATCATTTTTCTTTATTTTATTTTTTTTAATTATTTTTTTTTTATCCACTATACCTACCGCAAAGCCTGCAATATCAAATTTATTTTTTGAATATGTCCCTGGCATTTCAGCTGTTTCACCACCAACTAAATTACATTGTGAGATTTGACATCCTTTATTAATTCCTTTAACAATGGATTTTAATTTTTTTAAATTTATTTTATTTATTGATATATAATCCAAAAATATGAGCGGTGTAGCTCCTTGAACTATTAAGTCATTTACACACATTGCAACTAAATCAATTCCGATGGTATCGAAATCATTTAATAAATTTGCAATCTCAATTTTAGTCCCAACCCCGTCAGTGCTAGCAACTATCTGGGGCTCTTTGTAGTATTTTGGAATACTCGAAATTGATCCAAATCCACCAATATTTTTATTTCTTTGTTTTTTTTTTCCTGTATTTTTGGATATAAAATTAACAAATTTGTCAGCTTCAGATATATTTACGCCACTTTTTTGATATGTAAATTTGCTATATTTCATTAGAATAAATTATGTTTTTAAATACAATTTTTCTTAATTTGAAAAAAACTTATATAATTTTTTTTATTATACTTCTATTTATTATTTTAACTATATCGCAAGCACATTCATTCAATTTTAAAGTAAATAATATTAGAGTAAAAGAACCATTCAATTCAAACTTTAAAAAAAATAAAGTAATTGATAAAGCAGTTGTTTTGGCATTTGAAAAGCTTCTAACCATGACTATTTCGACAAATGAAATGTACAAAATATCGAATTATAAAGTGAATGAATTAAAAAATCTTATAGATTCATTTAATATTAAAGATGAGCAATTTATTAATGAAACTTATAATGCAACTTTTGAGATAAATTTTAATAAACAAAATACTTTTTTATATATTGAAAAAAAAAATATTTATCCTTCAATACCTAATGTAAAAAAGGTTATGGTGCTGCCAATATTATTAGATCCACAATTACAAAGTGTAAATATTTTTAATAAAAATCCTTTTTATACACATTGGAACTCATATATTAAAGATTATCATTTGATAAATTACATTTTGCCTTCTGAAGATATTGATGTAGTAAAAGCTTTAAATGACAACTTCAGTGATTTAGAAGAGTACAACTTCAGTGATATAATTCAAAATTATAATATTAATGAATATATTATTTGTTTAATTTACAAAGAAGAAGAAAATTTAAAAGTTTTTTCAAAAATTAAATTCGGTAATAAACTAAAAATTAAAACTAAATTATTTGAGAAAAAAAACATAAATTCATCCAGAAACCTAGAAAAATTTATAGACGATATAAAAGTAATATATGAAGATGAATTAAAAAAAGTAAATCAGATAAATAGATCAGTAAAATTACCAATTAATTTATCTATTAGTTCCTCCGATTATATAAAAAATGATAGATTTGAAAATTTCCTTTCCTCAACTGATTTAGTCTCTGAATATATAATTAAAGATTTTGATAATAATTATGTTAATTATAAAATCATTTTTAATGGATCCCCAAGACAGTTTTTAGATATTGCAAAAAACAAAAATTTTTTAATAGATACAGATCAACAGATTTGGAAGGTGAAATAAAATGTCAATTAAAGAACAACAACTAATTGATTTTAATTTTGATAAAAATTATAAAAGTGATGATTTTTTTGTATCAAAATGTAATTATTTTGCATTTAATTTATTAGATAGTTGGCCAAAATGGGAAAAAAATATTCTCAATGTGCATGGAGAAAAATATTCTGGCAAATCCCATCTTTCAGAAATTTTTATTAAAAAAAATAAAGGCTTAATTCTAAATCCTGGAAAACTTAAAAATAATTATGAAAAAGACCTTAGATTTTACGAAAATATTATATTGGATGATTTTAATGAACAAATAGATGAAAAAATTATTTTTTCCTTAATTAATTTTATAGATCAAAATTCAAAATATTTAATAATAAACTCTATTTCGCCTTTTAATAAAATGAATTTTAATTTAGAAGATCTAGGATCTAGAGCTAAAAATTGTCTGGAGGCAAAAATTGAAAAGCCAGATGATGAATTAACTAAAGTTTTAATCTTCAAACATTTGTCTGATAAACAAATAAAAATTAATAACAATTTAGTAGAATTTGCTGCAAAAAGAATAACAAGGTCTTATAGTAAAATATCTGAATTTATATATAAGATTGATGAGATAAGTTTAAAAAAAAAAAGATCTATCGATCAAAAAACAATTAAAGAAGCATTAGGAGAAAAATTTGTCTAAATACCGAACTCATAATTGCTCAGAGCTTACAGGTAATAATAGCGGTGAAAATGTTATTCTATCTGGATGGGTGCATAAAAAAAGAGACCATGGAAATTTACTCTTCATAGATTTGAGGGATAATTATGGGACTACTCAATGTATTATTGAAAAGGACAAACCCTTTTTTAAAGAACTAGAAAAAATGCAGCTTGAAAGCGTTATAAAAATTATTGGAGTTGTAAACAAAAGAGCTCCAGAAACAATTAATAAAGGATTAAAAACTGGAGAAATTGAAATTAATATAAAATCATATGAAATGTTAGGTACATGTAAAGAGCTTCCTTTGCCAGTATTTAGTGATCAAGAATATTCTGAGGAGATTAGACTTAAATATAGATTTTTAGATCTTAGAAGAAAAAAAATTCACTCAAATATTTTACTTAGATCAAAAGTAATTTCATTTATTAGAGAAGAAATGAACAAAAATGGTTTTGTCGAGTTTCAAACTCCAATTCTTACCTCTTCAAGCCCAGAAGGTGCTAGAGATTTTATTGTACCAAGCAGATTAAACCCTGGAAAATTTTATGCTCTGCCACAAGCTCCACAACAATTTAAACAACTAATTATGGTTTCAGGTTTTGATAAGTATTTTCAAATAGCACCATGTTTTAGAGACGAAGACGCTAGAGCAGACAGAAGTCCTGGAGAATTTTATCAACTGGATCTAGAAATGTCTTTTGTTGAACAAGAAGATGTTTTTAGTGTAGTTGAGAGTCTAATGATAAAAATTTTTAAAAAATTCTCAGATAAAAAACTTCTATTTGAAAAATTTCCAAGAATTCCGTACGAAGAAACAATGTTAAAATACGCAACTGATAAACCAGACTTAAGAAATCCATTAGAAATATTTGATCTAACAAGTATTTTTGAGAGAAAAGACGTAAAATTCGATATATTTAAAAATCTAGTAAAATCTGGCTCTATTGTACGAGCTATAATTACAAAAAATACAAAAAATAAACCTAGAAGTTTTTTTGACAATTTTGATAAATGGGCAAAATCAGAAGGCGCTTCAGGTCTTGCATATTTTACCTTTGAAAAAAATAAAGATATTGAGGCCAAAGGACCAGTTGGAAAATTTTTTTCTACAGAGGCATTAAATGAAATTATGAAGATCACAGGTGCAAATATAGGTGATAGTATATTCTTCTCATGCGATAAAGAAGCAAATGTTTTACAATTGATGTCATCAGCGAGAGATAAAATTGCCTATGACTTAAATTTAATAGATGCAAATACTTTTGCTTTTTGTTGGATTGTAGATTATCCAATGTATGAAACTGATAAAGTAACCGGGAAAATTAAGTTTAGCCATAATCCTTTTTCTATGCCGCAAGTAGAAGAAGATAAATTAGACTTGAAAAACCCTCTTAAAATAAAAGCCTATCAATACGACATAGTTTGTAACGGAATAGAATTATCTTCTGGAGCAATTAGAAACCATAAACCAGAATTGATGTATAAACTTTTTGAGATTGCAGGATATAAAAAAAATGATGTTGATGAAAAATTTAAAGGAATGATAAATGCCTTAAGTTTTGGTGCACCACCTCATGGAGGAATTGCTCCAGGAATAGATAGAATAATAATGTTATTAGCAGGTGAGAAAAATATAAGAGAAGTTACCCTATTTCCAATGAACCAGAACGCTCAGGATTTAATGATGAATGCCCCCTCCGAAATAAGCGAAAAACAGTTGAAAGAACTTAATTTATCTACAAAAAAAAAATAGGTTATTTTTTACCTTTAAGATTTATTCTAATATCTGACAGATCTACAAGTTTTTTTTTGTAATCATTTCTTACAAAGCCCTTACTAGTTATATCTTTTACAATCTTCAAAAATTGATTTTGTTCATCTCCATCTGTATCTGAGCTGACACCCTCTGATTTATCCGAATTTGAACCAATGGAGGGGGTGTGAGCCAAATCTTCTCTATTAAGATATGAAATTGCCAATTCTCTAAAAATATAATCCAGCATAGATGAAGCGCTTAAAATTCTGTCATTTCCATAAACCTTCCCTGAGGGTTCAAATTTAGTATCTACGAAGGCACTTACAAATTCATCTAGGGGTACTCCATATTGTAGACCCAAAGATATTGCTATTGCAAAGTTATTCATTAGTGCCTTAACAAGCTCACCTTCTTTACTAGTATCAATAAATATTTCTCCTATTTTGCCATCCTCATATTCTCCAGTATGAAGGTAAATTTTATGATCACCGATAGTAGCTTTTTGAATATATCCCTTTCTTCTATCTGGCATTCCAAATCTTTTATTAATTCCATCATTAATATTTTTCACAAATTTTTTACTATTTTCACTTATTAAATTTTCATTTTTTAATTTTTGAGACGATAAATCAATAGATTTTATTTCATTTTGATTTTCACTCTTATCTTTATTTTTAGATAAACTTCTAGTTTTTCTGTTATCCAACTTCACGTTTATTATTTCAAACTTGCCATCATCTCTTTTTTCCAAATCTGATAATTCTTTTTCATTAACCTCGTCGAGATAGTGTGTAACTTTGAAGCTACAATTATAATAAGTTTCTACTAAGTATTTTGCCATATTTTATTTTTATATTTGAGTCGTTGAGTAATTATGTATATACAAATTCAAAATTTAGTCTAATGTAAATTTTGCAATTTTGAATTGAATATAAATTTTTTTTTTATGTTGACAGTTTTTAAACAAATATTCGTTTGGTGGAATCAACAAACATTGGGAACTAGAATATACACTTTTTTAAACGGAAAGTTTGTTGGGCAAGATGAATTTGGAAATAAGTACTATCAAAATACAAAAAAAAATAAAAGATGGGTAATTTACAAAGGTGAGATTGACGCATCAAAAATATCTAATGAATGGTTTTCTTGGATTCATTTTACAAAAAATAAGATAGAGTTAAATAAAAATACGACCAGGTATAAATGGCAAAAAAAGCACTCTCCAAATATGACTGGAACTAGTGAAGCATATCATCCAAACAAAAAAAGCAATGAAATTAAGAAAAAATATTCAACTTGGAAAGATTAATCTATTAGTGTTTTTTTTTCTAATAGTCTTTGCAAATAATTTATTTTCTAATGAGAAAAATTTAAGTGGGAATTTTGTTGAATTAAAAGTTTTAGACAAGGTAAGTTCAAAAAATTATACGATAAATATTAAAATTGGAGAGGAAAAAATTTTCAAAAATATTTCAATTAAACCACTAAAATGTAAAAACTCTGAATTTGATGATAATCCTGAAATAATTGCTTATCTGCAAGTTAAGAATTTAAAAAATATTGGGAATGATGAAGTTTTTGTTTTTAATGGATGGACATTTTCTTCAAGTCCATCAATCAATACTTTCGATCATCCTGTATATGATTTGTGGTTAATTCGTTGCATACATTAAATAACCTTATCTTTATCTAACCACGAAACATTAAAATCAGATTCTAGAAATTTTTTATGGCTTAATAATTTTTTATGCAGATCAATTGTAGTTGTTATACCTTCAATTACAAATTCATCAAGTGACCTCATCATTCTCTGAATAGCTTCTTCTCTATTTCTTCCGTGGCAAATCAATTTACAGATCATGCTATCGTAAAAAGGAGTTACCTTATATCCTTGGTAAATTGCTCCATCAACTCTTGTTCTAAAACCAGATGGTTGATGACACATTGTGATTCTTCCTGGGGATGGTTGAAAATTTTTACTTGCGTCTTCAGCGTTAATTCTACATTCTATTGCATGTCCCCTTGGGACAACATCTTTTTGATTTAGAGCTGTATTACCAGTAAAAGCTATCCAAATCTGTTCCTTAATGATATCTATACCAGTAACCATTTCAGTCACAGGATGCTCTACTTGAACTCTGGTATTCATCTCTAAAAAATAAAATTTACCATTTTCATAAATAAACTCTACTGTGCCAGCACCCTCGTAACCAATTTTAGAAACCATATTTACAGTTTTATCAAATAAATCTTTTCTTAATTCATTATTAAGTATAGGACTAGGAGTCTCCTCAATTAATTTTTGGTGCCTTCTTTGAATAGAACAATCTCTCTCGTGTAAATGCACTGTGTGATTTTTACCTGATAATACTTGAACTTCGATATGTCGAGGATCCTGAAAAAACTTTTCAATATAAACCTCATCATTAGCAAAAAATTTTTTTGCCTCTGATTTTGCTGCTAAAAAAAGTTCCTCAAATTTAGTTTCATCATAAACAATTTTCATTCCTTTTCCACCGCCACCACCTGCAGCTTTAATTAAGACTGGAAATCCAATTTTTTTACAAATATCTTTAGCCTGACTTATGTCGGATACACCACCATCTGATCCCTCTATTACTGGCAAACCATTTTCTTTTGCAATTTTTTTTGCTTGAATCTTATCCCCCATCATTTTAATTAATTTTGATGAAGGACCAATAAATTTAATTTTATTTTCTTCAAGTATTTTAGCAAAATTAAAATTTTCTGATAAAAAACCGTATCCTGGATGAACTGCATCTGAATTTGTTAACTCTATTGCTGACATAATTGCTGGTATATTAAGATAACTATTTGATGGTTGATGAGGACCAACACACACACTCTCATCAGCTAATTTCACATGCATGCTATCCCTGTCAACATCTGAATGAATTGCCACCGTAGAAATGCCCCATTCTTTACAAGCTCTTATAACTCTAACGGCGATTTCTCCTCTATTTGCAATGAGAATTTTTTTAAACATTATTCAACTAGAATTAATTCTTGGTCGTACTCAACTGGCTGACCATCTTCAACTGAAATTTTTTTCACAATTCCATCGTGTGATGATGGTACATGATTCATTGTCTTCATCGCCTCAACTATCATAACAGTGTCACCCTTTTTAATTTTTTTACCTATTTCAACAAATGGTTTTGCTCCTGGTTCAGGAGCTAAATAAGCTGTTCCAATAATTGGACTTTTTACTGACTTAAAATTTAGATTTTCACTTTTTTCAATTAATTGTTCATTATTAGAATTGTCAAATTTTTCTCCACTTTTATCTAAAGATTCTTTTAAATCTTCAAGTGCATCTATTAATTTTTTTATAACTTTTTTATCTATTTCCATTTTTTAACAATTCTTGCATGGCATTTATGGCTAAAATATAACCATTTACACCTAAACCACATATTACGCCCGTTACCACATCACTTATTAAAGATTTTTGTCTAAATTGTTCTCTTTTGTAAATATTTGAAATATGCAATTCTATTTTTGGTTTTTTTACTATATCCAAAGCATCTCTTATTGAAACAGAGGAATGTGTAAATCCTGCAGCATTAATTATTAATCCATCGTACTCATTTCTTGAGTCTTGAATTTTAGTTACAATTTCACCTTCAATATTTGATTGGTAGAATTCAATTGATAATTTTTGAATTTTAGCCTCATCTAAGCATCTTTTTTTTAATTCAGAAAAAGCTAAATTGCCATATTGCGATTGTTCTCTTTCCCCTAATAAATTAAGATTTGGTCCATTGATAATTATTATTCTATGTGGCATTAATTATTTATATATTATGAAAAAAATAAACAAAGTAAAAATAAAAATAAATGGAAAAAATTTTGTAATAAAGCCCAAAATGACTTTAAAAGAAGTAATTACAAAATATAAAATTTCTGAAAAAAAAGTTGCAATTGAGTTAAATGAAAAAATTGTTAACAAAGAAAAAATTAGAAAAATAAAGGTTAAGAACCTGGATAAAATTGAAATTGTTCATTTTATAGGTGGTGGATAAGATGAAAAAAAAAGATTATCTAATTATATCAAACAAAAAATACACTTCTAGACTAATAGTGGGTACAGGAAAGTATAAAAATTTTGAAGAATGTGCAAAATGTGTAAAGAAATCTGGAGCTAGTATTGTAACTGTTGCAGTAAGAAGAGTTAATATTGAAAATAAAAAAAAACCAATACTTATGGATTACATTGACCCAAAAAAAATTACTTATTTGCCAAATACTGCAGGTTGTTTTAATTCTGCTGAGGCATTAAGAACTCTAAGGTTAGCGAGAGAAATTGGTGGATGGAAATTGGTAAAACTAGAAGTATTAGGTGATAAGAAAACACTTTTTCCGGATATGATAGAAACTTTAAAGTCAACAGAAGTCTTAAGCAGAGAAGGATTTAAAGTGATGGTATATTGTAATGACGATCCATTAATGGCAAAAAGATTAGAAAACGTTGGTGCTGTTGCTATTATGCCTCTTGCTGCACCCATTGGATCAGGCTTAGGAATTTTAAATAAAGTTAATATTAAAATAATAAGGTCACAAACCAAACTACCATTGATAATTGATGCAGGAATTGGCCAGTCTTCAGATGCAGCGATGGCAATGGAATTAGGTTGTGATGGTGTCTTAGTTAATACAGCGATAGCAAGAGCAAAAAATCCCTCTAAAATGGCTGAGGCTATGAAATTATCAGTAATTGCAGGTCGTCATTCTTATTTGGCTGGCAGAATAAATCAAGTAATCTATGGCAGAAGATCTACTTCAAACAAGGGAATTATTTAGTTTTTTTTTTATAAAATTTTTTCTTTTTAAATTTTCTTTTTTTAAATTTCTTCCCTTTTTCTAAATTATTAATTTCAAAACTTTTATCAGATATTTTTTCAAGTTTTGTTATATTTTCCGAAACATTTAGGATTTTTTTACTTTTATTTTTATACTCGATTTTAAAATCTGAAATAATCATAGAATTATCAATAATAATATTAATTTTAAACTTATTTTTTTTTTCAATAAATTTTAAATTCTCACTCAAGTTTTCTTTGATAAAAATACTTATTTGTTCACATATATATAAATCTATAATTTTTGCCTTATTATCAATACCTTCAATCTCTAATTTTTTAATAATTTTCAGTGCGTGAGTTTCATTTGTTAAAGATATTTGCCATTTTATAGAACTTTCCCTTAATCTTTGCCGTGACATTTCAAGCAAGCCGAAACTACTTATTCTTCCAATTTGAATTCTAGCTCTATCATTTCTGCATTTTTCTTTTAATTTTCTTTCAATTAACCTTCTATTTCCAAAATTCATCATATCTATAAAATCAATTATAATTAAACCTGAGAGATCCCTAATTTTTATTTGTCTAGCTATTTCTTCAGCTGCCTCTAAATTTGTATCCAACGCTGTGCTTTCAACGTTTTTTTGTTTAATAGACTTACCAGAGTTAACATCTATTGAAACTAATGCTTCAGTTGGGTTAATAACTAAATATCCTCCTGAATTGAGCTTTACTACTGTTTCAAATATTTCATTAAGTTTAAGTTCAATTTTTTCTTTAATGAATAATGGGATTTTTTCTCGATATTTTTTAATCTTTTTGACATGATTTGGCATTATAAGCTTCATGAAATTTTTTGCTTTTTGGTAACCCTCATTACCTTCTATAATTATATTTTGAGTATCCTCATCGTACATGTCTCTTAGTGTTCTTTTTATAATTTCACTTTCTTTATGAATTATTGAAGGAGCAATAGAATTCATTGCCGTCTCTTTAATAGACTCCCATACCTTTATTAAATTTTGAAGATCACGGTCTATTTCATTTTTAGTTTTATTCGAACCAGCAGTTCTAACTATTATGCCCATTTCTTTTGGAATTTTTATTTGATTAAGAATAGATCTAATTTTTTTTCTATCTGAAGGATTAAATATTTTTCTAGAAATTCCACCTCCCTTTGGTGTATTGGGCATAAGTACAATATATTTTCCAGCTATAGAGATAAATGTGCTTAAAGCAGCCCCCTTCATACCTCTTTCATCTTTCAAAACTTGAACAAGTATAACTTGATTAGGTTTTATGACTTCTTGAATTTTATATCTTTTAAATGAATGTTTTTTTTCAGCATAATTTTTTTCTGGAGATATAATTTGTTCAGTTTTTTTTTCAACTAGATCATCAATGTCTACTTTGTTTTCAATAATATTTTTTTCTTCTTCTTGCTCACTTTCTTTAATTAATTCCTCCCTTGCCTTTTCTTCCTCGTGCTTGATTCTTTCAAGATCACTTTGGGGGATCTGATAGTAATCAGATTGGATATCATTGAATGACAAAAAACCATGTCTTTCTCTTCCAAAATCTATAAATGCTGCTTGAAGCGAGGGCTCAACTCTACTTACTTTGCCCAAATAAATATTATTTTTGATTAGTGTACTGTTTAAACTTTCGTATTCGTAATCTTCGATGTTTCCATTTGATTTAAGTACAACTCTAGTTTCATTAGGATGCGAAGCATCAATGTATAAATTCTTTTCCATAATATTTTGATTGTTATTTTCATTTTAATAATTTTATAAATTCTGGTGCCTTAACATTAACAAATTTGATAAATAAATTAAACATAAATGAGCAATTTAATCAAAAAAATTTTAGTTATATCAAGTGCAAGTTTTTTAGGAATTGTAATACTTGTGATATCCATTTTGTGGTTTTTTTCCAATAAACTACCTGATTATAAATTTTTAAAGAATTATAAAGCACCTGTTTCAAGTAAAGTGTATTCAGGAGAAGGCGAACTTGTTAATGACTTCTCATCTGAAAAAAGAATTTTTGTACCTTATGCATCAATTCCAATTAAAATAATTAATTCTTTCTTAGCTGCTGAAGATAAAAATTTTTTTAATCATCCTGGAGTTGATGCAAAAGGTGTATTAAGGGCTACAAAAAATAATATTTCTAATCTTATTATGTCAAAAAGGCTTGAGGGCGCATCTACAATTACTCAACAGGTAGCAAAAAATTTTTTATTAACAAATGAGGTAAGTATAAATAGAAAAATTAAAGAGGCTATTCTTGCTTTTAGAATAGAGAGAGCATTAAGCAAGGAACGTATTTTAGAACTTTATTTAAATGAAATTTATTTGGGGAGTGGATCCTATGGAATTGCAGCAGCAAGTCTTAAATATTTTGACAAACCAATTACAGATTTAAATTATGTAGAGGCTTCCATGCTTGCGGCTTTACCTAAGGCCCCAAGTAGATATAATCCTTATAAAAATCAAGATCTTGCTAAGTTTAGACGAAATTTAGTTTTAAAGAATTTATTTGAAAATAATTTTATAACTGAGACTCAATATAATTCATTTATAAAAGAGCCAATTAAATTAAAAAAAAGAAAAAAAATTTTTTTAGAGGACTCAAGATATTACGTTGAGGATATTAGAAAAGATGTGATAAAGAAATTTGGCTTTGATAAAGTTTATAAAAAAGGATTAAACATAAAAACTCCTCTAAATTTAGAAATTCAATCTGCATCGACTATAGCATTGAGACAAGGTTTAATAAATTACGACAGGAGAAAAGGATGGAGAGGACCAATTATAAATAAAAAATATAATAAAAATTGGTCAAAGGGTTTAGACAAATTTAAGATAGAAAAATCAATTGGATGGGAATTAGCAATAGTTAAAAAAGTAGATAACTTAGATGTCCAAATTGAAACGAAAAGTGGTAAAAAGGGTTCCATCGGGCAAAAAGATATTTCATGGATAAAAAAAAGCAAAAATTATTTAAAACCAGGTGATATAATTTATATAAAAGAGAATATTAATAACTATTTTGAGTTAAAACAAATACCAGAGGTTAATGGATCAATTGTTGTTATGGATCCTTATACAGGAAGAGTTTTAGCGATGAGTGGTGGATTTAGTTTTTTGCAAAGTGAATTTAATAGAGCTTCACAGGCTTTAAGACAACCAGGTTCAGCATTTAAACCATTTATTTATGCACTAGCACTTGAAAACAATTATCAACCATCATCATTAGTGTTAGACGCTCCTTTAGTTTTAAAGCAAGGTGAAGATCTTAAATTATGGAAACCTGAAAATTATGGTAAAAAGTTTTATGGTCTCTCAACAATGAGAACAGGACTCGAAAAATCAAGAAACCTTATGACTGTAAGGATCGCACAGGACTTAGGTCTTAAAAAAATAATTAATTTCTCAAAAAAGTTGGGTATTTATGAAAATCCAAATGAACTTTTATCAATCTCACTTGGATCGGCAGAAACAACTTTATTAAAATTAACCTCCGCTTACTCTTCTTTTATTAATGGAGGAAAATTAGTTAAACCAATTTTGATTGACAGAGTCCAAGATGGTGAGGGTCAAACTATATTAAACAACGAAAATAGAAAATGTAGTAAATGTGAACAAATTTCATATTTGAGTGACAAATATCCAACAATAAAAGATAACTTCGAACAAATTTTTTCACCAGAAACTGCATATCAAATTACTTCAATGCTCGAAGGCGCTATTCAAAGAGGAACAGGAAAAGGTTTAAGAGATTTAAATTTAGACATTGCGGGAAAAACCGGAACTACAAATAAAAATACAGATACATGGTTTATAGGTTATACTTCAAAACTAATCATTGGAGTATATGTAGGTTTTGATAAACCTAAATCTTTAGGAAAGAAAGAAACTGGTGCAAGAACAGCGATGCCTATATTTAAAGATTTTGTAAAAACAGCTATAAAAAAAGAGGACGCGAGACCATTTAAGGTAGCAGAAAATATTACATTAATGGTGATAGACCCAATAACTGGAAAAAAAGCGTCCTTCGGTTCAAAAAAAACTATAATTGAAGTTTTTAAAAAAAAAGAATTAGATCAAAATTATAAAAATGTGATATTAAATAATAGATTAAATAATAATAATATTTTAAGGTTTTATTAATGGATAATGATTTTATAAAATATAAAAAAGAAATTGAAAAAATAAATCAAAGAATACAGGAGTTTCTTTGAAAAAAATAATATAAATTCTATCATAGAAAAAAATAATAAAAAAATTCTTGAACCTGATTTTTGGAAAGACAAGACTTTATCAAAAAAAATTATCCAAGAAAAAAATTTTTATGAGGAATTAGTAAAATCCTACAAAATTTCACAAAAAGAAATTAAAGATTTGTCTGAGCTACATGATTTAGCAGTTGAAGAAAATAATCAAAAATTAATCAAAGATCTTTTAAAAAATTGTAAAGAACTAAAATCTAATTGCAAAAAAAATCAGATTAAATGTTTTTTATCAAATGAGAGTGACATTTTGGATTGCTATGTTGAAATACACGCAGGTGCTGGCGGAACTGAAAGTCAGGATTGGGCTGAAATGTTGAAAAGAATGTATTTGAAATGGGCACAAAATAAAAAATATAAATCAACAGTTATAAGTGAACATAAAGGTGACGAGGCTGGGGTAAAATCAACTACACTTCAAATCCATGGTGAATATTTATATGGTTGGCTTAAATCAGAGTCGGGTATTCATAGACTAGTAAGAGTTTCTCCATTTGACTCCGGAGCAAGAAGACATACTAGTTTTGCAAGTGTTTGGGTATATCCAATAATTGACGATAGTATTGAAATTGAAATAAAAGAGAAAGACTTAAGAATAGACACTTATAGATCTAGTGGAGCAGGAGGACAACATGTTAATACAACTGATAGTGCAGTAAGAATAACTCATTTACCAACAAAAATAGTAGTTCAATGTCAAAACGAAAGATCCCAACATAAAAATAAGGAAACTTGTATGAGAATGCTCAAAGCAAGATTGTACGATTTTGAATTAAAAAAAAAAGAGAAAGAAGCAAAAAATTTCGAAAGTGAAAAAACTGATATTGGTTGGGGACATCAAATTAGATCATATATTCTTCACCCTTATAGACTGGTGAAAGATAATAGAACTAATTATGAAAGCTCAGATCCTGACAAGGTATTAAATGGTGAAATTGACGCTTTTTTAGAAAACTCATTGCACAATTAAATGATAAAAAAAACTCTCTATACATTATTAATTTTGTTTGTTGGATTTACTTTCTACTTAAATTATTTTGGAATAAATACTAGTAAATTTAATCAGAATATTGAAAATAAAATTAAAGAAAAATATCCATCAATCAATTTAAAGCTTAATGATGTAAAAATTTTACTTAACATTTTTAATCTTTCAATTGATATAGAAACAGCAAACCCAATGATTTCATCTGGCAGTGAAAAAATAATATTAGGCAATATATCTACAACTTATGATATTAAATCTTTTTTTACAAAAGAATTTGCAATTAAAAAATTATTTATTGACAGTAAAAAAAATCAAATAAAAAAAATTATTAAACTTGGACGATCTTATAAAGATAGCGCCCAATTATTAATAATTGATAAAATAATTAAAACTGGAGACGCAGAAATTTACATAGGGTTAAATTTTGACGAAAATGGAGATTTAAAGGACAATTACGAAATTATTGCTAACATTGAAAATCTTTCTATTGATATTTTTAACAAGCAAAAAATAGAGAAAATATCAGGCAATTTGAGATATTCAGAAAATAAAATTCAAATGAGAAATCTGACTTCTGAGTATCAAGGTCTAGAACTTTTCGCAAAAAAAATTTTAATAAGTAAAAAAAATAAAAATTATACGGTTGAGGGCACTATTGCTAGTAAAGAAAATATCATACCTGCCTCTATAATAAGTATGTTTATTAAAAATGAAAATATAAAAAATATTCATTTATCTTCAAAAAATAACTTTAATTTTAATTTATCTAAAAAATTCAAAATATCGGATTTAACGTTCAATTCTGATATTAAATTAAAAAAAGCTGAATATGTAACTAGCAATATTAAAATTAAAAAATATATTCCTAATTTTGATAATAAAATCACTTTTTTAGATCAAACTATTAATATTAATTCTGACAAAAAATTATTGTTTAACGGTTTTGGGAGCTTCCAAATTGGAGAGAAAATTGATGATATTAAATATAATTTTGAAATTAATAAAGAAGACGTGAAATTCAATTTTGATTTAGATATTAATGAAATTCCTTTCAAAATTGA